>QHXM01000099.1 GCA_003222945.1 Acidobacteriota bacterium
ATTGATGTTGGGTCTTCGATGATTCTCAAAACAAGTAGCCCTTTGCGCCTTAAGTTTTTACCTTTGCGCCTTTGCGAGAACAATTTCTCGCAAAGGCGCAAAGCAATGGCGAAGGCGCAAAGAGTTGCGTTGTAGTTTCAAGTTTTGAAATATAAGGTTTGGAAAATAATTTCGATGGCTAACAAGAAAAACTCGTTCCTTCTAATCTTGCTGCGATCCTTTGCCGTTTCAATCCTTCTTCTATCAATCTTCTCTCTAGCCCTTGCGGAGCGGCACGAGCGCATTGTTGATTCGTGGCGTCCCGTCAACTACAACATCGCTCTGACCTTGAACGACCAACTAACAGAAATCACCAGCGCGCGGGCGGAGATTTCCATACAGGTTTTGAAAGGGCCGCTCACTACGCTCGACCTTGATTTCGGCGAGATGAGTGTTGATTCCGTGACGGTCAACGACGCCTCTACGCATTTCAATCGGAGCAACGGACGGCTCAATGTCGAACTCTTAAGAACGGCGAACAGCAATGATAAGTTGACGGTCATCGTCCATTATCATGGTCGCCCGAAGGATGGGCTTGTTCTGACGAACGACAAGGCTGGAAGGCCGTCGGCTACGGGCGACAACTGGCCGGACCGCGTTCATAACTGGATTCCCTGCCTCGATCATCCTTCTGCGAAAGCCACGGTCAATTTCACAGTGACCGCGCCCGCACGCGACATAGTTGTAGCAAACGGCAAACTCACAGCGACGCGCAACAACTCAGACACGACACGCACGTGGACTTACACGGAATCGCGCCCCATCCCGGCTTACTGCATGGTCATTGCAGTCGGCGAGTATGCGCAGTCAGGGCCACAAGAGAAGACCGTTACGCCGCTCGCCTACTATGTTCCGCAGACGGAGCGTGACTACGCCGTGCAGGGTTTCAGCGCAGCGCCCTTCGCCGTCTCGCTCTTCAGCGAAAGGATCGCGCCCTACCCTTACGAGAAACTCGCATTGATCGTGGGCGCAACGCGCTTTGGCGGGATGGAAAACTCAAGCGCGATTGTCTTCGCAAGCAATCTCTTTGAGAACCGCAAAGATTCTCAGATGAGCAGCAGATTCAACATACGGCGCGGGCTTGAGTCTGTGACTGCGCACGAGATTGCTCATCAGTGGTTTGGCGATTCAGTTACGGAATCCACATGGGCGGACCTGTGGCTGAGCGAAGGCTTTGCAACCTACTTCGCAGGGCTTTTCATAGAGAAGTATGACGGAGAGACGGCCTTTCGTGATTACATGAAGCGCGATGCCGAAACATATTTTCGCTACGAGCGCGAGCGGCGTGCGCCGATTCACGACACGGAGACGGAAGACCTCTTCAAGCTGCTCAATCCGAACAACTACGAGAAAGGCGCTTGGGTTCTTCACGGCTTGCGCGGGCTTCTGGGCGACGAGAATTTTTTCAAAGGATTGCGCGCCTATTATCTAGCGCACGAAAGCAAGACTGCTTCGACGGAAGATTTACGCGAGGCGATGGAGAAAGTTTCCGGGATGGACTTGAAAGAGTTTTTTGCGCGCTGGATTTACGGGAGCGGCCATCCTATTTATGAAGTCTCATGGACCTGGCAGAGTGGAACGCTCACAATCAATCTGAGGCAGACGCAATCGGATGAGCCTTTTCTTACTCCGCTTCAAGCAGAGATAGTTACAGCAAATGGCACTCAACGCACAACGCTCAAACCTACGGGCAAGGAGTCGAACATTCGCATTCAGCTTGCGAGCCAGCCGACAAATGTGCACATAGACCCGGACGAGTTTGTTCTAAAAGAGTTGGTGATGAAAAAATAACTCATGGCAGATTGCAATTGAATGTATTCTCACTCTTCAATCAAGGTCCGAATCTCAAGAAATACTCAGAAGAGTTCATAAAGCCATTTATCATCACGCGATAATCTCCGCCGTTCTGGTTCATAGTCTGAATCCAGTTCAGGTAAAGAATGTCAGGGTCGCGTCTGAGATATCCGAAGTATTGCATCACTACGAACGCTTCGTTGTAAAACTTCTGATAGACTTCCGTGCTCTCGACGATAGCTCTTAAAACTTCTGCGCGAGTCTTTCTACCAGCCGCCAGATCATCAATCAACTGCTGCTTGTTCGCGGGCGTCACTCCCGCAGTGCTTACGAGCGCGTTGACGTAAGCCGCAGGGTCTGTCAGCGCGTCATAGCGGTTTCTAAACTCCGCCCTCGCCATAAATTCACGAACAAACGCCACCTTGTTCGCTTCCAACTGCGCGTCTGAGAGAAAGCCGCTCACTTTAGCAAAGTCTGGCGTGAATTCTCTGTAGAGCGGAGTGCGACCCATACCAACGGAATAGAAGCGATAGATAAAGTAGCCGCGATCCTGAAACTCTGGCGAGCGGAAAAAGTCTGCTGAGACTTCTATACGATCACAGAAGTTTCCCTGCGCGTCTTTGCCTGATTGCGGACAGTTGTTAAGTATGTTCAGCCATCCTGCGAATCCCGGCGGGTCAGGCTCGCGCCCTAAGAAATCAATGTACTGCTGGCGTATGAAGAACTGCGGATCAACTATTGGGTTGCCGCCCGTAGTCACGTCGTTGTCGTTGATGGTGACTGTTGCGTTTGAGACAGAGCCGAGCGTCGCACCATTTGGATTGCTCAAAGTAAGTGTGAACGTCTCCGATCCTTCTGCGTAAGAGTCGTTCACGATGGGTATGAAAATTGTCTTTGTAGTTTCTCCTGCTCCGAAGCGAAGCGTCCCAACTGTCGTCACGTAATCGCAACGAGACGATGCTATGCCTGTGCTCGTTTGATTGCACGGTGTCAGTCCCGCTGTATCTGACGTGCCGTAATCCACGCTGATTGCATCTGCAGTGTTGCCCGTGCGCGTGACGTTGACGGCTAAACTTCCGGCAGCTTCGCTGACAGAGTAAGTCGAAGAACTAAGCTGCACTGTGTTGTTAGCGAAGATTTGATAGATCGCGCCGTTTGAGAGCGAGACGACGTATAGATTTCCGTCCGGTCCGGTTTCGATGTCCGTGGTGATGCCGAAGTTCTTGCCTATGAGCAGAGTTTCGCTTTCAGTGATGTCGAACTTATCCAGGTTGTCCGCGACCTTATCCTGCAATCGCGGGTCGGTAGTGGCAAGGCTCAGTCGGTCGTTGGAAAATTTGAAGTGGAACAGGTAGCCGTTGTATAGAGTCGTGCGCGATGCTCCTACGAAGAGGTCGCCGTCGAACTGAGAACCAAGCCCGCCGCCTTTGACGAATCCTATGGTCGAAGGCGCGACCGCGTACTTCCAGCTAAACTCAGGCTCGCGGTATTGCGAGCCGGGCAAAGTGTAGAGGCGAGAGAGCGCCTGTGCAGGTGTATCTGCAATCAACGTAGGCGACCAGCGTATCTGTTGAAGGTTGCCCGCGCCATAAGTTGATTCGATTGATTTGTAATCGCTGATGCGGGAAGACGGTCCGATTATCTGAATCCAGCCGCCGTTGAAACCCGGCACTACGCGATTGATCTCGTCAAAGGCATCGTCGCCGTTCTCTTCGGTCCATAGATTTCCGGTCGCAGGATCAAACGCCACGCCGAAACTATTGCGAATGCCGTAAGCGAAGACCTTCTTGATGTTCGCGGCGGCCTGTCCAGTGAGGTTAGTCGTCGCGTTGTAGAAAGGATTATCCGTAGGCGTCGTGCCATCGTCGTTCAATCGCAGAATAACACCTGTCAGGTGCGCGTCGTCAGGCTCAGGCCCGCCGAACTGATCGTCAGGCACAGAGCCGTTCGTTACATTCTGCAAGAAACCTCGACGGCCATTGTCGCCGATGACAATGTAGAGCTTGCCGTCCGGTCCGAAGCGCACGACGCCTCCGTTGTGATTGCCGCGCGATGGCTGGCCCGCGTCCTGTTGCAGAGCGCGAAGCTTTATGATGTTGCGGTCAAGCGTCAAGGTCGAGCCGTTCCATGTGAAGCGGTCAACGCGATTGCCAAGAAGCGGAACTTCGTCCAGGTTGCTGGTGTCCGCGCCCGTGCTGCTCTCGGTCCAGTAGAGATAGACGTAAGGCGTCGCCGGGAAATTAGGATGAAGCGCTAACCCAAGAAGCCCGCGCTCGGAAGCATTGTTAACAGCAAGGTCAACGGCAACTGTCTGCAACTGACCGTTGAAGACGTGCTGAACCTTTCCTGTCGCTTTCTCAAGAACAAAGAATTCGTTCGGACCGATAAAGGCCATGCTCGTCGGTTGATCCAGCCCGCTCAGGATAGTCTTCACAGAAAGATTCTGGTCTAGAACAACGGGGACAGCTGGCGCTTCGACAAGCGTGTTTACGGACGAAGAGTTGTTAGCGGTGTCCGGGTCAGGTTCGTTTGCTGTTACGTTCGCAGTGTTTGTCACCTGACCTTGAACATTAGGTATCGCGTTGATGGTTACGATTGCGTTCGCGCCGTTGGGGATTGCGCCCAGACTACAGATGACCGGACCAGTGCCGCTGCAAGAGCCTTGCGTTGCAGAAGAAGAGACAGAGGTGACGCTCGCAGGCAAGTTGTCTATGACGTTCACGCTCGTGGCAGACGCAGGACCGTTGTTTGTGACGATGATTCTGTAAGAGATGCTCGTGCCAATGTCGGCAGGATTCGGCGATGCCGTTTGTGCAATTGAGATGTCGGCGCTTCCAGCGCTTACGACTCTTAAAGTGATAGTAGTTGTGTGTTGAAGGTTGCCGCTCGTCGAAGTGATTGTGAGCGGATATGTTCCGACGGGCGTGCTGGCACTCGTCGTTACAGTTATCGTCGAATTCTTTGCGGAAGCGTCTGTGATGTTGACAGGCGTCGGGCTAAAGCTTGCGCTCGCGCCCGTCGGCAAGCCGCTCGCGCTCAAACTTACATTGCCTGTAAAGCTGCCTGAAGGGGTGACGGCGGTTATGTAATTGACGCTGCTGCCGGGCGCAACCGTCTGCGTGGATGGCGAAGCGGATAGCGCGTAATCCGGTGCGCTGCTCGTGTCAATTATTTTAGCGACGAATGCGTCAATGCCTCCACCGTTCACGCCTTGAAATGGATTCGCCGACGGGAAGTTGCTCGAAGAGGTAAAGCCTGTGATGTATGCGTTGCTCGCCGCATCGAGCGCAAGGCTTGCGCTCCAAGTAACATTGCCGCTCAGGTTTTCGTTGCCGCTTCCGCCTAAGTATGTTGAATAGATTAGAGCGCTGCCCGACGAATTCAACTTCGCTATGAAGGCATCCGAGCCTCCGCCGTTTGAAGCTTGCAGCGGATTCGCGGTCGGAAAATTTGTTGAAGACGTGAAGCCCGTGACGTAAACGTTATTCGATGTGTTGACGGCTATACTGATGCCGCGATCATCATTCGATCCGCCCAGATATGTTGCGTAGAGCTTCGCGCCCGCAGGACTGATCTTTGCTATGAAAGCATCGAAGACGCCGCCGAAGGTCTGTTGCAGAGCGCTCGCAACAGGAAAATTGTTTGAAGCCGTCTGACCTGTAACGTAAGCGTCGCCGCTCGTGTCAAGCGCGATGCCGTAGCCTTTATCGTCGTTCGCTCCTCCAAGATAAGAGCAATAGATTAAGGAAGCTGAGCCGCTTGAGGTCGTGTTGAATTTAGCGACGAAGGCGTCGAAGCTTCCAGCCAACGAGGATTGAAAAGGATTCTGCGTTGCGAAGTCTGCTGAGCTTGTGTAGCCGACGACGTAAGCGTTGCCGCTTGAGTCAACAGCCACGCCGCTTCCTCTGTCCGTTGCGCTTCCGCCCAGATAAGAGGAGTAAAGAATGGCGCTTCCCGATGGATTCAGCTTTGTCAGGTAAGCGTCCGTGTCGCTCGTGTGCGATGAGAGATAGGCGCTCGCAGTCGTTGGGAAATCTGATGACTTAGTTCCTCCGGTCACGTAAGCGTTGCCGCTCGCGTCAACCGCGATGCCTATAGCCGAATCATTATCAGAGCCGCCAAGGTAAGTCGAATAGACAAGATTGTTACCCTGCGGATTCAACTTCAAGACGACCGCATCAAAATCTCCGCCGCGATAGGTTGAAGCGAGCGCGCCCTGCGTCGTAGGGAAATTGAGTGAATCGGTTCTGCCGACCACATAAGCGTTGCCGCTTGAATCAACAGCAATCCCGTCGCCTCTGTCGTTTAGATTGCCGCCGATGTAGGTTGAATAGATAACATTTGTGCCCGTCGAATCCAGCTTCGTTATGAAGATGTCGGACGTGCCACCGTTTGATGATTGATACGGAGTCTTGGTCGGAAAGTTTATTGAATTGGTGACGCCTGCCACATAGACATTGCCTGATGAGTCAACAGCAATGCTGCTTCCAAAATCATCGCTCGTGCCGCCCAGATAAGTTGAATAGACGAGCACAGGGTCAATGACGAGAGGAAGACTTCGGTCGTAATCTCCTATTTGAAAGCCGACGGTGTAAGAGTTTTGAGTTTTGAGTTCTGAGTTTTGAGTCGAACGCAGAACGTAGTGGCCTGCTATCTCGCGGCGTGTGCCGTCTGCGCCCTGATAAACAACTGGCTTGCGTTGTCTTATCTCGCCGTTTGCGGTTTGCAGGATGAGGTCGCCGCTTTCGTCTATGCGAACATTTCGCGCGCCGTCGAAGTTGAGCTTAATCTGATTAGGATCAGCATGAGGCGAGATCAAAAAATCGTATTCGAGTTGGCGCTCTCTGCCGTAATAGACGAGATTAACGCCGCTGTAAACTTCATCGTATTCGACCCTCGAATAAACTGGAACATCTCTTTGCCATCGTGCCGGGTCGTTGCCTATAAAATAGTTTCTCTTGCCGGGAAGTTCATCAAGTCCTCTTGCAATTGATTCGGGATTAGCGCCGACCAATTTCATTCGCAGGGAAGATGGTCTTTGATCTCTGGCCTTTGATCTTTGGTTGCGTAAATCTAAGACTGCTTCCGAAGCAGTTAGGAAAAGTGCATAGCCTGAGCCGCGCGAGATGAATTGAACTTGGGAATTTGTCTGTCCTCGATTGGCTTCAAAGCTCAGAGACTGGCGCGCGTAATTCTTGGCGAGTTGCGAACGCGTCGCTTCATCGGATTTGATCGTGTTGAGTGAGGCATGGTTGCTGCTCGTCTTGTTCTCATCTTGTCCTATCAGAGACGATTGCGCAGTCTGCTTCCATAAACCGACCGAAAGAATCAGACAGCCCATCGCAATAAACAACGAGAGGCCGATCAATTTCTGCGCGAGGTCTCTTGGGTATTGCATAAAACGTTTCTATATCAACCCAGGAAACCCAGATTCGACGAGGCGAAGCGACCGAGGTATGGGAAGACTGTCGGAAGATCGGACGCGGCGAGGCCGTACCAGGTGGCGAGCGTCGCTGCATACTGATCCACAGAGGTCGTAGGTATCCAGCGCCCTCTCGTGTCCGTGTCGTCCGGTCCACCAAGCGCGAGCGTCGGGAACGTTCCATAAAAAGTTCCGCCGCGAACAGAGCCGCCCATGATGAGAGAGTGATTGCCCCACGCATGGTCCGATCCGACCGTGCCGACGGCTGAGCCTGAAGGCGCAAAGGTTCGGCTGAAATCCGAAAGCGTGAAGGTCGTCACCTGATTGCTTATCCCTTGCAAGACCATCTCGTCGTAAAAAGCTTTCATCGCCTGGCTCAGTTGCGCCAGAAGACTTCCCTGATTGCCAGAGTTAGTTCCGCCGCTCGCCGGACTCGTAGGGTTGCTGCCCGTCTGGTTCGTATGCGTGTCGAAGCTGCTCATGCTACAGAAGAAGATTTGACGTTTCATGCCGAGCGCGTCGCGCAGCTTGATGAGCTTTGCCACCTGCTTCAACTGGTTGCCGAGCGAGGTGGCAGGGAACGTTCCTACGGTTGGGTCTGTGGCGAGCGAAGCGCTTGTTTGCAGCGCCTGGGCCATAGTGTCGCTTGAGGCTTTGACGAGAAACGAAGACGTGTCGAACCCGAGAAGCTGCTGCAAAGTGTTCCTGCGCGCAGTCTGGTCGGCTGACGCGCCACCGCTAGTCGTAAGCACAAGCACAGAGTTGAGAGCCGTCGGCGCAGGAGAGATGGCAAGCAGACGCGTGTTCTTGCCCGTAGCGAAGAGGTTCGAGCCTGCGACCGATACGGACATGGGCAAAGGAACTGTGCCATTCAATCCTCCTGTTATATCCGAAATGCGCCCGCCCCATCCTGTCTGGGCGGGACCGTTCGAGATGGAAGACTGCTGCTGCGTCTGCTGGTCCGAATGCGAGAAGAGTTGATAGGGATGACCCGCCCCGCTCTGATACTGCGCACGGGTCACAGGCTGCACGAGCGTGCCAACGTTACATAGAACCGCAAGTTTCTGCTGATTCCAAACATCGAGCAGCCCTTTGGATTGCGCTGCGTTAGCAACTTCAGGAGAGAGATTCGGGTGCATTCCGAATTGGCGACCGCTAATCGGGTTGATGGGAACTAACGATGACTGAGGAAGCGCGAGCACACCGCGCACGGAAGTGTATGCGTTGAATTCCGAATCGAGCGGCACAATCATGTTGTTGCCGTCGTTGCCGCCGAAGAGAAAGATGCAGACGAGCGCTTTGTAGTCCGCAGCTACGTTATCCGGGTTGCTCGATTGCTGCGCGAGCGCGCCGATCATTCCGAGCTTTTCTATGCTCGACAATATTGCCGTAGCGCCGAGCGCGCATCCTGTTTGACGAAGAAAACTTCTGCGTGATTGTGCCATCGCGTGTTTACCTCTCCACCTGATATTGCGACGAAGTTGCTATGAGATAAATGGCCGTCTGCGTGCGAAGCGCCGCGTTGGAGCTTGCGATGTTTGTAACCGCCTGCACAATGCTCGCCTTCATAGACGGCGACGTAGTGCCGTGCATCATCGCCGCGTCGAGCGAGTCAACAAGCTGCTGCGGGTTTCCTGCGAGCGCTTGATACGAAGAGTAGTTTAGCTGCGTGCCCGTCGGTCTGTCAGGAATAGCAACGGGAAAACCATTGCCGTTGTTTGCCAACAACAGCGCGTTGACGAAGTTCGCGCGCCGAAACGCATCCGAAGTTGAGAGGATGCCGAACTCCGGTCCGAATAGACTGTTCGTGCCCGGCACGGAATAGTCTGCCGGGAAGTAGCTGAAGACAGTCGGCGGATTGAAAAGGTCTTGATCCATATCTAAGAGAAGGCCGAAACGCGTTCCTGTATTAGAGATGTTCCCGTCGCTCGAAGCGTTGAACGTGCGCAGCATATTCGTGACGAGTTGGACAGGCTCGCGCAATCGCCCGTAGTTCGGGTCAGTCTTCGCATCCCCGCGCGCTTCCGGGTCTATGAGTATCGCTGCGATGACAGCCTTCATGTCGCCGCGCACGCCCTGTCCGTTGTCGTTGAAAGTTGCTGCAACGCGCTGAACATAAGCGGGACTCGGATTGCTCGTAACAAGCTGCTTGATTAGTTCTCTTGAGATGTATGGACCAACGTTCGGGTGATTGAAGATGTTGTCGAGCGCAATCTTCAACTCGTTTGTCTTATAGACGGTCGCGTTCTGTCCGGTAACAATCGCGGGCGCGACCACGCCGTTAAGCAAAGTCTTTGAGGCCGTGTCGTAGGTGTTCGTGTTACTCGATAGCACCATAGGGTCTTGATAGTTGAGCACGTTTGTCGTGCCGTCAACCGGCCACTTCTTCTGCGGTGCTAAGACCCAGCCTGTAAAGACTCGCGCGAAGTTTGTGATCGTAGTTTGATCGTAAGTCGGTATGCGATTGCCTTGCGCGTCCAGCTTCGGCGTGCCGTCCGGGTTCAGTTGATCGACGCCGACCGAGAAGAGTTGCATTATCTCGCGCGCGTAGTTCTCGTTCGGGTTCACGCGCGTGTTGCCGAGCATGTCCAGATAGTTGCCCATGCCGGGATTGAGTGTTACGTCTTCAAGAATCTGCCGGAAGTTTCCGAAGGCGTCTCGGTCCAAAGTCTGAAGGTAAGGACCAACCCAACTCGGCATATTATTCAGGTCGCGTCCTGAGACAACTAAAATCTTATGCAGAGCGAACGAAACGCGCTGTCGCAACTGATCTTGTCCGGTGAGCGCGCGTTGAAAGAAACTTATCTGCAAGGGATACATTGAGTAGCGATCACGCGTGCAGTTTGCAGGAGCAGTGCCCGATGGACAGCCAACAGTTGAATCGGTCGGGTAAAGGTCCTGTGTTGGATAATTGGTGACAGGCGCATTGAACTGCTCGCTAAGGTAAGCGCTGTAGCCTATGCTTCTGACGTGCGCCAGGTCCGAAAAGGTTGGCCCCCACGTAGCCTGTTCAAGGAAACGGACCGAATCATTCGTTGTGGCGAACGCAGGGTTCGTGTATGGATTCGGAGTCGGCACGGGCGTGGGCTGTGGCGCCGGGAATGGCGCAGGCGTTGTGACCGCTCCGGCATCGTCAGACGGACCACCGCCCGTGTGCCCAATGCCTACGCGCACGCGATTGCTGGACATGCCGTGCAGGTTTATGCGAAGGAGTACGTCGCCAACGTCTCCAATGTCGTCGCTTAAGCGAAGCGTCACCTGACTCATCCATTCGTAGCCGGGAAAGGGCGTTACGTTCTCGACCGTGAAAGTGTAGTGACGATGTGTTGAGTCTTCCGCATCAGCCGTCAGAGCGTTTGCTCCCTCGCCTGCGAGGAGGTCCAGGTTCATAGCGAAGAGGACTATGCGGTTGCGCGTATCGGCGCTGAATTGCACGGGCATCGTGAGCGGAAAAGGCTCGCGCCTGTAGGTCACAGCTTCAAACGCAATGGCTCGCGTAGAGCTTGCATCCGACAGAATTGTCGGACCACCGGCGGCTTCGACTAAACTGAATGCGCCGCAGAAGAATAGAAGCGCGCAAACACTCAGAAGCCTTTGCAGGCTCGTGAATGAGCGCGGGGAAAGACTCTTTCTCATAAAGTAATGCCCTCTAAAAGATAAGCCACTTCGAGGAGTTTCTTTGAGGTAATTTTATCGGATAAGCCGTCGGGGCAGCCTGTCAAGATTCGCCAGGTGCTTTTAATATAACATAAACGCGGCAGCCGAAGGGTTAAATTTTTGCAGATTCAACTGAAAAAACTTTTCGGCGCTTGAGCCAGATGCCCCATGGATAATTCCTAGCTCTCATCAGCGCAAACTTATCCTAAATCAGCCGGTGGAGTTGCGCAACTTGTTAGACGGGCGGGCAGAGCTTTTGGCTCAAGAAATTTATTGCAGAGAATTTTAGGCGGGATTTAAGCGGAAATAATGCACAAGCCCATCAGGAGCGACGTTCTGCCGTTCCTGATGGGCCTGTTTTTCAAAACGATTTAGAGCAATCGAACAGTAAGCCTATTGCTGCGGGCTGGTTGATGTGCTTGATGTTGTTGATGAGCTTGTTGTCACAGCAGGCCCTGGCTGCGTCAGCCCTTTGTTGACAAGAACCTTCACCTCTACGCGGCGATTCTCCGCACGACCCTCGCGCGTCTTGTTGTCTGCGACCGGATTCGATTCGCCGTAGCCGTAGGGCGTGACGATGCGGCGCAAGGGCAGGTTGTGATTCTCAACGAGGTAGCGAATCACGTTGTCTGCGCGCTGCTGGCTTAGACGGCGATTCAACTCAGTGCTTCCGTCTGCGCTTGCAAAACCGCTCACCTCAACAACGTAACCTTTAGCGTTGAGAGCTTGGGTGGCAACCTCGTCCAACTTGGCCTTAGCCTCTGGCAAAAGCACTGCGCTGCCGTTGCGGAAGAGAATCGTCGCGCTGCTCTGCGCAACGTAATCGTCCAATGCAGAGATGCGCTCGTTCGTGGAATTGACGCCAACTAACGCGGCGTCGGCAGTCTCCTTCGCAGCTTTCGCTCTTCCACGTGCTGCGTTCGATACTGCTGCCAGTTCATCAATCTGTCCCGAAAGTTTCTGCGAGTTCTGCTCAACGTCGCTGATTCTATTCTCGGCAGAGCCTACGCGATTCTCTACAGGGTCAACGCGCGATTCAATCGAGCGCGCAACTCTTAAGTCCGCTTCGTTGAACCTGACTTTATCGGCTACGAGTTGACCGGAAGAGTCGCCGCGTCCTTCAACTTCAACGTTCAGGCCGCGAAGGATGTTGGTCACTGCGTAGTTCGTGCCGCCGCCCAAAAAGCCGCCTTTGGATTTGACGCTCGTCTTGTCTGTCAACAGCACATTGGTAGTTGCGCCAGATAAATCCTGTACAGTGAAAGTGTCCACGTTGCGCGCGGTCACGACACCCTTAATCTTCATCTTCTGCCCGGAAGCGACCGCTGTCGCTGAATTTTTTTGCTGCAACGAAGTCCCTGCATCCTGCTGCGCGAAAGTGCTCGGCGCAAGAGCAAGAAGAACGACGAGCGAAGCACACAGATAGTTTAAGTTTCTAAAGCGATTAGACCTCATTCTGGATTGTCTCCCTTTCACAAGAAAATTTTGAATCGCCTGCGACGACTTTCAGCGGACACAAGAGTTAATCCGCGAGTGCGAGGGGCTGCGTGCCCATCCGAAAGCATCAGCGTCGGCTATTTCATTGAGGCGCAAGATAACCTGTCTGAGGTGCCATGCGGGTTGCGACCGTATTATGAATAGAGTGTGGAATCGTTACGGGTCGGCCTTGAGAGATTCCGAGCATGATATTCAAGGCCGAGTCTGAAAAAAAGAAGAGCCTCGCCTGAGACTCTTCCACTTGACTCATGCAGAAACCGGAGCGCCAAACCCCCGACTGATTCAACGCCCCGGCTTTCTTGTGAAGGGAGAATATCCCCTCGTGACCGACATCTTATGAAGACATGAGCCGCGTGTGGTTGCATCTTCGTTGCGTTGATGTTGCGAGGAAGTTGATTTATGAATTGAGCCAGTGGGCTTCTGAATTCAACCCACAATGGAATCAGGCATGATGAGAGCCAATCAATCCGCGCTCCGCTGAACGAGATTGTAAGTCGGTCTGTCACTCGCTTGTCAACTTTACGTTCCTTGGCGCAGCTTGCTCGTCACCGAACGTCAGACGAGGGCGGATGATCGTGTGGAAGACAAGAACGGCAAGCAAGACGCCGCCGACACCAGCGACTATGTCAGCAGGGTCGAACACGTTCGGTCCGAATGGACTTAGCAGTTCGTCCAGCAACAACGCTACGACCGTGAAAGCTGACCAGATGCTGAATAGATTTGTCGCCGTTCGTGCAGTCCACACTCTTGGCCGAACGAGAATCGAGAATGGAAAACAGAACCCTACTACGAAGTCCGGCGACCAGCTGAGCGCGAATCCGAGCAATCCCGCGTGGGAGATTCTGGGTCGGAACACGTTCTGAATAAGAGGCAGCAGCAGCGCAGGCGCGAAAGCTATGATAGCTGGAATGGTGTTCCTTCTCATTTTATTCTCCATCTTCGCCGGGACGAATCCTCAGCCCACCAAGCTTCCGGCTAGCGGCGATTTATAAAGCTGGTGGCAACTGAAACTTCAAAATATCTATTGATGGCAACTTGGATTAGATACTGTTATGCGTCAATACTATGAGCCAAACTTTTAATCAATTCTCGCTCACGCTCCGGCTTCAAGCCTGCACGCCACTCTGCGTCTGAGGAACGAGCAGCATCCCAGGCCAGAGTATCCTCTATGGTCCGGGACAACGGACGAAAGGTAAGACCCGCAGCTATGGCCTTGTCATTATTAACAAGGAAAATTCGGTAGTGGGTCATTTTCATTGTTGAACAGATAAGGAAAGTTTCCACTCTGTTTCAGAGTATGGCATACTCTGTCCATGCCTACACGCGCAAGCAAACGACCACGCGATATAAACCAACTAGCCAAGATGATAGTTGACATCTCTACTGGTGATCTTCAAGAAGAAGTAAAGCCTGAGCGCGAGAAGAACCCTGCGGCTGTTGCGCTCGGAAAGCTGGGCGCGGCGAAAGGCGGTCTAGCTCGCGCTGCGAAACTCTCGCCTAAGAAGCGAAAAGAGATTGCTAAGAAGGCCGCAAAGATGAGATGGGCAAAGCCAAAAGGTTAGCGTGTTTTATATGAATCATCACTTGGTTGCAACCCACAGTAGTTCTTCGGTTAGCAAGTTTTTTGCTAACCCATGAAGAATTACAAAGGGCTGCATTAGAGGGTTGATAAACCGGAAGCGGTATCTACGCGGCTCACCTGTTTTCATAAGAATTGGTCCGCGCTTTTCAGAACAAAAATCTGTGAGATGTCTTGAGAAAGACGGAATGTAATACTGTTTATTCATAATTGCCGACAAAGGTTTAGCTACCGCAGCAGCGGAGAAATAACCCAGATCGTCAGTTTCGGCCAGTGCACAAGCGAGAAGCACCTCATCATAAAGATTTTGCCTCTGTGGGCTACTTGTCGCTTTGTGGTAATCACTTAAAATGCTATGAGACTTTTCTACAGCCGTATTAGTGGCTCTATTAACATCGCTCATATCAATTTTCATTCGACCTTCCTCTATCGCACTGTTTGCGGCATGTAAACCCAACAGATGGGTATAGTGCGGCAAGCCTTGAGAAAGGCGGGCTATCCTGTCTTTAGCGTGTTCATCAATTTCCATTCCCGATGATTCAAGTCCTTTGTCAACAATCTGAAGCAATTCTGTCCGTGACATTCGCGGCATCGGAACTTGTACTAATGCACGTTCTACCGATCTATGCTCTTTTATAAGCCCATCAACGGCATCAGCTACTCCAACGAGAATCAAAGTTGCAGATACGTCGTGATCGGATAGATTTTTAATCGTATCCGCCAATAAAGTTGTAGTTTCTCTATCTTTAATTCTGTCTATCTCATCTAAAATAATAATAACAGGCTTCTTGAATCCGCTAAGGACATAACGAACATCATCAGGTCTGACTTCCTCTGGTAAAAGGTCAGATAAAATCAATGTCTCACTTCCATCTTTACTGATAAATCCTGCCCCGCCTTTGCTCTTAATTTCTACTAATAATTCACGAAAGATTTTATGCCACAAGCTGGAATAATTATCAGTACCATCACAATTTATCGTCCCTGAGTTCAAGAAATGCTGGCCGGTATTAGATAAAATTTCAGATAGCACTTTAGCCAAAGAGGTCTTGCCTACGCCCCTTTCACCAAACATAATGACGTGTCGTCCCGGCTGGGTAGTAGCGTCAATCACATCTCTAACTTGAGCTTGACGACCCGCAAACAAATCGAATCTATCAATAGGTGCGCCGGGACGAAATGCTATGCCAATTAGCACGCGCATATTCATTTTTTCTTGTTCAGTCATCATCACTTTTGCCTTTCAATCGCTGTAGAAGCCTACGAGTTAAACGTGACAGGCTTATAGTAACAGCGCGAAGGCTGATAGTAAATGTCAAATAAAGTATAAACGCTGTCGCTTCGTTGTGGAATCTACTTGACTTTTCTTTCCCGCGCAAGCATAATGGTCAGTATGAACAAGCTAACCACCGAACGTCGTATCCAAGTTATTGGCGCTCTAGTCGAAGGCAATTCTATCCGCGCCGCGTCCCGCATGACAGGCACATCAAAGAATACAGTCATCAAACTTCTTGAAGATGCTGGTACGGCTTGCGCTAATTATCAGGATGAAGTGATGCGGAATCTTCCTTGCCGTCGTTTAGAGTGTGATGAGATATGGTCGTTCTGCTATGCGAAGAAAAAGAATGTTTCGCCGGAGCATCAAGGCATCTTCGGTTATGGTGACGTGTGGACGTGGGTTGCCATTGATGCGGATACAAAGTTAGTTCCTTGCTGGCATGTAGGCCGCCGTGATGCTAACGCCGCGTATGAGTTCATTAACGATCTCGCAAGCCGTCTAGCTCATCGCGTGATGCTGACCACAGATGGACTCAAGGCATACGTTGAAGCTGTCGAGAGTGCTTTCGGTGCTGATATTGATTTCGCGCAGTTAATCAAAATCTATGGCAAGGCTCAAGATGAGATTCGCTATAGTCCTGCGGAGTGTATTGGATGCGAGACTAAAGTTATCACAGGCGACCCGTTCCCGCCGATGATTTCTACCAGCTATATTGAGCGTCAAAACTTGACCATGAGAATGAGTATGCGTCGCTTCACTCGCTTAACCAATGGCTTCTCAAAGAAGATTGAGAATCACATGCACGCGATAGCTTTGCACTACATGCACTATAACTTCGTTCGCATCCATAAGAGCCTGCGATGCACACCAGCGATGGAAGCAGGCATTACAAAGAAGCTATGGAGCATTGCTGATATTGTCGCTCTCATTGATAATCCGAAGTACGCGAGTGTTCAACAATGAAAATGACCCACTACCATCAACTCGGTGGAATGAGCCGAAGAAAGCGAAGGCGGCTTGAAGACTATTGCCATCGCCAACCAGAAAGGAGGAGTTGGCAAGACGGCCACCTCTGTGAACCTGGCGGCATTCCTCGGCCTCAAGCATAAGACTCTACTTGTGGATTTTGACCCTCAGGGCCATTGCGCCCAAGGGTTTGCGCTTGACGCTTCGCTTCTATCGCCGACTGTCTATGACGTGCTCTTCAGTCGCGCGCGGACCGAAGATGCGATCCGCGCTCTCAGGGAGCACACTTCGCTGCTTCCGGCCAACCGCGAGCTGGCGATGGGCGAGGTAGAACTGAGGAATGTCTATCGCCGCGAGGAAAAGTTAAACCTCACGCTCGAAGGCCTAGACTACGAATACGCGATCATTGATTGCCCTCCGAACCTTGGACTTCTAACCGTCAACGCTCTAATGGCTGCAAGCTACATCATCGTGCCTATCTCGTCATCTCTCGCTCTCAAGGAGGCGCTGGAGCTACTGGACATGATGCAGGGCCTAAGCCAGGCATTCAACAAGCGGTGGAACGTGCTCGCGCTCCAGACCTTCTTCAGGCAGGGTGTCAAAGAGTCTGAGAATTTGAGGGGGCGTCTCCAGGAAGAATTCGAGAGTCATTTACTTAATGCCAAGGTCAATCTCAACACGGACATTTCCGTAGCCATGTCGGCAGGTCGCCCTCTTCTGGATTACCCGCGCTCAAGCGGCTACCTGGATTACAGCAGATTAGCGAAAGAGGTGGTAAATGCCACAGCAGCCGAAGTCCAAGCTATCAACGGCGGAACAACGAGCGAACGAAGCGCTTGAGAAGGCTGCCCCGTCGGGCAAGTCCCCTGCTCGTAAGGCGTTGGCTTTTCTTCTCGAAGGCTCACACGATCAGCCACCCGTAGAAAATCCAACTTCTGACCAATCACCACCAGTCACCACGACTCACCAGGAGTCACCACCACTCCCCAACCCACCGCGCGAAACCATTGCTCCGGCGCGAGATTTTAACCGCAGAGCAAACAGTCTTGAGCGTGATGCCCTACCCTCAGGCCTTTTCCCAGGCTCAAGTAAGAAGATTTACGACGCGCTATACTTGCGGACCATCGGTGCGATTGTGCCGCGCTCGCGTGTGCGCGCCTCTCGACGAGATCTTCTTGAATGGACAGGTATCAAGAATCTGAAAACAATTGACGGTCATATCCGGCACTTAATGACCCTTGGCCTGATAGTCCGTCACTGGGAGCTTGGATCTACTGAAGGGTCAGAATATGAGGTCAGACTCCCGGAGGACTTACCACGACTCACCACCACTCCCCACCAGTCACCAGCAGACACCACTTCTCAAAAAACGAGTAGTGGGAATCCCCAATTTTCGGGGAGTGGTGGTATGGGTCAAACCGTTGAGTCTATTGCGGGTTCTGCCGCACCCAAGACTTCTTTTAATACAAATACTGAGAGAA
>QHXM01000188.1 GCA_003222945.1 Acidobacteriota bacterium
AAGCATATCGGCGCACGCACAGACCGTCTGGGACAAGAAACCATTTCAGCAGTGGTCTGGCTATGAGGCTATCCAGATTATTATTGATTCACCTTGGGCTAAAACTATACGTGACGATAACGGTTCGTATTCCGCAAACATCAGGCTGCATTCCGCTCTTCCGATTAGGCAAGCCCTCGTGCGGCAAAAGCAGACCCGCATGAATTATAACAGGCTAAATGCCGCCGATAAGGCCAAAATAGATTCCGATGTGCAAGAGGCTCTTGAGTGTCCTGAATGTACAAACTTTTATATTGTGACCCTTCGTATCATACCGACCGATCAAAAGGCCCTCCGCCTGTTGACCAGTTCCTCCTTAGATGATCTTAAGCCCTACGTATCTCTCGCAAACGATAAAGGCGAACGGCGGGAGCTTATCAACTTCATACCACCCAAGGGTGGAGGCGACAACGCGGTGTTTTTCGATAACGCGGTTTTCTATTTCAAGCGGTTGGACGAACGAGGCAAACCTTTGCTTACAATTGAGAACAAAAAGCTCTACTTCTCGGTTGATGAAAAGGCTTGGAAGGGCAAGTTGATGCATCTTCCCAAAGTTACATTCGAAGTCAGCAAACTAGGTTCTGTTGACATTTCAGCGTAACCAAACCAGTGCGCTGACGAAACTTAGAAAGCCCAAGTAGTTCTTTGACAGCTTATCAAAGCGTGAGAAGACTCTTCGATAATGCTTAATCTTGTTGATGAAGCATTCAATCAAGTGCCTCTCACGATACAAATGCTGGTCGTACTCGCGCTCTCACAAGCCGACTCTTTTTCGGCGGAATCACTGCGAGAATACCTTTGGCTGTGACTGATTCGACCAGCGGGTCTGAGTCATAGCCTTTATCGGCAATCAACACAAGAGGCTCGAAACCTTCGATCAGCGCTGAAGCTTGCGGACTATCATGGCGCTGACCTGCTGTTAAGAGCAGGCGCAGTGGATTGCCTAAAGCATCCACCGCGATGTGAATCTTGGTGGAAAAGCCGCCGCGACTGCGCCCTAATGCTTGCGCTTCCTGGCCGCCACTTTTTTTCGCGCACCGGCGGCGCATGGATGAGCGCGAATGATGGTCGAGTCAATGAGCAAATGCTCCATGTCTGCATCATCAGCCAGTTCTTGATGCAACTCATGGAAGATGCCTTGCTCGCTCCAACGAGCAAAGCGTCGGTAGATGGTGTTCCAGTAGCCGTACTCTTTGGGAAGCAATCGCCACTGCGCACCGGAGCGCGCCATCCACAGAACGGCAGAGAGAAAGCGGCGGCATTCATGCTCTTGTCCGACATAGGCGTTGGGATGAGCTTGCAAAATGGGCAGCATCTTCTGCCATTGTTCATCAGATAAAGTCAGGGGTAGCATTCAAAGAGCTTAACCTGAAATGTAAACAAAACCTAGTTCGTAATAGTGAAATTGTCTTCTGACATCGCCATCTAACAACTCCTTCAACCGTAGCGCGAATAGAATTGCTTTCACGTGCAAGGTTTGGCCTTATCGGTGATCTCACGCGCCCGATTAATCCGAGCGTTTATGTCAAAGACATCAGCTTCAGCGACAGACAAAAAGAGATGCCGCGATAAGTTGATCGCGGCATCACAGGTTGGTCTGATGTTGTTTCTAGGCTTAGTAAGGCAAGCCTAAGATTCTACCCCAGACGCTTCCAGTCCGATTGCGCTGCTGGTAGCCTGCGTACTGACGGTAGCCTTGGTCATAACCCTGTACGAAGCCATCACGAAACGCCTGAGAATTGGTGTCGCGCCAGTAATGTGAACGCTGCGGGCTGTAGCTCTGTCCACGCTGTGCGTCCGATGCGCCCACATTCACGCCGTACTGGTAACCCTGGCTCATCTCAACTCGGTAGGCATTGTTGTAACCATTGTTGCCGTAACCGTAGTTGTTGTAACCATAGTTACCATAACCGTTGTTACCGTAACCGTTGTTGCGGTAGGCGCGCTCACGCTCTCGCTGTTGTTCTTGCTGCTGTCGCTCGTATTCACGCTGACGACGGTAATAATCGTCACGATCACCGCGATACTGAGCGTGCGCCGTCATATTCATTGAAGCGGAGAGACCGAAAATAACAGCGAGCGTTAAGATTGCGCCACCTAACATTTTTCTTATATTTTTCATCTCTGTGACCCCTTTCTCTGTAGAAGGAAATGGCAACCGCCGTGCCATTCCAGCAGCAAAATGAAGCCTACGTTTTTCAGACAGTTACGCTGATGGCCTTATAAGTTGTTGTTCCCATTTCGTGCATGGAGGCCGCATATCAGACGTTTCCATAAATGAGAGAGCAATAGCTTTACATTTGTAGCCTGAACACTATTCAATGTATAAACTGCAGGTACTCTCTCCCAAACAATCCCCCGCAACTTTCCACTTTGACAGAGTGATAGGAGGATAACTGTGATTAAGAGAATCAGTATTGTGCTGACACTTCTATTCGCATTCAGCTTCGGACAATTTGTCTTTGCGCTGAACACTAATAGCAGCACCGGAACAGATTCTACGCTCGGACAAAATGATAACCGCCGCGAATAGAAGATGCCGACGAACATTATGGATAAAATGGTTGGTCCGCTGTCATACAAGATTATCAACGAGTGCCGTAAGCGTCACGGCATGGGGAAACTATTCTCCCGCATCGACGGGCTTCAATATGAATAGCGGCGCGCGGCCCAACGGCAACGCTTCCTGGAAGCCAACCTGGAAATTGGAGCGGACCACCGCGCGGCGATTCTCAAAGCCGCCATCACACCCGGCATGACCAGAGGCGAAGCGACAGCCGCGTGGGGTTTGCTGGACGAAGACACACTGAATGTTTACGGACACGTAACAGAAGAAGGGCAAGTCGCCTTCGCATATTTTACCGGGTTCAGTGTCGGCAGACCTTACGCACTCTACATGAGAGACGAGATGGTGGCGGGCGTCATTGAGACAGAAGAGTTGATTGCGCCGCACGAGAGGGAGACGGACATGAAGCTCACCGACAGGTATCTCGATCTGTTCTGCTACTACGAAGGGCAAAACAATGGGTTATACGGCACGGACATGGACCTGCACAATAATCCACCGGACATACTGGCTATGCAGATGCACCGCACGGAGTTAATCCCACGCTTCTCCGAAGACGAGCACGAGATGAAGAAGCTTGAGTGGCGGCTCATCGGGCATGGAGTTTACAGCGATTACCTGGAGGCTTTGAGGTTGATGGGGACGGACCTAGAGCACGCTACGCTCAAGCAGCGTTGCGAGGCGGCTGTCTCGGTCAAGCGACCTGACATAAGCTGGATATTTACGATGCCATGAACAGTCTTCAGACCGAGTTGGAGATTATACTGCGGCGGCTCAGTTCGCTCGACGCCTCGCTCGCCACCATTGACCGCGCGGCGGCTGAGAGAGCGCTTGCGAGTTACCTCTCCGCGCACAACGTCGCGCGCCGCCCTGTTCGCTGGGCCGTTGACGCGCATGACGCCTTCGCTCTTGTCGCAGCCTGCTACGATGATGCTCAGGCGGGATACAGTGAAATTTTCCGGGCGCAGGATCGCTTGGGAATGATGTTAAGAGCAAAGGGCGGCCCGTCAACAGATGCGCAGATGGAGCGCGCGCCCGTCGCCGTGATGGACAGGAATCTACTACAGACTTGGAACTTAGTCAGGGAGATGGTGAAAGGGCACGACGTGATCCTGTCCGTGCCCTGGGCGCTCTATCATCCCCGTTACACACCTAACAGAGGAGTGCGCATAACCATCTACGGATACAGTGTCTGGTATAACGCTAGAAACGTAATCGAACTCCTGTCGGGGTGGGCAAGTGAATTCAGAAGGTGGCGCGATGACACACCCTTGCAGCGCGGGGTCTGCGAGTTTCGACTGCGTCTTATGCGCAACCTGATGGACGCATACGAGGCTGGGCTTTGGCAGTTCTGGCTGGCTGGTACGGAGATCATTGCGCTGCCGCGTCCCACGCTGGTGATGTCCGGCGGAAGGCTTCATTCGGAGACAGGACCAGCCGTGAGTTGGTCCGGCAGCGACCTGAAATACTTTTGCTTAAACGGCGTGCACGTGTCCGAAGAGATCGCCATGACGCCCGCTTCGCTCCTTGACACTACACTCATGCTCCACGAACGCAACGTTGACGTGCGCCGCGAGATCATACGCAAGATTGGAATAGAGCGCATCTGCGCGAGCTTGAACGCTCAGTGCATAGATCGTTCGGGCGATTACGAACTGTTGCTGCTGGATTTGCGCGACGGTCGCGTGCGCCCGTTTCTGAAGATGAAGAATCCGTCTGTTCCGGGAATTTATCATATCGAGGGAGTAGCCCCAGAGTGTCGGACCGTAGCGGAGGCGATTGCCTGGCGTAACCAGTCTGACATTCCGCCATCTGTCCTAACGTGATATTGTTGCATAAATGGAAGGGGTGAAATGATGAGCGACGAGATGAGAAATGACTCGACGACCAAGTGGTATCAACAGGGCGACGTGACCATCAAGCCCGTTGCCGCCATACCGGATGGCGCAAGCCCTGTAAGCAGCCGTGTGCTGGCTGAAGGTGAAGCGACAGGCCATAAGCACAGGGCTGAAGCCGAGGACGTGCTTCTCTTCATGCACGAAGATGCGCTCTACATGCGCGTTCCATCGGACACGCGCATAGTGCACGAGGAGCATCATGCGCTTGCTATTCCGCCCGGCGACTACCTCATTGGCAAAGTGCGCGAGTATGACCACTTCGCAGAGCAGTCGCTGCCGGAGCTTTCGGTGCGCTCGATAGTGGACTGAGAAGCCAGACGGCTCAAAGGCGCTGCCCCTTTGAGAAGGATTACTTAACACGGACGGGGCGAGCTTGATAACTAATTCAAACGGACTCACAATTAGCTGGTCCGATATCATCCGTCTTGATTGCTCGCCAGTTAATTCTGTCTTTAGGCTCTCGTATCTTTATCCATTACTCTGTTGACATTTCAACTACAAAAAGAATACTTTGCTCCACGCTCTAACCACTCTATAAAGCTATTCAATTTCTTAAATCAAAAAAGGAGATCAGCATGGCAATACAAGTTATAGTCCAACAAGCAGGTCCATTACCCATAACGGCCACATTCGAAGCCCCCGGCGACGACCCTATGTATCTTGAGGTCAACGGGTCCGTCTGGTCGCAGGAAACTGATGCCATAATCGGAATCGGGATTGACCTGGACGGCAATGAGGTAGGCTGGGCACAAATCTTCTCTAATGGGAACGCCACTCACCGGACGGTCATACCCGCCTACATTCCTATTCAACTTAGCGAGGGGCAGCACACTCTTACGCTCTTCTTATATACAGGCGAGACTACATCTGACAGCAATGACTTTTACACA
>QHXM01000189.1 GCA_003222945.1 Acidobacteriota bacterium
CTACGAATTCGGGCAAGCTGATTCCGTGCGCTTCATCTCGATGGAATATGTTGACGGCGTGACCTTGCGCGACGAGATACGCGAACGGCGATTGAAACTGCATGATGTGTTGGACATTGCCGTGCAGATTGCTGCGGCCTTGAACGCGGCGCACGAGGCGGGCGTTGTTCATCGAGACATCAAGCCTGAGAACGTAATGATAAGGCGCGACCACATCGTTAAAGTCTTAGACTTCGGGTTGGCTAAGCTGACGATGAGAGAAGCGACGGGAGAAAGTGTAGCGGTGGATTCAGAAGCGGGAACGAAAGTTCTGGTTCACACAGAGCCGGGGCTGGTGATGGGAACAGCGAGCTACATGTCGCCTGAGCAGTCGCAAGGTTCGGCACGAGTGGATCATCGAACGGACATCTGGTCGTTAGGCGTAGTTCTTTATGAGATGGTCGCTGGCCGCCTGCCTTTCGAGGGCAAAGACATACATCGTCAGATAATCGCAATACAGGAGCAAGAGACATCGGCTCTTTCAAAGTTTGCTGAGGGCGTACCTGAACGCCTTGAAGAGATCGTCTTGATGGCTCTGGCTAAGAGCGCGGACGAGCGTTACCAGACGACCAAAGATTTATTGATTGACCTCAGGAACTTGAAACGCAAGCTGGACGTTGACGCGGAGATTGAACGCACAATTGCGCCGGAGCTTAGGGGCACGAGCGGCGCTCCGGGCGTCGTCTCTGGCGCGCAGCCGACGCCCATACAGACCGCAACGGGCACGCCAGCGCAGCCGACTTCGAGCGCGGAATATATTGTCCGGGGGGTTAGGAAACACAAAGTCGCTTTCACCGCCGCACTCTTAGTTCTGCTGTTAGCGGTCGGAGGGTTAAGCGTCTGGTATTTCTCGCACCATTCCGCCAACGCGAAACAGACTGAATCCATCGCCGTCCTGCCGTTCGTCAACGAGAGCGGCAATCCAGATAACGAATACCTCTCTGACGGTATGACCGAATCTCTAATTAGCAGCCTGTCGCAGATTCCCAACCTGAGCATTAAGGCGCGTTCGTCCGTCTTCCGCTACAAAGGCAAAGAGACAGATTTGCCAAAGATTGCACAAGAATTAAACGTGCAGGCTATTCTGACTGGCAGAGTCTTGCAGCGCGGCGAGCAGTTAATTTTGAATCTGGAACTGGTTGACGCTAAAACTGAGAACGTCATCTGGAGCGAGCAGTACACGCGCCAGCAGGCCGACCTCGTCAGCTTGCAAAGCGAAATCGCGCGCGACGTGTCCCGCAAATTACAAACGAAGCTGTCAGGCGCGGACGAACGGAAAGTAACGAAAACCTATACGGCTGATCCTGAAGCTTACCAGCTTTACTTGCAGGGACGTTACCACTGGAATAAGAGGACAGAAGCAGAGATCAGAAAGAGCATCGACTATTTCAATCGTGCTATAGCCCGCGACCCTAATTACGCGCTGGCGTATGCCGGTTTAGCCGAGGCATACGTTGTGCTCCCCGTTTACAGCAATACGCCCTCGGGCGAGAGTTTTCCGAAAGCCAAAGCGGCAGCCCAAAAGGCTTTGGAAATAGATGACACGCTAGGTGAAGCGTTGCTGACGCTTGCGGTGGATAAGCAGAATTACGATCCTGCGGGCGCAGAGCGAGATTTTCAAAAAGCCATCGCGCTCGACCCGAACAACCCGACCGCGCACCAGTGGTACGGCGAGTTTTTAGGAATGGAAGGACGCTCTGATGAAGGCATCGCCGAGATGCGACGCGCGCTGGAGTTGGACCCGCTTTCGCTCATCATCAACAAACAGTTGGGCACCTCGCTGCTCTACGCACGCCGCTACGACGAAGCAATCGCGGAGGAGAAGAAAGTTCTTGAGATGGACGCGAACTTCGTTCCGGCGCACTGGGATTTAGGGTGGTGCTATACGAAGAAGGGGATGTACGATGAAGCCATTGCCGAGTTTCAGAAAACGGAGGCTCTCAACAACGGCGGCTTTTATAAACGGCCCGGACTCGCATACGCTCTCGCTAAATCTGGAAGGCGAAACGAGGCGCAAAAGATTCTTGAAGAGATGAAGGAGCGACAGAAGCGCGAACACGTTGATCCGGGAGACTTCGCCATCATCCACGCGGCGCTCGGAGATAAAGATGAAGCGTTCGCCGATTTGGAGAAGGGGCGTCAGGAAAATTCCCCGTGGATAGGTTATCTCAAAGTTGATCCTGCTTTAGATGATCTGCGCGACGACCCGCGCTTTCAGGATTTACTGCGTAGAGTCGGGCCGCCGAAGTAGTCGTCTGGCTATTCGAGAAGAATAAGGTTGAAAAGGAAGAACGATGGCAAAGAAGAGGAGCAAATATCTACAGGGACGACGCATTGACCCGCGTCCTATCACATCTGAAACGACGCTCGCGGATTTGGTTGACGATGCGTTCCTGGCTTATAACGCTGCGCGTCTGCGCGAGGCTTGCCAGCTTTTCACACAGAAGATGCTTGAGCCTGATGTGACGGTCGGCATGTCCATTACGGGCGCTTTGACGCCAGCGGGACTCGGCATCTCCGCTTTGATTCCTCTGATTCAGGCTGGCTTCGTTGACTGGATAATCTCTACGGGCGCGAACCTTTATCACGACACGCACTTCGGCATTGGCCTCTCGCTTCATCAAGGCAACTCGAACACCTCCGACATAACTTTGCGCGAGGAAGAGGTCGTAAGAATCTACGACATCTTTTTCGACTACCATGTGCTTCTGGATACAGATGCCTTCTTCCGCAAGGTCATCGAAGGCGAAGAGTTTCAAAAGCCTATGTCAACGGCAGAGTTTCATTACCTCTGCGGGCGCTACGTGCGCGAGCGCGAGCGAAAGCTTGGGCTTGAGAACAAATCTCTGCTCGCGGTGGCTTACGAATATGCCGTTCCGATTTACACATCCTCGCCCGGCGATTCATCAATCGGCATGAACGTCGCCGCGAAAGCTCTGCAAGGCAACCTGCTTGCTTTCGACCCTTCGCTCGACGTGAACGAAACGGCTGCCATCGTGCTTGCAGGAAAGCGCGGCGCAATTCATGGGCGCGGCGACCGTGGAACAAAGCACGGCGGGCGCTCGGCAGTTTTCATACTCGGCGGCGGAAGCCCTAAGAATTTCATGCTTCAGACAGAGCCGCAGATTCAGGAAGTCTTAGGCATTGACGAGCGCGGCCATGATTATTTTTTGCAGGTCACGGACGCCCGACCCGACACAGGCGGACTTTCAGGCGCAACGCCGGGCGAGGCAGTCTCCTGGGGCAAAGTTGACCCGGACCGTTTGCCTGACGCTGTTGTGTGTTATGTTGATTCGACGGTGGCGCTTCCTGTAATCACGGCGTATGCTTTGGCAAGACACGAGCCGCGCGAGCCTAAGCGATTGTATGGGCGTCGAGCCGAGTTCATGGAACTGTTAATGTCGGAATACAAGAAATCAAAAAGAAAGTGATAAGGTGAGTGTTGAGTTATAAATGTTGAGTTATGAATTAAGGGCAGAAGGCTTTTAATTCATAACTCAACATTCATAATTCATAATTCGTCTTAGAGGGATGAGCTATGGGGGAGAAGATAACAGATGGGCAGCCACGCACCTATTTTGATTGCGACAAGTGTCCTGCCTTTTGCTGCGCGATTTACGAGCGCGTGCAGGTAACGAAGCGCGATGTCAATCGGCTCGCAAAACATTTCGGTGTGAGTTATGAAGCGGCAGAGAAGCGTTACACGAAGATTGACCGATCATCTGGCGAGCGCGTTCTCAGGCGCAAGCAGGATACTATCTTCGACGAGGTCTGCATGTTTCTGGATCAGGAGAAGCGCGGCTGCACAATCTATCACGCGCGCCCTGCGGTCTGCCGCGAATACCCTGCGCGCTCGCGCTGCGTCTACTACGACCTTCTACAGTTTGAGCGAAATCAACAGGACGACGTGAACGTTCTGCCACTCGTGCAGATAACGTTCCGCGAAGTTAAGGAAAAGTAGGAATGAAGGATGAGGGATGAGGGATGAATTAAAAGAGAGAAGGATCGACCTTCTAGCTTCTACTTCATCCCTCATCGCTCCGCCCTCATCCCTGCTTTTCAGGGGAGGCTAAGGAGATGAAAGAATTTCTGTCGAAGATGGTCGGGCGCAAAGTGGATGTTTTCTGCGGCGGGGCCGCCAGCCTGCGCGGTGAGATCATTAAGGTAGAGGGCGGTGTGCTCCATTTGAAGGATGACGAAGGGCAGATGTGCTACGTCGCGGTAGAGAAGATTACCGTCGTGTGGGAGGTGCGCGAGGATGAGAAGCGCGCAGGCTTCTTCATCAACAGTCCGCTCAATAATCGCTGAGGCTCTTAAAATCTAATCGAAAACTGAAAAGGCCGACGCATGGAGTGTTCGCTCCGTGCATCGGCCTTATCCGTTCTGAACGTTTATGAGTTATTCCGCAACCGTCAAGGGCGATGGCAACGGCACACGGCGGAAGCCGTCAACGCGGCTAAGGTAATATTTGGTCCATGCTTGATAGACAACGCCTTTGTGACGTGAAGCGTGATAGAAGCCGTTTGCATCCGCAACGATTCCAACATGTGTCAGGCCATTGAAGAAGACTAATGTGCCGAACTTGAACTTCTCGTCTTCGCGCGCTGGCGCAAAGCGCGACCAGTAGGTGCGTGCGCTGCCGCGTGTGAAATCCACGCCGACCTCCTTAAACGCACTCCAAACGAAACCTGAACAATCGAAGACATGCGGTCCGGCAGCAGCCCAGACGTAGCGTGCGCCAAGACGCGTGTTGATGGCGCTGAGCAGCAGTTTATCAAAGCGCATGACCGTGCCTACTGCTGTCGGGACATTCGCTGCGCGCGAGATTATGACAGGCTCTGTTTCGAGCCGCATTGTGCCGTCTCCTTCAACTGTCGTTGTTGTGATGCTGGTGACTTCTTGTAGGCGTGTCTCAGTCTGTGCAGCTACGGTGATAGCAAAGACGCTGAGCGCAAATGCTCCAGCGAGTACGCGGGAGAGTATTTTATTAAATATCATAGACGGGGAACTACTATTCTCCTTATAAAATTTCGCTTATTGCTTTTAGGGATTGCTTGATTGCGGCAGGTACTACTTAACCACAAGGGCGAATTCTACAGACCACACCGGGTCATTACAAGAAGCAATGTGACTGTTTCGTGACAACGCACAACCAATCGGTCAGAGACGAACTGAAAGGGGTCATGTACTGTTACGCATGAGGTCTGGATAGTGAAGCTTGAGCACACATGCGTCTCATCACAAAACACAGTTCGGTCAATCTGCGGCCATATGTACCGGAAACATAGAAATTGTTGCGCCCGGCGTGATAGGATGCGCGACCAAAGGGACTAGAGAGGAGATGAGCGAGATGTTGTTCGTGGAGAGCAAGAGTTTGAAGCAGACCGTTGACAGCGCGGCGCGCATTGACACCTTTGATTCGCTCGGCGCGCACGAGTTGTTATGAGCAAGCGCTTCTTGGTCCAGACCACGTCGGTGAAATGGAGCGCGCCGTAGCCGATTGGACCGAGACCGAGGATGATCGGCTGTACATACGCGGCGACGTGTTCTGCTTTGAAGACTTCGTGCTCTTTCTAATCTTCGGCAACGACGAGGATGATATGAAGGGCGTGCGCGCAGGCATCGTTTACGGCGCAGATAGCTTCGAGCCTGCGAAGAAGCTGGATGCTTTCTGCCGCAACGTGTCGGACGCGCTCGATGCAATACGCGGCACGAACGCAGATAACAATGAGTCTGGCGAGGACGAATGGGAGGCGCATACGTCAAGCGTTGTTGCGAGTCTCGGACGCTTCGGCGCAGCACAGGCGGCGAGTTCGCAAGAGAGGACGAGCACAGGTAACGAGGCATGGTCTGGCCGCGCTGTAGAGTTACTGGAAGAGATAGAAGCAAGGCGACTACTTCATCGAATCCGTGAATCACAATCGGAGGGTCGCGTCTCTGAGATTTTGTCGGGCGCTGAATCGGAAGCGGCGACCGCTTCGTTGATTAACCGTATGGCCGACGCAGGACTACTTCGCCGCGAGGTCTTAGTGAGTTGTCGCAAGACCAATCGCTCGCTCTTTCGCCTGCCGTCGCCCGATGCGCTCGGCGTGATTACCGCCAGCAACGCTATGTGCAGCGAGTGTGGCGCGGCCATAACTGACGAAAAGATTGAGGACCTTGTAAAACTTACAGATACTGCTGCGCAACTTCTCGAAGACAGTTCATGGCTCACTACTCGCATCTACTCAACCTTGCGCGAAATCGGAATCCCTGAAAAACAGATTGCCGTCGGGCCTACGTCTGACGAGGGCGAAGCACTGATGATGGTCAACGTCAGCAACGTGCCCTTCCTCTTCGTGCTACGCGACGGCGATGTGACTGTAACGCAGGCGCGTCATGCTTTGACGAAGCAGTTGGAGAAGGACGCCGCGCACATGGTCGTCGTAGCGAGCGGGAAGATTCAGGACGAAGCGCGCGTTCGTCTTCGTGAACATGCACGACGGCGCGCACGCGTAGGCAGCGATGTTGAAGTTATCCTTATAGAAGGCGTTGACGCTTCGGAAGAGTTGCGACGATCCTTCGAGCGCGTCTCTCAGAAATCTCTGGCGGGCGAGTTGAGCGCGCTCGACGCGAGTCTTGGCTTGAGCATAGGCTTCATCGTCGCCACGCGCTTCAAGTTGATGCAGAGAGCGGGCGCGCTGAAAGACCTGGCGGAATCCGCTGTCGGCGCGCTTGCTGGAAGCCTGCGAGAGTTTTAGAGCCGCTGAATGAATCAAGCCTTTGCGCCTTGACTTCTTATCTTTGCGCCTTTGCGCGAACTCTCAGCATCTCTCGCAAAGGCGCAAAAGAGAAAGCTTAAGACGCAAAGAATGGCTCAGGTTATTAACTACCCCCTGAAGTTTTTACCCTCTCAATATCTTGACTATTTCAAAGGGCACACAACTGGGCCGCTATGAAATCCGCTCCAAAATTGGCTCCGGCGGAATGGGCGAGGTCTATCTGGCTGAGGACACGGAACTGGCGCGCACCGTCGCGTTGAAAATCCTGCCCGCTGAATTCACTACGGACCAGAAGCGCCTGCAACGTTTCTTTCAGGAAGCGCGCGCTGCTTCATCTCTGAATCATCCGAATATCCTGACCATCTATGAAATCGGACAAGCGGACTCCTCGCGCTTCATTGTCACAGAGTTCATTGACGGCGAGACCTTGCGGCATCGCATCTCGCGCTCGACAGTGCCAATCACGGAAGCCTTAGACGTGGCGATTCAAGTTGCTTCGGCGCTCTCGGCAGCGCACGCAGCGGGCATCGTGCACAGAGACATTAAGCCGGAGAACATCATGGTGCGGCGTGATGGCATCGTGAAGGTGCTTGATTTCGGGCTGGCTAAACTGACAGAGCCGCAGCAAACCGCAAATGCGATTGACACGAGCGCGCCGACGAAAGTCTTAATCAAAACAGAGCCGGGGCTTGTGATGGGCACGGCGCAGTATATGTCGCCCGAGCAGGCGCGCGGGTTAGCGGTTGACGAGCGCACGGACATCTGGAGTCTTGGCGTTGTGCTTTACGAAATTGTATCGGGCATTGCGCCCTTCAAGGGTCAGACCGCGAGCGATACGATTGCGAGTATCCTCAAGACGGAGCATCTGCCCTTAAGCAGTCCGGTCGCGGAAGTGCCCGCCGAGATGGAACGCATCGTCTCGAAGGCGCTTGAGAAAGAGGCAGGAGACCGCTATCAAACGAGCAAAGATTTACTAGTTGACTTGCGCCATTTGAAGAAACGAATTGACTTTGAAGCGGAGCTTGGGCGTTCACACCCACCGGAATCTACATCACATAATCAGCAGGTAGCACTGGACACGCGAGAGGTTGAGCCTGCACGCACGACATCGAGCGTCGAGTACGTCGTCAGCCGCATACGTCAACACAAGCGCATCTTCGCACTCGCAACGCTCGCAGTGCTGCTTGCGGTTGGCCTCAGTTATTGGTTCTTTACTCGCTCTGCGACAAATGCAGCGCCAATCGAATCAATCGCTGTGATGCCTTTCATTAACGAGAGCGGCAATGCAGATAACGAGTATTTATCTGACGGCATGACGGAATCGCTCATAGGCAGTCTGTCGCAACTGCCGCGCCTTTCAGTCAAAGCGCGAACTAGCGTCTTTCGTTACAAAGGCAAAGCGGTTGATCCGCACACGGTAGGCCTTGAACTCTCTGTGCAAGCCGTATTACTGGGGCGCATCACGGAGCGCAGCGAGATGTTGACGCTCAGTCTGGAATTGGTTGATGCGCGGACTGAAAACGTTATTTGGAGCGAGCAATACAATCGCAGACAATCAGACCTCGTTTCTTTGCAGAGCGAGATTGCGCGTGATGTTTCAAACAAACTGCGAGTGAAATTGTCTGGCGCGGACGAGCAGAAGTTGGCGAAGAACTACACTGCAAACGGGGAAGCCTATCAGCTTTATCTCAAAGGTCAGTATGAGTGGAACAAGCACACGCAGGCGGATTTGCAGAGGGGCATTGAATACTTCAATCAGGCGATAGAAGTTGACCCGAACTATGCGTTGGCTTACTCCGGGCTGGCTGACTCATACGGCGTGTTGGGCAACAACTATTTGCCGCCGAATGAGGCTTTCCCTAAAGCCAAGGCTTACGCCGCGAAAGCGTTGGCGATTGACGATACGCTCGCCGAAGCGCACACGAGCATGTGTGCGGTCAGACTGTTTTACGATTGGAACTGGGCGGAAGCCGAAAAAGAACTGAAACGCGCGCAAACTCTTAATCCTAATGAGACGAGCGCGCACGACCTATACAGTGCTTATTTCGAGGTGATGGGACAGCCCGACGAAGCGCAGGCGGAGGGGAAACGCGCCCAAGAACTCGACCCGCTTTCGCCCATGATGAACACGGACATTGGGATTGACTCCTACTATTGGCGGCGTTATGACGAAGCGATAGCACAACTCGAAAAGACGATCCACTTAGAGCAGCGTTACGTCTTGGCTTGGGTTTACCTTGGGCAAGCCTACGAGCAAAAGAAAATGTACGCGCAAGCGATTGAGACGTTTCAAAAGGGCATGACTCAAGCGGAACGCCATCCGCAGCTCCTGGCTTCACTCGGACACGCTTACGCGCTCTCCGGCGAGCGCGATAAAGCACTCAAGGCTCTCGACGAATTGCGCGAAATGTCCAAGCAGCGTTACATCAGCCCGTATTCATTTGCCGTCGTCTATGCTGGTCTGGGCGATAAAGAACAAGCCTTCGGGTGGTTGGATAAGGCATATCAAGACCGTTCCTTTTTTCTGATCTGGCTGAAAGTCGAGCCACAGTTTGATTCTTTGCGTGAAGACCC
>QHXM01000190.1 GCA_003222945.1 Acidobacteriota bacterium
GTCGCTGGTGATGTAAGAGAAATGCGTAATCTTCTGCGGGCGGTTGTCTTCGTAAATCTGTATCTCTTGAGGTTTGAGGTCCGTGACAGGCTTTCCATTCTTGTCAGTGACCACAGCATCAACCTGAACAAGATTCGTCGTTATCCTTACAACGTCCTCACCTTCACGTTTGCTCGGCTTCGCTCCTTGCTGCCCGGTCTGCGCGTTTGAAGGCGCTGAAGGCTGCTGAGCAAATGAGGGAATGGTGATAAGAAATAGGAAACAGAGTGCGAGTGCGTATTGTCTATTCATAAATCTTTGTAACGAATGAAAGGGCGAGTTTCTGACCAGGCTCGAAGATGAAGCTTAACCCGATGGAGATGAATCAGTAAAGTTAAAGAGAAAGTCTCAATTATTTTCCAGGCTATTTTCGCCGCAGGAGAAATTCTGCGCCGCCGCGCACCGGCTTATGGTACGCTTGGGCCGTTCTAACATATCTTAATTAAAGCGTCGAAGGAGTCTTCGATGGAGCAGGAATTGAAAGATAAGGTTGCGATTGTGACAGGCGCAACCTCTGGCATAGGGCACGCGACGGCGCTTCGCTTTGCGGAGGCGGGCGCAGCGGTCGTGGCAGTAGGCCGCAACGCACAGAAGCTCAAAGAAGTTGTCAAAGAGATTGAAGGCAAAGGCGGCGAAGCTCTAACCATCCGCGCAGACGTAACGGTCCAGCCCATCGCGCGCAGAGTTGTAGCGCAGGCCCTTGATCGCTTCGGCGGAATTGATGTTCTGGTAAATGCCGCAGGCCACATCGCAAATGGGACTATTGAGAACACGCCCCTTGCAGACTGGGACGCTATGATGAACGTGAACCTTCGCGCCGTCTTCAACCTGATGCAGCAGGCCGTCCCTTCTCTGATTGAGCGCAAGGGCAATATCGTAAACGTTTCAAGCGTCACTGGCCTGCGCTCCTTTCCGGGCGTTCTGGCCTACTGCGTTTCAAAGGCCGGATTGGATCAATTGACTCGCTGTGCGGCGCTGGAATTAGCGCCGAAGGGCGTGCGCGTGAACGCTGTCAATCCAGGCGTCGTCGTAACGGAGATTCACAAGCGCGGAGGGATGAGCCAGAAAGAGTACGCGGCTTTTCTTGAGCATTCAAAGAAGACTCACCCGATTGGCCGGGTCGGCGAAGCGTCGGAGGTTGCAGAGCTAATCCTTTATCTTGCATCAGAGCGGGCATCGTGGATAACGGGCGCGACCTATTCGATTGACGGAGGCCGCGCACAGACGTGCGCTCGCTGAAGTTTTATAGTGTCGGCTGGAAGTGTGAGCGTAAATGTAGCTATACTTGTCGGCGGTTTGCATCCTATGGTTCTTTACTAACCAGCAGGGTGTGAAGCCATCAACTTTTTCAACTCGGGCGCGGCCAGTGATCTTATTTGTCGCGCTCAATTACCTTGCAAGGCAGAAGGAGTTTTAAGAACCGTGCCTGAAATGATTAAGTGCCAGCACTGCGGAACATTCGTTCCAGCCGAGAAAGCTTTTTGTCCCAATTGCAGCGAGCCGATGGAGGTCGAAGAGGGACCCAATCGCGCGCACTCGTTTAGCGCAGACATGATGTCAACCATACGTGACGACCCTGAGAAATATAAAGAACTCTTCCTAAAGCCGCCTGCGAAGAAACAGCCCGCGCCTCCGCCGCCGCCACCGCAATCGACGAATGTGCAGCCGCCCGCTCCTGCCGTCAACACACAACAACCCGTTGCTTCGCCGCCGCCTCCGGTCGCGGGCTATAACAATTGGCCGAACGCGCCCGCGCCTGCACCCATGCCTGTGGCGCAGAGCCGTGGTAGGTCAACACCATCGGCGACGAGACGGGCACGGCTGCATTGATGACGGGCATACTCACGGCCATGCTCCCGATTCCAATCTACATACTTTTGATCCTGTGGATTGATCGCTACGAGTCAGAGCCTATGTGGATGCTTGCCGCAGCTTTCTTCTGGGGTGCGACCGTAGCGGCATTCATAGCGATTAAGATCAACACCTATATCTTTTTCGCTCTGGCGGAATCTTACGACCGCTTCACAGGTATGTACTACGCGCTCGTTTATTCCGCGCCAATAATCGAAGAGTCGTCTAAGGCGATAATACTTTTCATCTTCTTCTGGTGGAAAAAGGATGAATTTGACGGCGTCGTTGACGGCATCGTCTATGCCGGGATGGTTGGACTTGGCTTCGCCATGACGGAAAATTTCAAGTATTACGGCGAGGCCGCAATGCTTGGAGGAAACAGGCTGACGGGACTCTTCATCCTTCGCGGCGTGATTTCGCCCTTCATTCACCCGCTCTTTACCAGCATGACCGGAATCGGGTTAGGGATTGCAAGACAGACGCGAAACTTCGCGCTGAAAATCTTTATGCCTATCCTGGGGTTGCTCGCGGCGATGCTACTGCATTTCATATGGAATCGCTCAGCCGTACCCGGACCAGCCGTTTTCTTCGCCATCTACTTTCTGGTCATGATACCGATATTTTCCGGCGCGATAGTCGCAATCGTCTTCGCGCTCAAACGCGAAGGGCGAATCGTGCGCGAGAATCTGTGGCACGACTGCCAGCGTGGGCTGTTCACGCCCCAGGAGTATTCGAGGCTCTGCTCGATTCGCGGGCGCATGGGCGCATCCTTCAACGCGCTTAAGTGGGGCGGCTTCCGTTTGTGGCGCACGCGCATGAGGTTCAACCAGTTGGCGAGCGAGCTTGCCTTTCATAGAAGCCGCGTGCAGTTAGGAATGATTACGGACCAGCGCGCAGCTTATGAACGCGAGATGGCTTACGTGAACCAGCTTTTTGAGTTGCGCAGGCGGTTGGGATATTTCTGAAACTGTGTAGAAGAAACGAATTTCAGGCTCGCACGCCCGTCAGTGATAGCTTATACTGGGGCGGTTTTTTAAGTGCTCTTCTTCCGAAAGAAGAACCTGACCCCCGTGAAGATTCAACTCTTACCAAGCACGTTCGATGCAAGTGGCCGCGCAACGCAGGAGCAGCGTCTCTCCTGTTATCTCATTGACGACACGGTTGCGATTGATGCGGGAAGCATCGCCATCGCGCTCTCGGACGAGCAGCACCGAACGGTGCGCGACATCATCATCACGCACCCGCACATGGATCACATAGCGAGCCTTCCTATATTCATAGACGATCTGTTCGGATTCCTCGAAAACCCTATTCGCATACACGCGACCGAAGAGGTCATTGACATACTTGAGCGCGATGTCTTCAACTGGGCAATCTATCCGCGCTTTTCTGAACTTAAAAATGATCGCGGGCCTGTCATGGAGTACTTGCCTTTCAAGACGGGCGTCGAGTTCAAGGTCGCGCACCTGAAGATCACAGCCGTCAACGTAAACCACATCGTTCCGACCGTAGGCATGATTATCTCGGACGAGAAGACTACGCTTGCCTTTAGCTCAGACACTGCCGAGACGGAAGAGTTCTGGCAACTCGTCAACCGGACGCCCAGGATTGACGCTCTCTTGATAGAAGCATCATTTCCCGATTCGCTTGCCTCGCTCGCAGAGGCTTCGCGTCACTTCACGCCTGCATCTCTGAACCGTGAACTCACCAAGCTCAATCATAAAGGCATGGACATTCTCACAGTCCACCTGAAACCCGCTTATCGTGACACGGTCGTCAAAGAACTAAAGGCGCTCGGCATTCCCAAACTCGAAGTCATGGAAATCGGACATGCCTACGAATGGTGAATTTTATCAGTACCGCCTGCAGTAGCGGGCGGTACTGATAAAAACAAGGCCGCATTCCTTGTCGGAAAGACGGCCCTTTAATCTTTAAGCTCATTCAACTAGCAGAGCGGGTCCAGCTTCACATTGATTGTCGGCAGACCGCTCAGCGCACGCTCGGCGTTCATCGGTGTAAAGTGCGCCCACTCTTCTGGCACTTTATCCTCCGGGAATATTGCTTCGACGGGGCACTCCGGCACGCACGCATCGCAATCAATACAGGTCTCCGGGTTAATCACAAGCATGTCATCATCCAGATGAAAGGCTTCTACGGGACAGACCAGCGCGCAGTCCGTGTAACGACAATTCACGCAAGGCTCCGCAACAGTGTAAGTCATTATAATTATTCCTCCTAAAGTAAGGGTATTCGTTCGGGACGGCCTCTATATTAAGCACGAACCCGCAAGGATTTCAACAGTCTAGGTTCCAGACTCTTTTATAAGTCGTAGAATTTTAGATCAACGCTTCTGAGCATCTTCGTTATGAGAATTATCTGTCCAGTGTGCATGGAGAAATGTTCCACGACGTGAAAGACGGCTTCGAGCACGCTCACATCGTAACCTTGAATCTCGTGGCACTCTAAGATTCGCTCTATGTCCAGGCGCGCGAGTACGTCGTCAACTTCCGCGAGCGTCTGTTTAAGGCGCGCGAGCAACTCTTCACGCGTTATCACAGACCTCTCGTCAAACTCCTGCTGGCGCACGCGACGATCAACCGCTCCGCCAATGCCACAAACAATCCACTGCCGTGCGTTGCCCGCAAGATGAAGAAGCAGGTTGCCTATACTGTTCGATTCCATGTTCGCACGCCACCAGACCTGTTCGTCCGTCAGTTCTTCCAGGCAGCGTTCAATCTTCGGTAGGTACTCATCATTGAACAGCGACCTTGCTTTAACGATAAATGCTTTGGCGGTTTCGTTCACAGTTAGGCTTGCGCGCGGGTTTTGGACTTCGCGTTCTTCTGATCCTGCAACAGTTTTCTTGCCGCGCTTGTGTTTCATTTTCTTCACGGCTCAATCTCTCTTCTATTAGAAGATGGCCGAGATGCTATGACGCCTTAGCGCCTGATGTCAATGCCGATTTTTAGATGGAAAAGGGCGACTACTTTCAAAAGCAGTCGCCCTCTTTTTTTGTCTGTCCCCTGCTCGAATTCGTGAGTAACGTTGCGCTAATGGTGCAGCCCGCTTGCTGCAGTCTGTGACAAAAATGCTCAAGCCTCGTTCGGCTGCGGCGGCTCTTGAAAGAGCGTCTGAACCGCGCGTGTGCTCTTCTCAGTGCGACGTTTTTGCTGAAATTCGTTCACCCAGTTGGTCACAGTGTTGACCATATCGCGTGCAGTTTCCTGCGCCGATTTTCTGGCCGTCTTTGGCTGCTCACCAGCAGTTTCCTGACGATTGCGCTCCTCGCGCTTGATGATTTTTATAGGGGTTTTCTTAGTCATAATTGCTTTACTTTCCGTTTCCAATGATTGCTTGTTCGGCTGTCTCTATTTAACGAATTCCCTTCTCGTTAGTTCAATTTTTGTTCACTAGAACGCCGTCGCGCGCCATATCTTGCAAACGCGAGGCCACAATCTTTTCAGTCTTAACAAAAGCTGACGGGAGTTTTTCGTAAACACCCATTTAGACGCTTCTATTTGAATTTTGGCTGAAAGGTTTTGTTTTGAAGTAAGAGGGAAGCCCGCGGGTTGCCCGCCCGCCGCCCGGACACTTTTGTGTACATTGTTATTACAGCGCGTACTATTTTTCCAATTTGAGCGAAGCCGGATGCTACGGCTGGTTCGCACTTTCAGGTCAGTGGTTGGCGCTCCACTCTCTCGGAATAAACTCAACCGCGATTACCTCGCCGTCCGTCTTCGAGTTGGTATCTTTTGAAGGGCGATAGGTGACAAGAACAGGGTTGGCCGGAGAGCGCAGGCCGCAAGTCACCTGCCCGCGCACCTCTGCCGTGTAGGTGACGAACCTTATGCGATTGAGCCGGTCGCTGTGAAGCTTCAGTGTTCGCTCACCCGCTTCAACAAAAAGCGTGATGCCATCGCCAGCGCACTCCACCTGAACGAGCATTCCGCAGACCTGCTCTCCTTCAAATCGCAGCCTTTTAATTTGTGGACCGGGCTGCGGCGCATCGCACGGTTGAATGACTCCGGGCGGCGGCGACTCTTCCTCCTTTTTAGCCTCTTCGTCCAGAGCTTTTACGCGAGCCAGCAACTCTTCTTTGGCAGAAACGCTTGTCATCAGAGATTCGGCCTGCGCGCGTAACTGCTCACTTGCGCCGCTATGAATAACCGATTGCAAACGCCCGCGCGCCGCTTGAAACTCGTTTCGCCTGAGATGGATTTGAGCAAGCAGAAGCGCGTACTCCTGTCTTCTGGGCGAGAGTTTCATTGCCTTCTGTATGAGCGCGATTGACTCGTCCAACTGTTCGTCACGGACCAGATTGATGAAAGCCAGCAGGCGATAACTCTCCACAAAGTTCGGGGCAAGCTCAATAGCCCTCTTCAACTCTGCGCGCATGAGCGCTGTCTTCTCCGCATCGTAGTAGCCATCCACAGAGCCATCCGATCCTGCACCCTCGCGGCTCAGCACGTAGGCGCGATAGTAATGAACCAGATAGTTAGCTGAATCGGTCCGGCTGGCCAATTCTAGCTGCTGCTTTGCCTCGTCATAGCGGTTCTGCCTGAGACGCAACATGCCCAACGAAGCGTGCGCAGCAACAAAAGAAGGATCGAGCGCGACAGCCTTTTGAAGATATTGTTCGGCCTCTTCCACACGGTTCGTGTGCAGAAGCAGATCGCCCAGATAGAATTGCGTTTCCGATTCCGCGAGCGTTCGGCTATTGGTTACTGTATCGAACTTCAAACCTTTGTCGAACGTTATGGTCTGTTGCGCGTATTTACCTGAACGTATGTACTGCCGCAACTCGCTCTCGATTTCATCGAAGCCTGTCTGGAAAGACTTTCGGAAAGCATCTTCTATTGTCGTACCGGAAGCCAGGAGGCTCAAATAAGTTGAAAGCTCGGCACGCCGTTCGCCGCTCATTAAATAATGCACAAACGCCCACGATTCCGCGTAGAAGAGGCTGCGCTTCGCCTTCTCATTGTAAAACTCAGAGTCCCGATTGACGCTCAAAAGCTTCTCAAGCGGAATAAGCTCGCCCGCGCGTAACAACTGCTCATGAGCGCTCACGGGCTTCCCAAGCGTCACGCGGCGGTTTCCGTCCGCAATCTCAAACGTGCTGTAGTATTCGGCCAAACCTTCGTTGAACCAGGGCGGCGCGTTCGTGAAACTGTTTCTCACGAGCAGGTGAACGTATTCGTGAAAGGCCAGAGAGTATGGGTCTCGCACGTTCTTACGGTCCACAGAGAGCGTGATGTAATCAACATCATGGCTTGATTGAAAGAAGCCTACGACATCCGACGGTCGCCCCTGATAAAGCGGCTCAAACGGCCTGTAAGACTGCTCGTCACGAAAGACCATCACGGTCACGGGCACAAAGGAATCGCTCTCGTCAGCGGGCAGAAGACGCATGAAGGTTTCGCGGAACTGCTCTAGCCGCGCAGCCACCTTCAGCATGTCGCGCTCATTGGCGTTTCCGACCAGAAGAAAGTTTTTCGACTGAACGCTCGTCCAGACTTCCCCACGGTCACGCGCGCAGACATCCATTGCGAGCAGTAGGCCGAGAGCCATCGCCGCAAGACAAGCATAGCGCCTGGGGGATTTGAAAATCATTTGTGTCCGGACAAAAAACGCTGGCGTCCGCTTTGGATATGAACGCCTAGACCGCTACTCTGGATTCTACTGTAAGAACGATGTTTGCTTCCACTCTAAATTCGTCCGCTCGTCAGCAGCCATGCTCCATGCCCAAGAACATGATTAGACGTTTACCGTCGGGGCTTGCGCTCAAACCGAAGACCGTCAGATCATTGCCCATGCTCGCACCTCTGAAACGTTCAGGGCGACTGATAGTTATCCTTTCACGAATGTGATTATCGTTGTCGAGCTTGAAGAGTTGCGTGCCGTCTGCGTTTATCGCATAACCTTTACCATTCGCTTCGACAGCGTAAGCAATTCCCGCATCTGCTTTCACGTGTCCGCGATCAGTCGCCCAGAACATCACGGGACTGCCATTCATCTCGCCTTCGTCCGATTTCCAATCTGCGAAGAGTAGTGAATCACCTACGAAGCCGCTCCAGGAGAGATAAGCCCAATGGTCAATGGGAACACCTTTAAGCTCGCGCACGCGCTGTCCTGTTTGCGTATCTATCACAGAGACCGTGTCGGCTTTCTCAGATAGACGGACGTACAACTCTGAGCCATCGCGGTTGAGCACAAAATCATTTGCGCCTGACGGCAACTCTGTGCCGATTAACTTGAAACTGTTGCGCACTTTCGAGGCAGCCATGTCAATCACGTCAACCACCATTTCGTATGAACCTTCGGTCTCATTGTGCAGAATGAAACCTTTAGACCCGTCCGGCGAGATGACGAACGTTTCTATCCCGCTTGCGCTGATGCCTGTCTGAGTGTTTGCCGTTCCGTCGCCTATGCGTATCAAACTCACTTTCGCATTCCTTGAATATGGAGGGCTGTCTTGCACATAAACTGTTGCGTAGAGACTATTGCCCTTGGGCGCGTAAGCGTAAGAGAGTCGTCCGAAGTAATTGGAAGCAGTTGAGGTCAGGCTTCGCGTCAGCGAGTAATCGCTCGTCTGCACTTCATATGCGACGCGAGCGTAAGAGTCACTGAAGAAGATTGCGTGTGAGCCATTCGGCGAGAAAGTGACGGAGTTTGTATCTTCGCTGAGCGGCACGCGCGCCACGACCGCGCCCGTTTCTGCATCCATGACGACAGCGCTCATCTCCGGCACGACTGAACGCCAATCTGTCCAGCCTTCGTAATCATTCTCTCGCGCGACTCCGTTGTAGCTACCATCGCCTGCAGAGAATTTAACGTGAAGGGAATTTCCGCTTGCGCCCAAAATGTCCGCCGATTCGTATTCACCAACTTTAATCCTTGACGCCACGGGCGCATTAACATCCGGCACATCGCGCAAAAGGATTGTCCTCACGTTCGCGTTGCCCGCAATCGGTTCGACCGCTCCGAATTTTATAGACTGTATCGAATCATCCTGTTGCACAACATTCGATAGTTTGTCGCTTGCCTCAGTGATGACCGTTGCTACGACCTTTTCAATCACTGGCAGAGAGTAGGCAACTTTCTTTGGAGCAAGAATGTACCAGACGGAAGTTCCCAGACTTACGCAAAGAGCAAAGGTGACGAGTCGCAGTATCCAGCGCATGGTTTCGATCTCCTTTCGAGATGCATAGAAAAAAAAGCTTCAGCTAACTTTTTCCGAAGAGTTAGCTGAAGCCTATTCTCGTCAAATTCAGTTGACGCGCCTACGCGAGCATCAACATTGACCGGTCAGGCAATCACTACCTTGCGTCTGCACTTATACGCACATAGCCTCTGTGGTTTTCCACCGTTGGAGGCAAAAGAAAGATTTGAAAATCTACGCACCGCAACTCGCACGAGCAATCAAATGAAGACTACAGACTGCGAGTTCGGAATCTCGAATCGCTTGCGGCAACGATTATTCTTGCAAGCTAGATGGTCATCAATACGCACCATGTAATCGCGCGACTTTGCAAAGCGCGCACGATCCTGCTCATTCGCCCCGCGCGGCAAGGCGCTCTTCTTCGTTCGCCTGAGCCAGCGCACATCGTATTCGGCGCGCTCGCGGCAATAAGGGCAACTGAACGAAGCGCGCTTCGTCTCTTGCTTCTCGTCAAAGAAATCTCTTTCGTTCATAAGTTAGAATGTAACAACTCCCTATCGTTAGCTTTCCATCTCGTTCAAGTGCGGTTTACCTTGCTCTCGCTTCCTGTGATGGATGACTATGCAAAGTCCTATCAAGGCGCTAAGGAGCATCGCAAAATTTGTGACGACGAAGACCCAATTGCTCACAAGCCAACTGTAAACGAGAAAGCCAAGGGATGCTGCCATCTGGCCTATGAAAAGCCATTTCGAGACGTTCTCGCTTTTGCCCTCGCGCCACTGCTTGTGAATCTGCTTCGCTATGGTCAGCACAAGTATGAAAGAGCTTGACCATCCTATTAACTCCGTCCCCTTCATCCCTCTTCCCTGTCAATCAACCTCTTCACAGTCGCCAGAAAATTCTCAGGGTTGATAGGCTTAGGCTCGTAAGCGTTCGCCCCTTGTGCCAACGCAAACGTCGCGCTGCCCGTTCCGAATCCTGTTATTACAAGTATGGGCGTCTCCGAAAGCTCAGCGGTATCGCGCACGCGACGAACAAGATGCACGCCGTCCGCCGCAGGCATCTTGATATCAGTCACAATCAGATCGGGGCGCATCCTCAAAGCCTCTTCGTAACCTTGCAAACCATCTTCCGCAACAACCACTTTATAACCGCGCCGCTCCAGCGACATGCGCATCAACTCTCGCGCAACCTCATCATCCTCTATAACAAGAATGGAATTCATAAAAAGCAGAATACAGAATACAGAAGTCAGGAGTCAGAATAAAAGAAAATCTGTGAATGCGGTTTCCACCCTATCCCCTTCTGAATTCTGGATTCTGACTACTGACTTCTGTCTTTCATTCTGAATTCTGTTTTTCCTCTCCCAACTCTCGCAGGTAGCGAAAGCTGTAGATGCCCGTCTCATGGCCGTCGCTCCAGCGAAAGTTCAGCGCGTAGCGACCGACTATAGAAATGTCGCTGATTGAGAGATCGTCCGAGATAGCTTCGGGCTTTAGAACTCTCTCGCCTGTCCACTCGTTCACGCATTGAGCGCAGGGGCAAGCGCGGCGCAGGACGGAAGCTTTGTAGGAACATTCCAGCCCATCCGCCCAGGTTATGCGAAGCTCTGCGTCGGCTTCCTGCCTTATCTCGCGCGGCTCAACGCTCGGACCGCGTCTTTCCTATCTCGTTCGACACGTCGCGCGCTCGCTGCACTACAACGAGCGACACGTCACTCTTGACCTGAGACATCTGCTTGTAGGCGTTGGCGCTAATCGGACAAGTCGTGCTGTGCTTGAAGAGTATGACAGGCTCTTTGTGCGAGCGCGTCAAGAGTTGATTAAGCGTTTCAGTATCGTTTACAGGAGTAAAGTGCGAATCAGTCATGGCGACCCAGTTTGAAGTTTTAAGTTCTACTGAAAAAGGGGACGCCAAAGATATTAGCCCAGAGAGCCGCTTACCACAAACATTCGATAGCGAAAGCGGCTATCTTCAGTCGCGCGAAACGGTGAAATTGGCGCTCTTTTGATCCTTCTGCTCGCCGTTTTCGATGAACATGCGTGCCTCGACTCTGTACGTTCCCGGCGGCCAGCCGGAGGGCGGAGGCGTGAGCGTGTATGTCATCCAGCCGTCCTGCGGAAAGTCGAAAGATTTCTCCGACCCCGGTTCGGGTGCGTTCTCCGGCTGGCCTTCGACCTTCTCCAGAATTAAGCGTACCTTCACGGTAACCTTACTCGGAACGTTTGAGACCTCAGCCCTAGCATAGACCTTGTCGTTCGGCCCGAAGGTTGTCGCCTCATTCGTTACATCCTTATCCTTGCCCAATTTCAGGCTGCTAATGTTGGCTGTGGTCAGGTGGCAGGCCGTCGCAAAAGCGAGAGCCAGGACCACACCGAAGGCCAGATATATTCTGCGCACACGCATCCGGTGATACCTCTTTATTCGTGATAGAAAAAAGCCGCTATGATTGAAACTGCATCAACGCCATTCACCTACAAGCACAAACGGCGCCCAATAAAATGGAGCGCTATACTTCTTGCCGTCTATCATCGCAACCTGGGCTGCTCGCAGCGAAGTGCTTGGGCTTGCGTCCGGTGCGGAGAGAAGACGCTTGTAGAAGTCCGTCATCAAGTCTGCGGTTGATTTATCCGCAACGGACCAGAGGCTCACGCCCACGGTCGGCGCGCCCGCGTACATGAAAGCTCGCGTCAAACCGATCACGCCCTCGCCGCGCTTCTCCTTTCCTAAACCTGTCTCGCAGGCGGAGAGCATCACGAGCGAGCCGCCAAGATTCAGATTGAAGATTTCATCCGTGCGAAGAAATCCGTCGCCATTCTTGTTGCCGACGAGCGATAGCACTAAACCTGTGAACTGCGGGCGTTCGGCGTTTAGAAGCCCGTGTGTGGCTATGTGCAGGACGCGATATTTTTTCAGGTCGCGCGTTTTTATGTTCTCCTCGTTCGCCTGCAAGTCCAGCCATTCGTCCGCCTGTCCGCCGCTTGCGCGCGTGAGGCGAGCAATCTGGTCCGCCTCAACGCGAGTGCCGTTCAGACGCGCGAGTTGAAAGCCAATGCTTTGCGTAGTCGTTGCCGTTTGCGTTCCAGCGACATCCGACACCGCACTTGATAACGCAATGCCGCGCGTCACAGCCTCACTTTGCGCTCCTGCTGCTGCGCCTTTCGCGCGCGGGTCGTTCGGATTAAATACCGGGTCTGCGACGAGCAGCAGATTCTTTCCGGCGGGCTTCGTAGTCTGCTGCCTGATTACGGCTACGACAGAAGCCGACGGCGCCGGCTCCCACGATCGCGACCCGCATCAGTGCCCACCCTCCTCGGGAGTGCCCTCGATGATGTCGTGGACGCCCGAGATGATCTCGTCGGTGACGGCGACGACCAGCTGGTCGCCGTCCTGGAGCACCGTGCCGGACGTGGGCAGCAGGGCCTCGCCGAAGCGGACCTGAGCCTGCTGGTTGACCGCAGAGCGCGCGGGCAGCTTGTAAAGCGCGGCGCTCGTCTGCGTCACAGCCCAAAGATACGAGCGTTCATCGCCCAAGCTGTATTCGAGAAGCGCTGTCTTATCGTCCAGAACTCTCTGCTGAACTTCTGCGAGTGTTAAAGGCTGCGGCGCAGTCAACGCTGCGTACTTCGGACTCGCCGCGCGAATCTGGTTCTCTATGTTGTCGTAATCGGTCGAGAGCGTTTCAAGCTCAGCTTCAAGTTTTCCCGTGTCCTGCTTTTCTCCGCCCTGCGCAACGACGACGCCAGTGAGTTGTTCTGCTATCTCCTGCTGGCGATCAAGATTCTCCTGCTTGCGCTTCAACAAATCCGCTGGCACGCCTTCCGTGATATCCGCGCCCGCTTCGCCAAGCATGTCAAGAAGAGAGCGAGCGCGACCCTGCTCCACAATCTTGAAAGCTTCGGCGGCGTAAGTAAGCGCCTGTCCGTCTAGCGTTGCATTTCCGGCGGGCGCGCTCATCAATGCCATCTCAGCAAGGTCGCTCGCTGCCTCGTCGTAAACATCCTTCGTCGTAGCAAGAAAGGTCGTGCGCGATTCGTCCGCGCGAAGGCTTCCAGCCCGAATGGTCTCAATTGTTTGCAGTGCTTCACGATAGGAAGCAACGGCATCCTCTCTTCCCTTCTGCGCTTTCTTCTGATCTTTCTCCTGCGCCGCCTGCAACCATCTGGCTTTACCAAGCCCGCGTTGCGCAGGCCACATCAAATCAAGTCGCTTATCTTCGCGCGCTCCCTTCACAGCGTCGCCGTAGAACTTCACGGCGTCCTTAAAATTATTCTGCCGCAATACGATGTCGGCTATGCTCGTTCTGGCAGCGGCACGAACGCGGCGCGATTGGCCGAACTTGCCAATGACGGGCATACTCGCAGTCGCAAGCGCCTCATCGAAATGTTTTCTTGAGCTATCCAGATTATTGTTGAAGTAGTCTATGCGCCCCATCCCTAGCTGGTAAGTCGAGTAGATTATGCTCTGGCGATAAAGCTCTACAACGCCTTTAATATTTCCGGCAACACTCTGAGCCGTGTCTGCCGCGCCCGTGGCGGTCGTTGGCGCGCTTCCCGCAGATTTGATTTTGCCCAGAAGACCGCCGCCTCCGCTTAAGAGACCTCCGCCGCTCTTCTTCACGCTCGCGCCGCCCGTCAGCTTTGACGCGTCAGGCTTCTGAACCCTCATCTGCCCATAAGCGGAAGAGGCTTCCCCTACATTGCCCGCGCGGTAATTCGTGTCGCCGATTTTTGCGAGCATAAGATTGGCGTTGAACTCGTTGTCGGGCATTCCGAAAGTATTCTCGACAGCGCCCTGCTTGCTTGCGGCTTCAACGAAAGCGTCGTGCGCGTCCCCGTAGAACTTTATCGCAACCGCATACTGTCCCTGACGAACATACAGGTCGCCGAGCGCGTCCGTAGCGGCTGCAACACCTTTGCTATCGTTCGCAGCCTTGAAAAGATTGAGAGCATTTTGCAGTTGCACCAGAGCCTGGTCCGCCTGCCCGCGCTTCAAAAGATTCCGGCCCGTGCGAAGAGCCTCAACCGCTTGGTCCGATTGCTGCTCTATCGAAACGTCCGCCGCCGAGTCGTCCGCGCGAGCGTAGAGCAAGAATGGATTGCCGGGAATGATTGTTGAAATAAGAGCGATAGAAAGTATAAAGACGAGAGATATAGATTTGGACTTCATTGCGGACTCCGAGAAGGTCAGTACCACCTGCGGTAGCGGGTGGGCGCTTTAAGTTAAAAGACCCACCCGCTACCGCAGGTGGTACTGACTATTACTTATGGATCAGATCAACTGCCGTTACAAGAATGGGCGCGTTTGATGAAACGTTCATTCGTATGACAGAAGGTTCAGGCGCGCTCTGGTCAAGGCCAAGCCCGCGCGTCGTAGCCTCGCGCTCCCCGGCAGTCTGCTTCTGGCCGTAGCTTGAGCTTTTCACGACGCCGACCTTAGCCTGCACATTCATCTTCACCTTCGCCCAGTCCTCAATGCGAGGATGCCAGGGGCAACTGTTCTTAGCGCAGTAATCAACCAGCGCTTCGCCCACAGGAATTGAGGGCAGCGGTTGACGCGAGATGACTATGTACAATCTTTCATTCGCAGGGTTCGCATCAAACTTGAACCAGTTCTCCACATTCGGCTCGTTCCAGGGAATCTCGTAAGGCACATGCGCCTGAATGCGGTTCGCGCCCTTCTCAAGTCGAACATCCGGGTAGAGCATCTCAGGATTGCTGTCATTCTCGGTGTGAAAAATGTAGAGATAACCATCCGTATTCGATTCAAGCGCAAGGCGTATTCGGTCGCCCGCGTGAAACTCCTGCGAAGGGTCAACGCGCACAGCATTGCCGCTCGCGTCGCGCATGTAGATCGTATAGCCAAGACCTATAGCCGAAGGAGAATATGCGCTCACGGGTGCGGTGGTCGTCACGCTTCCATTTGCCTTGACGCTCGCGCTCGTCCTTCCCGTAGAGCCTTTAACGCTCACGCTTCCCGTAGTGCGGCCTGTGGTAGAACTTCCGCCCGTTCTGCCGCTCGTTGGTTTATTGCTTGTCTTCGCAGTTACCTGATTCGCCGCCGACGTGATGGCAGCGCTCGCCGAAGTGCTGCCGGAATTTGAAGATGATTTGGTGCGCGTCGTTAAGAACGAGCCACGCACGGCCTCGTCTTCATCCTGAGCGCGTGAGATTACGCTTGCGCACGAAAAGAGCGCAAGAGCTAACAGCGTGATGAATATCTTGAAACGCATTTTTGTGAACTACTCCTTGAATTGCTTTTGAAAAATTCTGGACGGAACGATTCTATTATGACTCGCTATTTATGTTCTATGCGAACATCGAAAATCACAGGCTCGTTCTCAGCCGCCTGCGGGATTTTTACGGAAACCAGCGGGTCAGTTCCACCGCCGCCTAAGACGGCAGTTTCAGGCGCGTTTGCCTTGTATTTATTCTTGAAATCCTCAAACACCTTCTGCTCTGTCGCTGTCAGGTCGGCAGCGTCCTCGCCGAAAAAAGCTGGCTCGCTCAATCGCGTCGGCGAAAAAATTATCGTGTAGATTTCCGTGCCCGGCTTTTTATCAAGCTCAATCCAATTATCATCGCCCGCCGGAAAGGTAAACTCAGAGCCAGCTTTTACCTCGTTCGTTTTAGCAAAGTCTCCGTTCGGCTTATTCGTCAGGAATGTAGAAGGCGCATTCTCTTCGCCCGGACCAATTATATAAAGATATCCATCGCGCACAGGCTTAAAATGAAACTTAAAGGATTGCCCGGAAGACAGGGGGACAGTGCCAGCGACGCGCGCAGACTCTCCGTTCGGTCCTGCCTCTGCAACTTCCAGCCAGTAGCCCAGAGCCTCCTTCGCGCTGGCAGTCGCGCCGCCCGCGCCTGCTGTGCTCGTCGAACTCACTCCACTTCGATTGCTCATCAAGAACCAGACGCCAACTCCTGCGCCTATTAGAAGAACTGCTGCGATTGCGATTATCAAAGGAGTCTTTGACGAACGACGCGGCGCTTCTGCCGCAGGAGCATAAGACGGCGCGGGCTGATTGAGCGAAGGAAAGCTTGGCGTCTGCGGAGGCTGTGTTGTGGACGCAGGCTGCGCGAGCGATGTCGCTGCAAGAGGCTGCTGATTATCCTGGCGAGGTCTAGGCGGCGCGTCAACAGTTATGATGGTCGGCGCTATAACATCAGCGCTCGTGCCGCGCCTATCCATGTTCTCACTTGTAGAGCCTGCGCCACTTGTGCCGCCGCTCGTCTGCGATGATTGACCTGAACTTTGTGCGCCACTCGCAACATTAAGACTCGGCGACGAGCCTGCTAGCGCGGGAAGATCAAGCGAGGCGCGCAACTCTGCCGCGAGTTCCCCTGCCGTTGCCTGACGCTCATCTCTGTCTTTAGACATTGCGCGCAAGATGGCGCGGTTGAAAGCTTCGGACACGTCCGGCGCAACTTCATTCAAAGGGCGCGGGCTTACAGTGACGTGCTCGCGTCTTAACTCCTGCAACGTCAGACCCGTGAACGGTCTTCTTCCCGCGACGATTTCATAAAAGACGACGCTAAGACTGTAGATGTCAGCGCGCCCGTCAATCTCCGTGTTGCCATCCTTCGGGACTTCGCCCCACTGTTCGGGCGACATATAAAACGGCGTTCCTAAAACTTGCCCCGCCATCGTTAAGGCAGTCGTGCCTGAAGCGTCCGCTCCCGCAACCTCGCGCATCTTTGCGATGCCGAGATCGAGAAGCTTCGTCACAGGCAAGCCGTCATCGCCCGGTTTGCCAAGCATTATGTTCTCAGGCTTTAGATCACGATGCACAACGCCCATTGCGTGCGCGGCGTTCAGTACGCTCATCACAGGCTCAAGAACAGTGAAGGCTTCCAGCGGAGAGAAACGCCCGCGCCGCTTCAACTCGGCGTCGAGCGTGTAGCCTTCAACGAACTCCATCACCATGTAAACGAGTCCGTCTGTGGTGGTCCGAAGATCATAGACTGTGACGGCGTTCGGGTGACGAAAGCGGCGCGCGGCCTGGCCCTCGCGTCGAAAGCGTCGTAGCCACTCGGCGTTGTTGCGCATCTGCGGCGGAAGTACTTTTATAGCGACCTTATCGCCTAAAAGGATGTGGCGAGCGCAATAGACAGCGCCCATGCCGCCTTTGCCCAGCATTGATTCGATGTGATATTGGCCGTCCAGAACTGAATCAACGAGCGATGTCGCGTCGTCTTCAAGGACTTCGCCGTCCTTCGGGCAGAAGCTCACGCCATCGTCGAATTGTGATTTACAAACAGGACAATACTTCATAAAGGGTTTCTTGTGATTCTCAGTATCTTAATCTAAAAGTCGTATGCGTCAAGGACGTTTAAGTTTCAATGTTATGTCGAAGACAACAGGCTTTGAGCCGTGCGCGCTCGCAAGTTTCACGACCGCCGCATCTGCGTCGAATTGAACGGACGCGGGCACTGACTCTTTTTTCAATTCCTCAACTGCGCGTTGCTCTTCCACTGTTAGTTTACGAAACCCTCCGTTCATCGGCAACGGCTCGTTGACAAACGGGAAAGCCAGAGGCTTGTCTGTAAAGAAGACCATGAAGTTCTCTGTGCCGGAGGCCGAATCCAGCCTCTGCGCAATCTGCCCGGATGCGATTGGGTCACGCCCCGAAGCAGTCACCGATTCGTCTAATACCTCTTTGGTGAGCAACAGATGATAGCGCATGAACGCATTGCCCGTTGCGGCATCATTATTATCACCCGAAGCAGTCTGCGAATTTGTATTCGCCGTTGCCTCTTTCGTATCAGCTTCAGAGTTACTCGCCTGACTTGACTGAGCGTTCGCTGCTCTTCTTCTTTCAGCCCTGATATCACTTCTCCATTTCCAGAATGCGAAGCCGCCTAGACCGAGAATCAGAAGAGCAACAACGGCGACAATAATCAATGTTGAGTTGGAAGATTTGCGAGCGGGTATTTGAACAGGCGCAGGTTGATACGAAGGCGGGGTTGTTAGTTGAACGGCGTGCGCCTTGTCATAAGAATGTACAGTCTGTGCGTTCAGATTATTCGGCGTCTCGTGCACGACGGGCGACGTACTTTGCCGCTCTGTAACGACAGTCTGCGCAGCGGCGAGCGTACTCTCTTCCCACAACTCAGCGCCACCCAATGCCGCGCGAAGCACTGCGCGCGACCACGCTGGCGGAACGCTCCCGTTAAACTCTTCGAGCGGTCGCGGCGCTTGATGACAGTGTGCGCGGTGAAGCGCAACGATTGAAGTTCCCTTGAACGGCAACTCGCCTGCGGTCAGTTTGTAAGTGACTACGCCTAAGCTGTAGATGTCCGTGCGCCCGTCAATCTCTTCACCGCCGTCTCGCGGAATTTCGCCCCATTGCTCAGGCGACATGAAATAGGGCGTGCCCAGAAGTTGACCCGTCGCCGTCAATTGTGTCGCGCTATCTTCCATGTCCGTGACTTTAGCAACGCCCAGATCGAGAAGCTTCACTGTTCCTCGATTGGTAATCATTATGTTCGACGGCTTCAAATCACGATGAACGACTCCCTGCTCGTGCGCGGCGTCCAACACGCTCGCAACTGCTTCTACGATCTGCAAAATTTTGTCCAAAGATAAACGCCCGCCGCGCGCAGCGACTTCTTCATCCAGCGTGCCACCTTCGACATACTCCATGACCAGATAAATCTCGCCCTCGCTGGACGTGCGAAGGTCATGGACCATAACGGAGTTCGGATGATGAAAGCGGCGCGCGGCCTGACCCTCACGCTGAAAACGTTTCAACCAAGCGGTATTGCGCCGCATCTCAGGCGGCAGGATTTTGATAGCGACTTTATCGCTGAGCAGCGTGTGGCGCGCACGATAGACCGTGCCCATCCCGCCTTCTCCGATAAATTCCTCAATCTGGTATTGCCCGTCCAGTACGCGCCCTATCATCCCCGCGTGATCATCCTGCAAGACTTCGCCATCGCGCGTGCAGAAGGTCTGCGCGCTATGGTATTGTTCACCGCATTTCGGGCAAGTGTTCATCGAAGAAATAGAGTCGGGTACTTTTTATGCTTGAGGAGAAACTATCCCCGCTCGTCTTTCAATCTCTGGATAAGCTTCTGAGAAGTCTAGCACAGGCGGGCAGCGAAATTCGATTCGTTGTAACGTGGTTGAAGAGTTGATATCGGTCCGCTTCGCCTGAGAATGATAAGAGAGTTCAACTTCCGATTAGCTGTGTTTGAACAAAGCCCCACAAGATAACAGAGAGGCCGCCAATCTCTCCTGCAATCAGCAGGTACATGTACCAGGTCGTCGTGAAGTTGCGCTCTCGGAAGAGATTGTCCGTCACGTTCTTGATTCCTTCGGCCAGATAACCGAGCACAGTCAGTGCGAAGAACACGAGCACCAACAGAACTGCTCCGACCTGAACCCTTGTTGAATACGGACTGTACTCGACGAGCTTTGCAATCACTAGCATGGCGAAGCTGTAGAGGAAGGCTGCGCGGTGAGCTATGTCAACATAGGCGGGAGCGCGATGCTCCGAACTCGTCATGATGCGCTGGTATTTAAGAACGCCTATGAGCATTCC
>QHXM01000191.1 GCA_003222945.1 Acidobacteriota bacterium
AGTGCGCCATAGTGATGCCGCGATCAACGCACAAGCCTTCGACCTGATAGAACATAGGGTTGTGCGTAGCGTCCGGCGTATCTCTGCGAAAGACTCTTCCGGGCGCAATCATCCTGAGAGGCGCTGTGCGTCGCTCCATAGCATGAATCTGCACGGTCGAAGTCTGCGACCGCAAAGCGAAGCCGTCCACAGTATAGAAAGTGTCTAAAGGATCACGCGCTGGATGATTCTCAGGGATGTTGAGCGCGGTGAAGTTGTAAAAGTCGGTCTCGATCTCGCGGTCATCTTCAATCGCGTAACCCAAAGAGACAAAGATGTCCTCAATCCTCTGGCGCAACAATGTAATCGGATGAAGATGGCCTCGGCGCGGGCGGTGACCGGGCAGCGTTACGTCAATGCGCTCGCGCTCCGTCCGCATCCTGGCAACTATCAACTTGAGACCAGCTTCAGTCCTGTCGATCCTGTCAACGATTTCTGCTTCAATTTGCTGGACGAGTTGACCGAACGCTGCGCGCTCACTTGGCTCAACGCGACCGATCATCTTCTTAACAGACGCGAGCGCAGACTTCTTTCCTGTGTGCCGCGAACGTAGCTCATCCAACTCGCGCAGGGCATTCTCCGCTTCACTTAGATTGAAGAACTCGCCCGTAGCCAAGATTGGATGAGGCGACACATCTAAAGATGAGCCAGCTTCGTCAGCCAGCGCATCGTCGGCAGGGCGAAAGCCAACAAAGCGTCCGAACTCTTGCTCGAACGCCTTGCGTGCATTTTCAGCTTGTTGTTTCGGTGCTTCCTGGTCTGCGCCTTCCGGCATCACTCAATTTCCTTCTTCACGCAGCAGCGCGTTGTTGCTGTTCGTTCTCAAGAGCGGTCTTGACCTGTCCGGCCAACTCCGCAAACGCATCCGCTTGATTCGCCGCAAGGTCTGCGAGAACTTTGCGGTCCAATTCAATGCCTGCGACCTTCAAACCGTGCATGAACTGTGAATAGTTCAATCCATTCAGACGAGCCGCCGCGCCAATTCGCACAATCCACAGGCTGCGAAAATCACGCTTCTTCAACTTGCGCCCCGTATAAGCGAAGTTCAATCCGCGCTCCACACTCTCTTTGGCCGAGCGATAAAGTTTCGACTTAGTGCCGCGATAACCTTTGGCTAATTTAAGAATCTTCTTGCGCCTTTCCAGACGCTTATTTCCACGCTTTGCTCTTGGCATTATTCATTCCCCCTTCTACAAAAGGGACGAGGACTGAAGCGTTGAGGATGAAGTAAATGCTCTTACCCATCACTCATCGCTCATCACTCATCACTGTCTTTTAACTTCTTCCATACGGCAGCATCGCTTCGACTCGCTTCTGGTCTCCGTCGGAGACTAGTGTGTCAATGTCAAGCAGACGCTTACGCTTGTTTGTCTTCTTGGTCAAAATGTGGCGCGCATGGCTGTGTCCGCGCTTAATCTTTCCAGTAGCGGTCAGACGAAAACGCTTTGCCGCTCCCTTATGTGTTTTTAGTTTAGGCATGATTGCTCCCCAAAATTAATTTTGAATTCTAAATTATGAGTTTTGAATTGAAAGCATTTGGCCTTAATTCAAGATTCAAAACTCATAGTTCTATTGTCCTTCGCCTTGCGGCGCGTGTTCCGTTTTGCTCGCGCCCTTGTGTCGCTTGGGCGCAAAGATTATGAACATCTGGTTGCCTTCCATGCGCGGGCGCATCTCGACTTCGCCAACATCCTGCAAGTCGTGTTCGAGTTTTTCAAGGATTCGCGCGCCCAACTCGCGGTGCGTCATCTCGCGCCCGCGAAACCAGATCGTAGCCTTCACCTTGTCGCCTTCTTCCAACCACTCGCGCGAACGCTTCATGCGATAGTCGTAGTCGTGCTCGTCCGTGCCCGGTCGGAACTTGACCTCTTTGACGGTAATAGTGACCTGCTTCTTCTTGGCCTCGCCCGCCTTCTTCTTCGCCTCGTACTGAAACTTGCCGTAATCAATGATGCGACAGACGGGCGGCTCCGCGTTCGCCGCGACTTCTACCAGATCAAGTCCTTTCTCGCGCGCCTTGCGCACGGCGTCGCGCGTGTCCATGACGCCGAGTTGCTCGCCCTCTTCGCCTATGACGCGAACTTCAGGGACGCGAATTCTCTCGTTAATCCTCACGGCGGGAGCGCGACGATTATCAGGGCGCTGCCCGCGACCTCGAAAGCCTGTAGCTATTGCTGCACCTCCATAGTCAGAGTTTCAAGTTCCAAGCTAATCGGTTTTACTTGGAACTTGAGACTTGGAACTTGAAACTAATCGTTGACGAGCGCACGCGAGTTAACGAGTCGCTGCGCCTTTTCTTTGAACTCGTCTAGCGACATCACGCCGATGTCGCCGCGTGTTCTTTCTCGAACAGCGACCTTGCCTTGTTCCATCTCGCGGTCGCCTAGGACGAGCATGAAAGGAATTTTCTGCAACTGCGCGTCGCGTATCTTCGCGCCTATCTTCTCGCTGCGAAGGTTTACTTCGACGCGAAGGCCAGCGTCGCGCAAGTTTTTTGCAACCTCTTGCGCGTAGTCATTAACGCGATCTGTAATCGGCAGAACGACTGCCTGCACAGGAGCGAGCCAGAGCGGGAATGCGCCAGCGTAGTGTTCGATAAGCACGCCGAAGAATCGCTCCATTGAGCCGAAGAGAGCGCGGTGAATCATGATAGGGCGATGCGGCTTGTTGTCTTCACCTATGTACTCAAGCTGGAAACGCTCCGGCAGATTGAAGTCGAATTGCACAGTCGTCAATTGCCACAGACGACCAATCGCATCCTCGACCTTAATATCAATCTTCGGACCATAAAATGCCGCTTCGCCTTCTATGCGTTCGTAAGGAAGACCTTGACCCTCCAAAGCTTCGACCAGCGCGGCTTCGGCACGCGCCCACTCTTCCTTAGAGCCTAAATAGGTCTTGGTCGTATCATTGCCCTTGACCGATAATTCGATTTTGAATTTGTCGAAACCGAACGCGCCAAGGAGCGCGAACGCGAAATTGATGCAATCAATGATTTCGCCGCGCACACTTTCAGGCGTGCAGAAGATGTGCGCGTCATCCTGCGTAAACCCACGAACGCGCATCAATCCATGCAGCGTGCCCGATAGTTCCGCTCGATAGCAAGTGCCAAGCTCTGCGTAGCGCAAAGGCAACTCGCGGTAAGAACGCTGCGCGGATTTATAGATGCCTATGTGAAACGGACAGTTCATGGGTTTAATCCTGAACTCCGTTCCTTCAAGCTCAGTCGGCGCGAACATAACGTCCGCGTAATTTTCTTCATGACCGCTTATGCGCCAAAGCTCTCGCTTTGCAATGTGCGGCGTAAAGACCAGGCCGTATCCGCGTCGGCTTAACTCCCCTCGCAGGTAATCTTCCATCTCTCTGCGAATCGTTCCGCCCTTCGGATGCCAGAGTATAAGCCCCTGCCCGAACTCCTCCTGAATAGAAAAGAGGTCAAGCTCTCGCCCAAGACGACGATGGTCTCGCTTTTCTGCTTCCTCGCGCTGCTTGAGCCAAGCGTCAAGTTCCTCTTGAGTGAAGAAGGCTGTGCCGTAGATGCGTTGCATCTGCGGGCGTTCGGCATCGCCTTTCCAATAAGCTCCGGCGAGGCTGAGGAGTTTGAACGCCCGCAACTTGTTTGTGTTGGGCACGTGCGGCCCAAGACAGAAATCTATGAAGGGCGAGCCTTCGATGTAATAGACGCTCACGCGCTCGCCAGCCTTCTCGTCAATCAACTCGCACTTTAGAGGCTCGTCTCGCTCTTGAAAGACACGTAGAGCCTCTGCTTTCGGAATCTCATCGCGGCGATACGCAAGGTTGCGCTTTGCAATCTCGCGCATACGCTTTTCGATTACCGGCAGATCATCTTCCGTCAAGGGCCTGGGCGCAATGACATCGTAGAAGAATCCGTAACGCGGGTCTTCCAATAAAGCCGGACCAATGCCAAGCTTCGTTCCGGGAAATAGATCGAGCACGGCTGCTGCGAGAAGATGAGCAGTCGAGTGCCTTAACACGTCCAAGCCTTCGAGCGTCTGCGGCAAGACTGGTTCAATCCTTACAGGCTCGCCGTTCTCCTGACCCTCAAGAGTGAACGCAAGATCAACCTCGCGCCCGTTGACACGCGCCGCCAGTGCCTGCTTCGCAGCATCGCGGTCTAATCTTTTCAGAGCCTCCGCGACCGTAACGGGCGCAGCCAGCGCCGCGCTCTTCAAGCCTTCATTCAATTGGACATTAATTTCACTCATGTCTTGTTCGTGAATCGTAAATCGTGAATCGTAAATAGACGAGACGAAAACGAGTCTATTGAACGATTCACAGGTTACATGAAGAGGCAAAGAAGATCGCGCCCCTCTGCGATTCACGATTTACGATTCACGATTTACTGCTTCTAGATCGGATTCGATAGGAGCGCCTTCGCCGCGCGGCCTGACTTTGGCAGGTCGCGGCTATTAAATTTCAGAATCGAGTGTACGTTCGATTCATTGCGAAGGTCTTCTGGAGCTTCCTATCAAAAATTTGAAAATCCACAGTCGCTGGCTTCGCGCCGTAACTTACGTCAAATGACGAAGCTGGATTGTAGCAAAGCGAGATTGAAAAGCGCAACCGATTGAGAATTATCGACGACGAACACGACGTGCGCCGCGCCGTACTTTCGGCTTGGCCTTGCACTTCGGGCACGGCTTTACGGTCGCCATATTGTTAGGTATTGGGGTAGGTGTATCTTTCACGCAAACCCAGAGTTCAACGGTTAGCTGTTCGCGGCATCCGCCGTTTACTACAGTGATGCGGCCTCGATCAATACCGCGCGTGTTGACCAGATAATCAACCGCACGCTGCGAGCGCTGGTCGGCCTCACCGTCGCAAGAGCCGAAGATAATATAGATACCCTGAGCAATCGGACTATGCTGTAATTGAATAGCAAGGTTGTTGAGGCGAACTTTCTCTTCGTTGAACTTGAGACCATTAAACTCGTCAAACTTAGAGCAAGGGATGTCTATTACTGAATGAGCAACAGAGAACGAACAAGACTTAGTTCTGTCACATTCATACGGCAGCCCGATGATTTCGACCGTCGCAGTGACAACATCATTTAGGCCGGTCGTATCAATTGTAATTGTGGATGTACCTTGTCCGCTCGTTAT
>QHXM01000100.1 GCA_003222945.1 Acidobacteriota bacterium
CAACTCTGAAAAGTCTTTCGTGTAAATCGTCTCGACTTTGCGAACGCGGTTGATTGTTTCTAAAAGATCGCTAGTGGGAATGAAACTATCTTCCGTGTGAGCGACGGCCCACTGTGGGATGTGCAGGGCGACCTGTAGCAAATCTTCTACGAAGCGCAGGTATTGCTGTTTGGCGACGACGCTCGTTCCCAATCGTCCGGTCTGTTTCTTATTTATCTCGTCCCAGAAACCATCTTGGGCGCGCACCCACTCTTCGCGCCATGCTGTGAATGACGCGCTTCGCTCGTCATGCACGCCTCTGGCTCGCGGCAATCTAAGAAAGAGCAGATTCGTGTGCTGCTCGGCAACAAATTCGCGCGCCTCGCGGTTGTCGCTGGTGTTGTGCTGCGAGTTATTGACCGGAGGACTTTGAGCTTTCCACACGCGACGGAAAACTTGCGAGAGAGGCTTGCGAAACTCGCGCGTCTCTTCATCGAACGATAGAGCGTAGTCCCCTACCATCGTTGCGAAACTTAAAGCAAGGGAGCGCGCGACGGGCGATTCCAGCTTCTCAATATTCTCGCGCACGTTGTCGAACCACCACGCGTCCGTCTCGTTGAACCATTTGCGAAGTGATGGGTTGTAGAGCTTGTGTCGCGGCACATAAACGTCTTCGAGAACAACCACGACCTCTTCTTCCGTCAACTGGTCCGTGTTGTTCTCTACGAAAGCCAAAGCCTTCGTCGCAGCCCACTGCGCCAAATCGTTTGCCGCAACGCGCACGCCCCAGCGTTTAAGATAGACTCCAAGCTCAGGCTCACCCGTGAAGGGAAGCGCAACAGACTTGAACTTCAGGCGACGCAGCACGCCCAACTCGAAAGCAAGCCACCCATTTGGAATTGTGCTGGTCATAAAAAGCAGAATACAGAATTCAGGAGTCAGAATTCAGAAGTAAGAGAAAGAGCAGGCTTTTCGGCCATTTCATTCTGGCTTCTGGATTCTGACTCCTGAATTCCGCTTTTTTCTGTCTCCTGTTCTTTCGCGTAAGAGTTGAGTTCGGGAATTCTTGGCATCGAGAGAAAAGCGCGGACAACGCGCGGGTCGAATTCAAGACCAGCCCACTCTTGTAGATGTTTGCGCGCCTCTTCTTCTGTGTAAGCCGGGCGATAGGGGCGCGCGTCCGTGAGCGCGGCGTAAGAGTCTGCGACGCGCAAGATGCGTGCTGCGAGCGGAATCTGCTCGCGGCGGAGTGCGTCCGGGTAGCCCGTGCCGTTCCACCACTCCTGATGCCAGCGGACCAGAAGCTGTGCGCCGCGATCCGCACCGGAGCGCGCCGTCTCCTGCTCTCCGATGACAGGATGGCGCGCAAGGTCCAGTCGCTCTTCTTCCGTCAGATCGCCCTTGCGCTTTATATAGTCGCGCTCCATTGTGGTTTCGCCCAGATCGTGCGCGAGCGCGGCGATTAGAAGCGAAGTGCGATCATGCTGCGCCAGTTGAAACGCTCTTGCCAGAGCATCGCAGAGTTTAGCAACGCGCACCGCATGTGGATGAGCATAAGCTTCAAACTCATCGGTCGCCGAAGCCAAGCGCATGAACGCTTCGCCCGTAACTCGTTCACTCTCTAAAAGGTCAAGCATAAGAAAGGCAGAATACAGGAGTCAGGAGTCAGAAGCCAGAAGGGGATAAGGATGAAGCCCGCTTTTGTTTTTATTCTGACTTCTGGCTTCTGGCTTCTGACTCCTGCTTTTCTCATCCCTTCAGTTTGTCTAGCAGTCGGCGTGCGGCTTCGTTCTTCGGATCAATCGAGAGCGCGCGCTCCAGTTCTCCCTGCGCTCGTTTAATTAGACCGATCTGATTGTAAAGCTCTGCGAGCATGACGCGATAGGAAGCGTTTGTCGAGTCGAGTGAGATGGCAGCTTTGATTTCCGACTCGGCGCTGCGGCGCATACGCTCTTCGCCCGCCAATGCATGGCCGTAGTATGCGCGATAACGAGGCTGAGCGGGCACGAGCCTCGCGGCCGCGCCCAGACAGCCTATTGCAAGCATACGGTTTCCGCTGTGCAGCGCAGCCAAGCCTTCCTGAAACTTCTCTTCGGCATGATTGGGCACAGATGAATTAACTGATTCTGATGCGACTCTGTTTGAACGCTCAAAGTTCGCAGCGGGCTTGTTCGTGGCAAAACTCGGAGCAGGTTGATTTGACGGCAAGGTTGATGAGACTCCGCGCGCGACCTCTTCCTGCTTGAGCAGTTTTGAATCGTATGCGGTGCGAGAGTTATTATCCTTGAGCGTCTCATAAGCCTGCGCGATTTTTGCGAAGACGGATTCGATGCGCGCGTGCAGTTGGTCGTCCACGCTCTTGCGAAAACGGTCCGGGTGAAAACGCTTCGCAAAAGCGTGATAGGCTCGCTTCAACTCCGCGTCGCTCGCAGACCGCGCAACGTTCAGCATCTCGTAGTAGTTCGTGGAATCCTCCAGCCGCGCAAACAGCGCTTCTAGTTCGCCCCTTTCATCCGGCTTCTCTTCTGGAGCAGATTTGGGCGTAATCCCCTGTGCAGGTTTCTGCTCGACCTTCGATGGCGTGGGCGCAAGCCTGGACCGGGAAGCTTTAATTGAGTGCGCTCTGGACACTGTCTCCTCTGTCAGAGCTTGCGGCCAACCGTCCAAGTTTAAGAAGCCGCCAAGCGCCAGAGCGTATATCATGCGCAGCGTTTCTGATTCGGGCAGACCACTTAGAGAGAGCAATTCACTTATGCTCATGGGCGCATCAACGCGCGAAAGTACGAAAGCTTCCGTAGGTAGAAGCGCAAGGTTATTATTCGCGTCCGGGACAGGTGCAAGCTTTCCATCTCTCCTTCTGAATCTTGACGCGATGAATCCCGGAGGGAGACGGCGCGCGCTCTCCATCAGAAGCTCCCGAATCTTCACCTCAGCGCGAACATCTGCCGCTAGATGGACGCGCGGGTCATAATCCCAATCGCCATCAATCCAAAGGAGCGTATGACAGAGCATCTCTGAGACTTGACGTGTAATCAATTCGCTGAGCGCATCGCGGCTTAACATGCCTGCATCAACAAGAGCTTTGCCGAACTCCAGATCAGACATTTTGCTCTCGACCCGCGCCAACTGTTCGTTAGTTAGAACGCCCCAGCGACGCACGCACTCCAGTAGATTAAAGGCGCGCAGGTTCGATGCCGCGTAGATTACATCGCCTGAATCGAAATAGAGGACTACTTTTGCGCGCTCGCGTAAAAGGCGCAGCGCACCTGAAAGATTCAAGACGGAAATTTCTCGTATTAGTTCAGCGAGCGGATGCTCGTCTAGTTGCCCTGTCATGCTCTTGGATGCTCGTCAAGGGAGAGTCGCGCCTTGTTTTGAAGCTGAGGAAAACAGTCCCGCAAAAAGCGCGCCCACTTCCCACAAACATCATAACGCACGAGAGAGAGAAAAAACAGAAGGAATGCAAAATTAAGAATGCAAAATGCAAAATTGAAGACTGGCTTGCGGCCAGAATTTTACATTTTGCATTTTTAATTTAGTTTGACACTATCTCAACCTGCGCTCTATATTACTGACAACAATTGTAAGGATAATTCGGACAGTCTTTCGTGCGCTCTCGCGTCTCCTGGGCGTGTGCGCTCTCGGTCTTGCTGGAAATGAGCGATCTGATTTCAAGAGGTGTGCCCGCAGACTTAACTACAGGTGACAGCGCTGTGCTAGACGCACGGCTCAAGGAGCTTTACGGCCTGAGCGCAGAGATCGTTGACCTCTTCCACACACAGGCATTTTCACCCGACACAATCAGCACGCCCGAAGATGTCTGCGCTGCGTTCGCAAACATGATCCTGCGCCACTGGGACTTGTGCTGCATAAGCATTTACCTGCGCGATGAAGAGGGGCATTTGCAGGGGAGCGCAATTCACACGCACGAGCATTTCGACGAGAAGAAGGCCAGACGTGTGGGCGCGGAGTTTGCGGCAGCGGTCGAGTTTCAGGGGCGCGAGGTTCAGTCTTGGGTTGGCGAGAACGAACCCACAGGCAACGGCAGAGCGGACGGGAGCAGAGAGCGTATGCTTGAAGAACTTGGCCTGCGCGCGTGCGTTGCAGTGCCGATTCACGCGCGCGGAAAGCTGGTCGGCGCGTTCGTTGCCGCCAGCGTTCTTCCCGAACGGCTTCGCGCAGCCCTTGACGGCATACGCTTCATCGCCGCGCCCGTTGTAATAGGAGTGAGTAATGCTCGTCGCGCAGCAGCCATGCGCGATCAGCACGAACGCATAGACCATCTGTTAGAGCAGTTGCAGCAGCACAGCAGCGCACTTGAAAAGGCCAACCGCGAGTTGCGGCATGTCGCGCATTATCGCTCGCTCTTTCTGGCGCGCATGTCTCACGAGTTGCGAACGCCGCTAACATCCATACTGGGCTTCGCAGAGATTCTGCTGGATCAGGAAGATTTAACTGAAAGCCAGCGCCGCTTCTGCGAAAAGATTCAATCTTCGGGGCGGCAACTTCAAACGAGTCTTAATCAGCTTGTCGATCTCTCAAGGCTTGAAGCGGGACAGTTAGAACTTTTCCTACACGAGTTCTCCGTGAGCGAGGTGTTGAACGAATCGTGCGATGCGGTCGCGCGCCTTGCGCAAAAGCAGAGCGTAAAGATTGATTGCACGCCTGATCGAAACCTTCCTTCAATTGTTTCCGACAGAGGGAAACTCAGGCAAGTGCTCTACAACTTTTTCGCGCACGCCATAAGCAGAAGCCCCGAGGGCGAAGCGGTGCGCGTGCGCGCTGAAAGCCTCTCTCCGGCTCGTTTTCAAATCATAATAGAGGATGAGGGCGAACCCCTCAGCGACATCTCTCACATCTTCGAGCCTGTGGAGATGATCGCGCCGAGCGAGACGGCTTCGACCATGAACGAGCTTGGCCTTGTCATCTCTCGCCGTCTGATTGATCTGCTGGGCGGCACAATTGAACTTGAAAGCCGCAACCCGCGTGGTCTCAAAGTCGCCATAGAACTCCCCATCAGACCGACAGAAGGAAGGCAAAAGTAAAAAGGCGGAAGTGAAAAGTAGGTTTTAAGTTTCCAGTTTTGAGTTAAACTCAAGGCTTGAAATTAGAAACCGAAAGGGAAAGGAGTACGAGTGCGGGAGGTAGCGGCACAATCAGAGATTCAAATACGCGATTGCTCAACGATTGAGGAGTTCGACCGCTGTATAGAGCTACAGCGCGAAGCATTCGCTCTGCCCGATCTGGAAATCTCGCCGCGTCGTCACCTGATCGTCACCGGGCGCGCTGGCGGCTGGACGCTCGGCGCTTTTGCTGGAGAAAAGATGGTCGGATTTGTTCATCACATGATCGCGCTGCGCGAGCACGATGAGATTATTGGCTACTCGCACATGATGGCAGTCGCAAAGGCTTATCAGAACAGAGGCGTCGGCTCTCTGCTCAAGTGGGCGCAGCGCGAGCGCGCTCTTGCGGAAGGAAGAAGGTTCATAAAGTGGACCTGGGACCCCATGCAGGCGCGAAACGCTCATTTCAATCTGAACCGCTTGGGTGTAATGGTCCGGTCATACGAAGTAAACTTTTACGGCACTGATTACATTACGATGCCGAACGCTAAAAGCGATGACGTGAGTATTGACAGCGACCGCCTCTTCGCAGACTGGGAGCTTGATTCAGAGCGTGTGAAAGCGATGGCCGAAGGTCGCACACAGAAACCGGCAGCGCCTCCCGCTCTGACAATTGAGATTCCAACAGATTGGCCTGCGCTCATACGCCAAGATACGAGACGCGCGCGCAAGCTTCAACTTCGCGTCCGCAAAGAATTTCAGGAAGCTTTCGCCGCAGGATTAGTCTGCGCCGCATTCGAGCGCAATGAAGAGCGCCCGCGATACTTACTTTACAAAAGTGATGAGTACTGAGTACTGAGTGAAGAAGGTTTTACTCAGTACTCATCACTTCTTTGAATATGATTTTCACTCGCTTTGATCGTTACGTTGATCGCCATGCTCGCGCCTTTACGGAGCGCTTGCAGGAGATTTGTCGTATGCCATCTGTGGCTGCTCGCGGCACAGGGATGCGCGCTATGGCCGAAGCGATTGAAAAGTTGATGCAGCGCGCTGGCGCTGGCACTCGCTCATTCAAGATAGGCAGCGGCTATCCGATTCTCTTCGGCGAGTGCGGCGCTGGAACGAAATCTTTCGTAGTCTATGGGCATTACGATGTCGCTCCTGTGGGGCAGTTGACTGATTGGACCTCTGGACCGTTTGCGCCTGCAATCATTGACGGAAAACTCTACGCGCGCGGCGCTGCCAACAGCAAAGGCGATCTGGTTGCGCGCCTCGCTGCGGTCGAAGCTTATCAGAAGAGTTTCGGAAAGCTTCCCGTTTGCCTGCGCTTCATCGTTGAAGGCGAAGCTGGCATAGGAAGTCCAAGCCTCTATCGCTTCGCGGAAATAAACAGAGAGTTGATAGCGGCTGAAGGCTGCATCTGGGAAGAGGGCCACAAGGACACGCAGGAGCGCTTCGTCATCAGTCTGGGTTTCAAGGGCATCACCTTTCTTGAGCTTCGAGCGCATGGCGCGCGCACAGACCTTCATTCTAAATGGGCCGCGATTGTGCAGAACCCTGCGTGGCGACTGGTTCAAGCTCTCTCTACCGTTACTTCGCCGAAAGGCGTTATCACTATTGACGGCTTCTCGTCGCACATCGCGCCCGTTGCGGCTGAAGATGCGGAAGCTCTGAAAGAGATTCAGTTGGACGAAGCTGGACTCAAGCGAGAGTTTCGCATAGGAGGCTGGCTGCGCGGGATGCGCGGATCATCTCTTGTTAAGGAGCTTATCTTTGGTCCGACCTGTACGATCTGTGGAATTCAGACGGGACATACGGAAGCAGGACCAAAGACAGTGCTGCCGAGTTACGCAATGGCTCGACTAGATTTCAGGCTCGTGCCGGATTTGACTCCGCAACTCGTCGTAGAGCTTTTGAGAAAGCACTTGGACGCGCGGGGCTTCAAAGATGTTGAGATTATAGAACTCGGCAGCGCGCCTGTTACGAAGTCTTCCAGAGAATCTTCTGTCGCGCGTGCTGCGATTGAGTCCGCGCCGGAGATTTACGGCGCGCCGCCTGTAGTCTTTCCGCTTGACCCTGCGAGCGGACCAGTCGGAACAATTTGCGGCGCGACCGATCCTCCAATGGCTGTCGTCTCTTTCGGCATGAGCTACGCAGGCTCTAACCCGCACGGCCCGAACGAGAACATACGCATCGAAGATTTTCTACAGAGCATCAAATACTTTGGCCGCGTCATTCATCATCTGGGAGAAGAGGTCAGGCAATCGAAAAGCGGTAGCCACAGAATCTCGCAGGCGCTCGTTCTCTCTGAAAGCTAAACTTGCTACCTTTGTTTATTCGATTATGATGACGGCTCATTGCTGAAATCTGAAATTATGCCGCAGACGCATAGCCAATCACTTGAACGCGAGATCGAGAGCCTGCGCGATGAGATTCGTCGCCACGAAGAGCTTTACCATGTTTACGACAACCCGGAAATCTCAGACGCAGAGTACGACGCGCTCTTTGCCAGGCTCAAACAGTTAGAAGAAGAACACCCGGAACTCGTAACGCCAGACAGTCCAACACAGCGCGTCGGTGGCCGCCCGGCTGAGGGCTTCGCAGAGTACGTGCATCGCCGCCCGATGCTCTCTCTTGACAATAGCTACAACATAGAGGACCTGCGCGCGTTTGACGAACGCTGCCGTAGATTGGCGGACGGACGCGCCTTTGAGTACGTCGCAGAGTTGAAGATAGACGGTCTTTCAATCTCGGTCCATTATCAGGACGGCGTGCTCGTGCGCGGCGTGACGCGAGGCGACGGGCGCGTCGGCGAAGACGTGACGCAGAATGTTCGTACAATCCGAACGATTCCTTTGAGGCTCAAGACCGGAGATAAAAAGATAGAAGCCAAGGTTGAAGTGCGCGGCGAGGCGTATCTATCGCGGAGCGTCTTCGAGAAGATCAACGCAGAGCGCGAGGAAGAAGGGCAGGCGCGCTTTGCCAACCCGCGCAATGCTGCCGCCGGAACGATTCGACAGCTTGATCCGAAAATCGTCGCCGCGCGTCGCCTTGACATGTTCGCTTACGACGTGATTACGGGCGTGACGAAGCCCTTCAACTCACACTGGGACGCGCTCAACTGGCTGGAACGCGCAGGCTTTCGCGTCAATGAGAATCGCGCTCTCTGCTCTTCTATAGAAGAGGTGATTGATTTCTGCAATCGAATGGAGACGAAGCGCGATGAGCTTGGCTACGAGATTGACGGCGTTGTTGTGAAGGTCAACTCGACCGCGTTGCAGGATGAATTTGGAGCGACTGCGAAAGCTCCGCGATGGGCCATAGCGTACAAGTATCCTGCGCGGCAGGCTACGACAAAAGTTTTATCAATCGTCGTTCAAGTCGGGCGCACGGGCGCTCTCACGCCTGTTGCGAACCTTGAGCCTGTGCAGCTTGCGGGCACGACCGTTGCGCGCGCAACGCTTCACAACGAGGATGAGATAAAGCGTCTGGACCTGCGCGTGGGCGACTACGTTTTGATTGAAAAGAGCGGCGAGATAATTCCGAAAGTCCTGAAGGTCGTGGAATCAAAGCGCACGGGCGAAGAGAAACGATTTCGTATGCCGAAGAAGTGTCCCGTGTGCGGCGGCGTTATCTCAAGACCGGAGGGCGAAGTCGTCTCGCGCTGCGTTGCTGCGGATTGTCCTGCGCAGCTAAAGGCAAGGCTTCTTCACTTCGCTTCGCGCCGCGCGATGCGGATTGAAGGTTTGGGCGAGGCCCTGGTCGAGCAACTCGTTGAGAAGAAGATGGTCGCGGACGTGGGCGACCTCTACAGGTTGAAACTCGAAGATTTCGCGGGGCTTGAGCGTATGGCTGAAAAGTCTGCGTCGAATTTGATGGCGCAGATTGAGGCGAGCAAGTCGCGCGATCTGCCGCATCTGATTTATGGATTGGGCATTCGTCACGTAGGCGAGCGGACCGCCGGAATTCTTGCGCGCCACTTCCGCTCTCTGGACCGATTAAGCAAAGCGACTGTCGAAGAGATTGACGACATACACGAGATTGGCATGACCGTCGCTCAGAGCGTGCGCGATTGGTTTGACGATGCAGGGAATCTTTATCTAACGGAGCGTCTGTGCGAGGCTGGCGTGCGGACGGAGATGGAGGGCGGCGCGAAAGTTTTTGAGGATGAAGCGTTCGCGGGCAAGCAGTTTGTTCTGACAGGAAAGCTTGATACATTGACGCGCGATGAAGCGCGTGCGTTGATTGAAGCTCGCGGCGGGCGCGTAACATCAACTGTTAGCAAGAAGACGGACTATATTGTTGCGGGCGATGACGCAGGCTCGAAGTTGGACAAGGCTCAAGCGCTCGGCCTGCGCGTGATTGATGAAGCGGCGCTCAAAGAAATGTTAGGCTAAGTTTGGAGGAATCATGAGTTCAACAGATGAGATGGACAAGATCGAACTTGTTTACACGCTCTTTTGTGACGACGTGCGTTTGGAGGTAGGAAACAAGCTATCTCTGATGGGTGTGTTTCAAAATATCATCGTACAGCAACTGCCTGTATCTCTGATTAAGTTCGCGGTTGTGAATCACTGGCGGGGCGAGGGGAGGCATCTTGCGGAAGTGAGAATCCTGACGCCTGATAGACAGAAGCCTGTGGTTGTCTCTCAGCCTGCGCCGTTTGAGGTTGCGCCCGGCGGATTTGCCGACAACATAAGTTTCTTTGTGAACGTGACGTTTCCGGTCGCGGGTCAATACTGGGTTCAGACGCTCGTCAATTCCACGCTCTTTGACGAGCAGCCGCTCGTGGTCGCGGATGCCGAAACCGCACAGGCTGCCGAGAGCGCTTCAGAAGCTGTGAATTAAGAGGGGCGAGCTAAGTGAGGTTGTAAATCTTGACCTTGTAATTCAAGGTGTTCGCCTTGACGCCAAGCAGCCGCGCTGCTCGCGCCTGATTGCCGCCGGTGATTATAAGTGCATGCTTTATGATGTTCTTCTCGAATTGACTCACAACGTCGTCCAGCTTAATCCCTTTTTCGATGTCAAGCTTGTAAATGTCCTGAGCGGCGCTTAGCTCCAACAACAGCCTGTCCTGTTCCAGCCCGCGAACTTCGTTTAGAAGGGCGAATGCTAAATCTTTAAGCTGGTGAACGCGGTCTGCGGCGCTTGGGAGTTCATTCCTTTGCATCTCTACTGCCGGAGTTAGAGAGCGACTGACAAGTCTCTTTGTATCGGAAGATTTTAAGACGATTGCATTTCTGCTCATAGATTTCCCCTTTATGTAGATACACCGCAGCCGCCGATTTTGTGGCAACTGTTATTCGCCAGAGCTAAAATAGCTTGAATGTTATTTATATAGACGATGAAAGATTCCTTCGTGTTACAGAAAAAATCCAAGCTGTTAAGAAATATTGAGGGCGTGATAGGAAACACCGGTCACAGCTTATAAATTCAAAAGGCGAGCCGTTTGCCGACTCGCCTTTTGAATTTATGATTTCATGCGGATGAGTGGATTTGAACCACCACGGTGTCGCCACCACAGGCTTCTGAGGCCTGCGCGTCTGCCAGTTTCGCCACATCCGCTTATAAAACTGGTTCGCGTTCGATATTACGGACGCGGCTAAAACGTGTCAAGCAGGCTCTCAAAATCTGATGTGGTGTTGATTTAGGTCTCTCTGATTAGTGTTGCGAGGTGACTTGCGCGGTTGTTATAGTCTGCTTCTCTATTAGTTGTCCGAACAGTCAATGGCAGAAACAGCGCCTAGCTCCGACCAATTACAAGAACGACTGGCAGAAGTGCGCCGCAAGATAGACGGGAGCGCGCAACGCGCAGGGCGTGACAAGGCTGAGATAAAGCTGGTTGCCGTCAGCAAGACTCATCCGGTTGATATTATTCGGCGCGCCATTGAAGCGGGCATAAGCGATCTAGGCGAGAACCGCGTTCAGGAAGCGGACGCGAAGATTCAGAAGATAGGGCACGAGCGAGCGCGCTGGCATCTCATCGGACATTTACAGACAAACAAAGCAAGACGCGCCGTGATGCTCTTCGACGTGATTCATTCTCTGGATTCAGTCTCGCTCGCGCATCGTCTTGATCGTTTATGCGGAGAGACGGAGCGCGCTACGTTGCCCGTTCTGATTCAGGTTGACCTCGGCGGCGAAGAGACCAAATCGGGCGCGAATGAAACGGAACTGCCTGAACTTATTAAGATCGTCAAAGAGTGCAGGCATCTGGAATTGATCGGACTGATGACGCTTCCGCCTTTCTTTGAGGATGCTGAACTCGTCCGGCCATACTTTCGTCGCTTGCGCCGTTTGCGAGACGAGTTAAGTGCGCGCAATGCGTTCAACGTAGCTACGGGAGAGCTTTCTATGGGCATGAGTCATGATTATGAAGTTGCGATTGAAGAGGGCGCGACCATTGTGCGAGTTGGGACTGCAATATTTGGAAAGCGAAAAGCAATAGCCGAAAATTAGTTCGGAAACGGAAGCGTTTGCAAACTGAGTTGGAAGTTAACTGGACCTGAATTCTTATGTCCATCTTCATGCAAATCTACGATTTCTTCTGGTACGCGGTGGCGAGCGTAATAGTTTTTCTTGTTGTTCTGATATTGCTGCGCTCGCTCCTGAATTACGCGGATGTGAACCCGTTTAGCTGGTCCGCTCGAACTATAAGAAATTTAACAGACCCATTCATCTATCCCGTGCGTCGCGGAATTCTTAGGGCCGGGCTTGATCCGAAGATTGCGCCGCTCGTTACGATCTTAATAGCTGTTCTTCTGGGCTACATCGCCGTGCAGCTTGTCTGGGACGTGATGTTCACATTAACCGGCATCGTCGTAAGCTTGCAGCTTGGGCTAATTATTCGGCTTGTCGGCTTCGCACTTTACGGGCTGCTGGCATTTTACTCTCTACTGATTTTCGCACGCATAGTCTTTTCGTTGGGCGTGAGTTCAATCAATCCCGTGATGCGATTTCTGGTACGCGCGACTGAGCCTGTGCTCGGTCCTTTTCGTCGCTTAATTCCGCCGCTCGGCATGTTCGACATTTCGCCAATCGTCGTGCTGTTGCTCATACAGCTATTTCAGCGCGCGATTGCGGGAACGTTGATTCGCTAGTTTGTCGAACTGCGAAAGGTTTTGTTGAAAGGGAAGGCGCTTGATTCAAATACTTGAGCAAGGCGGTGCGCTTCTCTTCAAAGTTCGCGTTGTTCCTCGCGCATCCCGTAGCGGAGTTGTGGGCGAGCATGATGGCGCTCTGCGCGTGCGCGTTGCAGCGCCGCCTGTTGAGGGTGCTGCGAACGAAGAGTTGATGCGGACTCTTGCAAAATCTTTTGATGTTCCTGTGCGCTATGTGTTGATTGTGAGCGGGCACGCATCGAAGCTAAAACAGGTTCAAGTCAAAGGTATTACGAAAGAGCGGCTACAATCCGTCTTTAACAGCCTTTGAGAATGGTTGCTAGTCTCAAAAACCGCGTGATATATTCCAGCCCGCTTCAATCTCAAAAGTTTCATACTTAAAGGAATCCAATTAAATGTCAGGACATTCAAAGTGGCACACAATTAAGCATAAGAAAGGCGCGCTTGATGCCAAGCGCGGCAAGATGTTTACGAAGCTGATTAAAGAGATTACAGTTGCGGCGCGCACGGGCGGCGACATAAACGCCAACGCACGCCTTCGTAAAGCAGTCTCAGACGCGAAGGGCGCGAACATGCCCAACGACACTATTGACCGTGCGATTCGTCGCGGCACGGGCGCTGAAGAGGGCGTCTCTTATGAAGAGATAACTTATGAAGGTTATGGTCCGGGCGGTGTGGCCGTGATGGTTGACTCCATGACGGACAATCGCAATCGTACTGTCGCAGAGATTCGGCACATCTTCTCAAAGAACGGCGGCAACCTCGCAACAGCAGGCGCAGTCGGCTGGATTTTTGAGAAGAAGGGTTACATAGTCATCAGCAAAGATGCTAAATCCGAAGATGAACTGTTCGAGATAGTCACGGACGCCGGAGCAGAAGACTTGCGCGACGATCAGGACAACTTCGAGATAATAACAGCGCCAGCAGACTTCGACACTGTGCTGGATGCCGTCAAGAAAGCTGGCATAGAGCCGCAGGTCGCAGAGGTCGAGATGGTCCCGAAAGAGTATAAGAAGTTGGAAGGCAACGACGCGCGCCAGATGCTCAAGCTGATGGAATCGCTTGAAGATCACGACGACGTGCAGAAAGTTTCAGCCAACTTTGACATCAGCGAAGCTGACATGGAGTAAGCGAAAGGTAAAAGGAAAAAGGTAAAAGGCAAAAGGAAGAAGAGGGAAAAAGCGGGGCGGAAACTAACTTCATAAAAGATTGCTTTTGTCCAACCTTTTGCCTTTTACTTTTTTTCTTTTTACTTTATTATGATGCGCGTTTTAGGAATTGATCCGGGAAGTGAGACGACGGGCTGGGGCGTGATTGAAGGTGAGGCCCGGCGTTACGCACTAATTGAATACGGCACTGTGAAGGCTCCGCCGCGCGAACGGTTTTCGTCGCGGCTCTTGAAAATCTATACAGGCATAGAAGAAGTAATAGCGCGTCTCAAGCCTGACGCCTGTTCGGTTGAAGAGGCTTTTTACGCAACGAACGTAAAGGTTGCGCTAAAGCTTGGACAGGTGCGCGGCGTTGTTCTTCTTGCAGCCGAGCGCGCAAAACTTGAGATTCATGAATACAGCCCGCGACTTGTAAAGCAAACGGTCGTAGGCTACGGCAACGCCGAGAAGCATCAGGTTCAGGAGATGGTGCGCGTGCTTCTGTCACTCAGAAGCGTGCCTGAGCCGCACGACGCAAGCGATGCGCTCGCCCTTGCCATCTGCCATTTTCATCACGCTGGAGCGAAAGCGCGAATTCTTGAGTCTGACGCTCGCGTGAAGCTTTCCCAATCGTCTGCGACTCGTCGCCGCGTACCTTAATTAAACCATCCACGCGCCGCATCGAGCATGTCGCCCTGGTTCAACCTCACCTCGCTGAAAGGAGACCGAGTTGTGTCTCTTCAACTTCCAAAGAATAATAGAATCTTGTCTTCAACTGCATTAGCAGTCTGCCTACTGTTATCAATCAAAACTACTTTCGCGCAGCAGCGTCGAGCGCCCGAAGGTGGGCAGCGTGCCGTCGTCGTTGATGAAAGGCTCGCGGCTCTTCGTGACGCGCCGGATTTCTCTGCCACTTTGCTGCACAGATTGAGTCGCGGGCGAATGGTTGCAGTTCGCGGGGCAAGGCGCACATCCGAAGGCGTTACGTTTTATCGAGTCGCAGTCACAAAAAGGACCGGAGGGTGGATTCAGAGCGAGGCGGTCGTCTCTACGTTGCGCAAAGGCGACGACGAGCGGCTGCTTCATCTCATACAAAACTCCGAAGACTTTGATCGAGCCGCGCGCGCACGAATCTTTCTTGACGTTTTTCCCAGATCGCCTCTGCGACCGACGGTCCTGATGCTTTACGGAGAGGCGGCGGAGAAGGTTGCTGCGAAATTATCGCGCGATGCTTCAAGAAGGCTGGACGAAAAAGAGATGCTGGCAGGCGGCGCTCCCGTCTTCACATACTTTCTGAACTATAGCGGGCTTGACCGTTACAGAAGGCAGGGAATCGTCTTCGTCTTTGATCGCACGACGAAACAGTTTCACTACGACGGCGCAAGCTGGCGCGAGGTGCTTCGCCGCTACCCGCACAGCCCGGAAGCTGCGGACGCGCGAAAGCTTCTGGACGCGCTCGCTGCTGTTGCTGTCAAGTGAGATTGTGAGCAGTTTCGCTTCGTTGTAGTTACCCTCCTCTGCGTGATTGGCGGGTTGATACAGGAGCGCCATTCATTAGTAGCCGGTATAGCGGTGAACTAATCTAAGTGTGCTCAATATCACTCCGCAAAGATTGTAACGTTCTATTCTTACTGCTGTATTGCCTGGCTCCCAGATTGTGAAATCAGAATTCGCGGGAGGAAAACGCCCCGCGCTTTTTTTTAGTAGAGAAGCTATGTGGGAGAAAAGAACGTCGCTTCGGTCTTTCTGGTGGAAATTGTTTTAGTCTTCAATCTCAAAAAGAATGTTGCAAAATTCGGCGCGCGCGGTTAGATTGTCGGCGGTTCTACTAAACAACAAAGTGGAGGTTTCTCCCGACTTGAGATGGGGGTGTGCCTCTACGTCATCATCAACGCGGAGGAAAAGGAAAGTGCCTACAGGAACATGCCCTGAATGTGAAGCAGATGTCCACGTTGATACGGACGCGGACAAAGGCGATGTAGTCGCCTGCGAAGAGTGCGGGACTGAGCTTGAGGTCGTAGGACTTGATCCCGTCGAACTGGACATAGTCGAAGAAGAGGATTTAGACGAGGACGAGGACGAGGACGAATACTGAAGGGACAGTAGGCAGAAGGCAGTAAGCAGTAGGCAGTTAGTTTTAGCTCATTGGGAAAAGGGTTATCGATAAACCGTTCAGCCTATCAACCCTTAATTTAACTGCCTTCTGCCTTCTGCTTTATATCCTGGTCGGCTCTGCCGTATAGTCAGACCGCGCGGCGCTTCTACGCGAATTGTGTGGAAGCGACCGTCGCGGCGATTTTCTTCTGGGGGATAAAAGGCTAATACATAGGTTGACGTGACCTCTTCGGCTAGAGCGCGAAAGAGCGGCTCAAAATCCTTGTCCGTAGCATAGACGCTCTTTCCGCCCGTCTGCTCTGCAAGGCCACTGACATCCAGAGGCGTGGGCAGAGGCTGGCGCTCTGTCGAAATAAGCATCCTTGAGAAGGATGGCAGCGTGACTGTATAAACGCTCACGTCCGCGGCATTAGCGCGTTCGATCACTGTGTTTGAAGCGACTACATCGCCGACAGGGAAGCCGTCCGTGACCACTATGACGGCGCGCTTCAGCAAACGGCGCTCGCGCGTGCGCGGAGCTTGTCTGACGAGAAGACGAACCGCGTCGTCAACAGCATCATAAGTGTGCGTTGAAAGTCCGTTCGGTTCGTGCGAGAGACGTTCCAAAGCGCGCGTCAACCTACCATCTCGCTTCTCAACATTATAGAAAGCAATGGGACGTTCGACTCCATCTTCGTAGAGCTTGAAATCTTCGGGGCGCAGGTTTTTGACGGGCTGCCCGGTGGCATCAGTCACAGTCGCATCAACCGTCACAAGGTCCGTGTCAACGCGCACGACCTCGTCCGGCTCGCCTTGCCCTTCTGAAGAAAGAACGCGACGCGGGCGCACCTGCTCTTGCGGCGATTTCTCCTGCGCCACGCAGGGCAATGAAGCGAATCCCATAACGAAAGCAAAGCAACAAAGAGCCGTTCGCGCCAAGCGCAAGAGGTCGTCAAAGGTTAGCGTCGTTCCGGTAGAAGAGAACATAAAACTTCCGATGATGAAACGAGGAGTAGTTAAGAGGAGCTTTCCTTTCAGTACCGCAAGCGTTACTGACAAAGCTTTTTTCACTTAAAATTCTGCGCCCAACCCGCCGCTTATCGTCATAACCCTTCTCCCGCCGAGCGGAAAGTTTCGCTGCGCCTGATCGGATAACACTGCGCGTGCGATGGAGAGTTGCGCCATGATGCGTACTTCTGGGCGCTGAAACCTTGCGGCAATATCTTTGGCCCGGTCGAAGTTCGTAACGCCAAACTGCCCTAAATCGTTTGTGATTTGACCCACGACGTTGCTCAGCGTTGTGGTCTGCCATGCGAGTTCGCCGTCTTTATAATACTGCTGGTCGAATCCATTGAGCACTTCCGCCGCGCTCAGTAGTTCGTTTGATTGAGTGACAACCGCCTCCAAAATTTCAAAACTCTGCGCATGGTCAAGTGTGGCAAAGCCGCGTGCGACCTGCAACTGCACCTGAAGCTGGTTGTAGTTTTCAGCCCTGTTGCTCATGAGATTGCGCGCCTCTTCCAGAAGCCGCAGCGCCTGTGTCTTATCGCCTTTGTTGGCGATTGCATTTGCCATCTGTGTTAGCGCAGTCGCGCGCTCTTCATTCGTGCGAAGACGCGTGAGCGCCTGTATTGCCTGATCCAGTTTGCCATCGTTCGCAGCCTTAGCCACAGCCTGCCTTTCAATCTCGTCCAGCATTCTATGGCGCTCGGCAGGATTCGAGATGTTATCGTTGATAATCTGTCGCGCTCGCTCGCTGTCGCCCTGTCCAATAGCTTTCCATGCGGCCTGCTGATAGACGGCATCGCGCATCTGAGGAGTAGTCTTCGACGCCAGACCAAGTATATCGTCAACGCTGCCCTTATCAAACAGTTCCTGGTTGTCCTGCCAGAACTTAGTTCCCGGATCAACTGTCTGTTGAAAGTCCGCTATCTTGCGTTGAAGTGCAGAGGCGCGCGAAGGCGCGTACTTTTCAACCTGCAGCATCATGCCTTTGAGTCCATTTAAGAGAGTCTGCGAAATGTTTCGCTCTCTCCAATCTGACGGGTTTGATTTGGTCGAGCTATTTAGTGCGGCGTTTAGAACAAGCTCCATCAAATCTTTATAAGACTGATCGTCAATCAAGGGCTGAGCGTTCGCAAGTCTTGAGCCATGCGACTCCGAACGGTTCGCTGTGCTCAACATATTCATGGCAACGTTTGCGGCTTCGTTATTGAAGAGTAGATTCTCTGCGAGCAGCTTCTTGATAATAGCGCTCGCAAGGCGCGAAGCCCCGTCGCGGTCCTTCTCCTGCAATTGCCAGACAATATTCGCAAGGTTGGAAGAGAATCCCTTGTCCAGACTCTCCATCCCGATTTGCAGAGCAAGCTTAGGGTCTTTCTGAACTATTTGCGATGCTATCTGCGTCTCCATCTGAAGCTCGTAACTCGTATCAACGTACCTTGAGTCCGATTGCTGCGGCGGCTGTGGCGGGCGCGCGTGACGAACGAAATCCAGAGCCATCTGAGGGTCGCGCCGCACTAGAGGTTGCACTATCTCCTGATACAACTGCGCCGGTGCTTGAATGAGCATGTAATAGTTCGGGTCTGAAGCATCAAGATTATTGACTAGCTCGGAATAATCTTTGATAGACTTTTCAAAGAGCGCGCGAGCACGCGCTTCGTCGTGAGACCAGATAAGATCAGCGGCTATGACCTGAATGCGCAAGCGGTTCATGGCCTGCTTGAGCGACTGCGCGTCCGTGACAACCTCTTCCAATAGCGCCAGCGCCTTCTGCTCAAGGCGTTCGCGCGCCTCCTGTTGCTCCGTCTTCGTCGGCGATTGCGTTTCAGTAACTTGCGCTGCGACAGACGCGCAAGCCAAGAGTATGAGTGATAGCAAACGAACCGGATGCTTTGTGAACATGGCCGACCTCCATCCTCTTATAGAGTTGGACGTTTGGAATAGAAAGCTTCCTCGACCGCGTGAAAGGGTCGAAAAGCGGACTGCCAGGTGTAGGAAATTCTGCGATCAACCGCCGCAAATGCTACCTGAACCGAAAATGCCCTTGAATAATCAGCCGGATTGTAACACCTGTTTGGCCTGGCCTGTAACGGCTCGTTAGATGTAGAAATTTTCTATAGGGTGCGCTCAAGTTGATTTTCTTCCATGTCAGGCAACACGAAAGAGCGGACGTAACATCAATCATACTGATTCAGGCATGACGCAGCTTGCGCGCACACTTCTTTCCCATCACATGCTATAATGCGCAGCATAACCTGAACCGCAAGATACGCGAAACACGCTAAAAAGGGATTGGAAGAATTGTTCACGGCAACTTGATATTCTCTATCAAACTTCCTTTCCCGGTTGGAAATTATATTTATGAATAGATCAAAAGCAATTCTCATTCTTCTCAGCCTTATCCTGTCAGCCGCCGCAGCGTTCGCTCAAGGCAGCAGCACGGGCGGCATCAAAGGCAAGGTCAGTGTTAAAGGTCAAGGGCCGACCGCAGACGTTTCAATCACTGTGCGGCAGGGCGAGCGCGAAGTTTCGCACGCGGTCACAGACAGCAAAGGCGAATTCTCAATCACAGGTCTCACGCCGGGCGTTTATGGAATAACTCTTCGCAAGACTGGCCTGAGCGTGGGCACTCTCGAAGATATAAAGGTCAAGGCCGGAAAGACAACTCAGCTACCGGACCGGCTGGTCCTGACAGTCAACGAAGCATCCATAGCGCGGCTGTGGAGCAGTGTCTTTAACGAAGGCGGCTACAGTATCCCAAATGTTCGCATAGAGCTTGCGCGCGTTCAATCGGACGGCACGACCAGAAAGATTGACGGACGCTTAACGAACGAAACCGGACAGGCTGTCTTTCGTCTCTCGCCAGACAAAGCTACCTACAGGCTTACTATCAAAGCCGACGGCATAGAGCCGCAATCTAAAGATGTAGAGATAGACGGCGCAATGGTCTATCGCATAGCCTTCACAATTCAACGCGCGCCGAAATAGCAGAGGGCGCGAAAGGTGTGACCCAAAAGATGACTGATGCCACACCCCAACAAACCAACTCGCGCGAAGAGTTTTTAACTGCGCGGCAGCTTGCGGCAATCCTGCAAGTGAGTGAATCCACCGTTCGGCGTCTAGCGCAGAAAGGTCGCATCCCCTCGATCCGCATCACACCACACATCCTGCGCTTTCACCTCAAAGCCGTGCGCAAAGCCTTAGACGGCACAGAACGCACGACGCGGCGCAGCAACTCGAACGAAGAGATTGACAGCACACAACTCTCATTTTCCGACATACTCTAGAGAGTGAGTCGAAAGCGCCCGCCCCGACCGCTTGATGCAAACTCGCCATTTCAAATTTTGGAGTTCGGATTTCAAAGCTCGAACCGTCGTCCTCGTCTGGCTCTCGTCGCGGCTGTGGACCGCTCTTTTCGTCTATATTGGTCACGCATCGCGCCCCTTTCTGAAACCCGTCGCGGGAGGTTGGGAGGGCATTCATAACTGGTGGCTCAACCCCTGGACGACCTATGACTCGGTGCACTTTATACGTATCGCTGAGAATGGATACGAACAAGCGACCACAGCATTTTTTCCTCTTTATCCTTTGACACTAAGACTCGCAGGCTCGAACGAAGTTGGTATCACACTCTGGGGCGTGGTGCTGAGCAACGCGGCGTTTTTAGGAGCGCTGATTCTTCTTTACCAACTGACGAAGATTGATTACGACGAGCGCACAGCGCGCCGGTCGGTCCTGTTGCTAGCGCTCTTTCCCACCAGTGCATACTTCGGCGCAGTCTATACGGAATCCCTCTTTTTGATATTGATCGTCGGGTGCTTTCTGCTGCTGCGGAAAGAGAAATGGATTGGGGCTGGGATAGCTTCCGCATTGGCCGCGCTCACGCGCAACTCCGGGCTGGTTCTCAGCCTTGCACTGCTCGGCGAAAGCTTTCGCTCTAAACGAAGCAAAGATGATTCACCGAAATCAATCATCTTCAACCCGCGCACAGCCATTGCGATTTTGCCGCTCTTAGCCTTCATCTGCGTGCAGGCTTATTTCGCTTTGCGGTTCGGAAGTCTAACGGCAGGGATACACAGTCAGGTAACTTTCTTACGAAGCTCACAGCCTAACTGGCCCTGGCTTCCGGTGTGGCTCGACGCCGTAAATGTTTTCACTGGTCGAGCGCTCGACATAAACACGATCCTGAATCTATTGGTCACAGTCGCCGTCTTCATACTTATTGCGCTCAACTGGAAACGACAGCCCGCGTCCTATACCATTCTGCTTCTTGGTATTATGCTGATGCACCTATGTCTTATGCGCACGCGCACGCCCTACACCATAGGGTCGCTGCGCTACATGTCAACGACCTTTCCCTTCATACAACTTCTGGCGCTTCACAGCTTCAGATTCACCCGAAGACGCATTCTCGCAATTTTAGCCTTCATCGGTTACGCACTTCTCTGCGCTCAGATGTCCTACTTGTTCGGGGCAAAAGTATTTGAGGGATGAAACGGTCCGAGCGCGCTGCTTTTATTTACCAGCGCGTCGCGCTTGCTTCAATGTCTCTGTCAAATCAACCCAGCGGCCATCGCGTTTGACGAAGATTCGCGGCTCGCGCAGTTGGAATTTTTTGGCGAAAGCAGGGTTCGCTGCCAGAAATCTTCTGACGGTTGCGCGGTCGCCCGTAGCCACGCGCCATCGCCCATCTTCGCGGACAAGATATTGCTGGGCGACTATCTTGCCTTCGGCTTGAATGGGACGCTCAACGCTTCCGTACATCACCGTGTCAACCGTCGCTATGTCGCCAGAGACGCGAACAGCGCCGATCTCCAAACGGTCCAGATGATAAGTGCCGCTCGTTCGCCTGAGCGTCTCCGTGAAACGCTCGAGCGACATTCGAGCGCGCGAG
>QHXM01000101.1 GCA_003222945.1 Acidobacteriota bacterium
ATCTCTCACGGCTGGCACGGAAGAAAATCCGCCTACTTCGCAGTGATAGCTTTTCTTCTGGTCATCTTTACTTACTTGGGCGTGAGCTATCTGCTTCCGGGTCTGCATTCTTATGCGTAAAAAAACAGTGATGAGTACTGAGTACTGAGTAGAAGCTATCAACTCAGTACTCAGTACTCATCACTCATCACTTTCTTTATGACGAAAGACAATATTCTATTCTCAGTCATAGGCGTGCTTGTTGGCGTGATTGTCGGTTATGTCTTCGCAACGACGGTGAACCAGCATGGCTACAGCGCGCGAGCGACTTCGAGCAGTTCCGCTCAGCTAACGCAGGATTCCAGACTTCATGGCAACCAGCCTGACTCTATGGGCGGCGCTATTGCGAGTCAGGGCGGCGGAGCAGCAGCAGTAGCGGCAGACAACTCAGCCGTGGTTGAACAGGCGAAGGCTCAGCCCGGTGACTTCGAGGCGCAGATGAAGGCTGCCGGTGCTCTCTATCAGGCTAGACGTTTTGACGAGGCTATAGAATTTCTGACGCGCGCCAACAAGCTCCGGCCCGATGCTTACGAGACACTCGTTGCGCTCGGCGACACAAATTTTGATGCGGGGCGTTACGATGTGGCTGAAAAGTGGTACACTGCGGCGCTTGAGAAGAAAGCGGACGACGTAAACGTTCGCACGGACTTAGGATTGACCTTTCTCTTCCGCGAGCCTATGGATGTGGACCGAGCTATAAAAGAGTTTCGTCGCTCTCTTGCGCTTGACCCGAACCACGAGCAGACTTTACAGGACATCACGGTCGCTCTGACGAAGAAAGGTTCTTTTGACGAAGCGGACGCGACGCTCAGGAAACTCGCGGAAGTTAATCCATCGAACCCGGGCTTGACGAAACTTCGCAGCGAACTTGATCGAGCGCGAGAATCTTCAAAACAGGCCGCGAGCACGCGGAAGCAATAGCCGAAACTTTATGAATTGCCACTAGCCTTGGGGTCTGGTGAGCGTAGAAATTAAATTAGCCCATATCTTCTTCTGCAATGTCGCTTCAAACGCGAAAACTCAGGGCAGCAGTCTTGATGGCGGCCAACGCGTTGTGCCTGGCTTTAGTTTTTGCAAGTGCTCAGGCTCAAACGCCGACGCCGACACCAACGCCTTCGCCGCAAACGAACGCACCTTGCGCTCAGCCGCCATCATGTCCAACGCTCGCCCCGCACGTATTTCAAGTTGCAGTCACCTTGAAGCAGAGCGACAAGAGCATGGCCGTGGCACGAACGCCCATTTACCTTTCGCCCTGCCCTTTCAATCTGGACAAGATGCCTATGGGGGCGCGAGCGCCTTCGCGTAAAAGTTATTACGCGAGCGTGAAAGCGAGTCCGCAATTAATCAACTGGCTCGAAGCCAACAACTGCGACACAGTATATTGCCGCGAGTTGACGAAAGAAGAGGTCACGTGCAAGGTTGGCGATGCTGCCTGCGTACCCGAATTCGTTCAGGCTTACAACGATGCGAGAACTTCGTTGAAGGGCGACGGGGAGCTTGCGCGAAAGTGGGTCACAAATTATGGACCGCTCGCAACGCCGCAACTGCGTGTGGGCTTTCACGATCAGAAGATGAAGTGGCTCGCTGCGGCGGTTGCAGGCTTAGAGAAGGCGCAAGGGCTTGCGCCCGGCGCGATCAAGGTGGCCGTGACGGACAGGCAGGGCTACGCCTACTTTTACGATCTCTGTCCGGGCGCTTATTACATCTCAAACCTAGCGCCCGCAGAAGTCGGAACGGACCGAATCTTGTGGGAGACGACCGCGATCAAGGTCGAAAAATCGGATACGCTTGAGAAGATTCCCGTCACGCTGACCAATACGCCAGCGAAGAAGAAGAACTATTTTGTGGGAAAGAAAGTTGCGGAGGCTGTCTCTTCCGCGTCCGCTGTTGATAAAGAGTAATTCCCAAGTCCACAAGAGCGAAGGATGCTGCGAGTGAGGCAGAGCGAACCCTTCAACCGTCAAACATTGCGCCGCTTGATTGCCCTGATAATCTTCGGCGCAGTCGCTGTCTTTCTCTTCATCTATCCGCGCGTCTCATCAACCGCGTTCACGCCGCAAGGGAGACGACGACAACCTACCAGAAGAACCCAACCGCAGCCCTCCACTACTGAAGCGCAGACGCCTTCGCGCGGCGGACGCAACTATTCCAGATTCAAGCACGAAGACCATCGCCCGCCCGCCGCAAAGTTAAACTGTGCGGATTGCCACGCGATAAACTCGCCTGAATCGCCCGATACTATTTCTGCCGCGACGAAAGCGAGCATCAAAGGCTATCCGTATCACGACTCTTGCGTGCGCTGTCATCGCCAGGAATTTTTCAGAGGTGCTGCTCCAGCCATCTGCAACGTCTGCCACACGCGCTCAAGCCCGCGCCTGACCAATCATGACATGGACCCGTTTCCAAAGCAGGGCGAAGTTGCGCGCGAGTTTCCAGGCTACTTCCCGCACAGTATTCATCAGCGCGTGATTGCCCGAAACAGTAGCGACGACGGATCAATCTTCGTGCGCGCCGCGTTCAACTCTTTCGCAGATAATCCGCTGAAGGCCGTTGACAACTGCGCGACATGTCACGATACGGACCAGCGTCCGCCGACAGCGATTACTGTTGGCGGAACGGAAGGAACTTTCAAGCCGGGCGCAAGCGGAACATTCAAGACTGTGCCGACAGGTCACGCCTCCTGCTTCAACTGTCACTGGCAATCGCAGAAGCCTACGAAGGACGATTGCGCTGGATGTCATCTCTCGCAAAGTGAGTACACTAAAAGGAAGCGTGCAGCTTCGTTTAACGCTGTGCTGCCGGGCCTGCTTTCGGCAAACGCTGTGCAGTGGTTCAAGTCTTGGCCGAAGGATTGGCCTAAACGTTTCTCAATAAAATTTCGTCACGAATCGGGTAGCCACGACATAGGCTGCACGACCTGTCACATAAACATAACGCAGATGGAGACGCTCAACATCCCGAAGGCTGATGTGCCGATTGCGACCTGCGCCGTCTGCCACATCAAATCGAATTTGAAGAACGACAAGACGGGCGAGGGCGTTGAAGAAACGATCTATTCCGAGATGGCTGCGGAAGCGAAAGACGCGGACAATAAGACGCACACCTGCGTCGCTTGCCACACCAGCTTGATAGGGCGCGAGCGCCCGCCGTGCAGCCACTACCTTGTGCTCGGCCAGCAGTGCAAACAATGAGAGAAGCGCTGGGAGAAAACCGTAAGCTCGAAGCGGTCGCAGAGAAGCGTCGGCGCGCATTGTCGCTCGTCGTCCTCTTTCTCTTCGCCTCTTGCGCGCTGTTGATGTTTGTCGTCGGAAAGCGCGCAGCCGCTGTTACTAATCTTAGAAACGCGAATAATATAAAACCTGAAACGCAACCTGTCTCTTCCGAATCAACTCCTTCAACTCCCGCTCAGGACTACTCTAAATTCTCGCACTTTACTCCGGGCGAGCACGCAGCGCTGGCGAGTCGTTACAGTTGCAACAGCTGTCACAAGCGCGGCGACAACTCCGCCGAGCCGAAGCTTCCCGGGCACCGTGAGTGCATCAACTGTCACCAGACGCAGTTCAATACTCCAGGCACTCCCTTCTGCCTTATCTGTCACACTCAGGAAGGTCTTAGTCAGCAGAACCCTGCGGTCAAGGCATTCCCGAAAACTCTGGCTGGCTTCGATGCCGAGTACGACCACGCGCAGCACATGGCCGGAAGCCCTGAAGCGAAACCACAGACAGGTTGCGTTGCGTGTCACGCCCCTGCACGTCGCGGCGTTGCGCGAACTTTTCCGAACGGATTGGCAGCGCATCAGACCTGCTACACTTGCCACACGCCTGGCAGGCAAGCGGGCGGGCGCGACATCTCATCCTGCGGCGTGTGCCATGCGCCCGGCGGACGCGCCGTCAACGTCACGACCGCAACGCGCTCCTACGGCATAGGTTTCAGCCACGCCACACACGGACCAAGACAAAACCTCAGTTGCGAGAATTGTCATACAGTTGGACGGCGCGGATTGCCGGAAGGCAAGCAGGTCAGCGCCACCTTCCCTGCGCAGCATTTCCCGAACACGCGCGCTCAGACCTGCGCTAGCTGTCACAACGGCCAGCGCACATTCGGCGAGACGAATTTCAACGACTGTAAGCGTTGCCACACGGGGCCGACGTTCCGTCTGTGATAAAGTAGTGCCTGCTCCTCAGTAGGTCACGGGACAATTTTTTAATCTTTAATAAATCAAAGGAGAATTATTCATCATGCTTCGTCGCTCTGCGATTGTCGCAACCTTTTTCTTCGCCATCTTATTTCAAACTCTAGCTGTCTGCGCGCAGCAGCCAACGCCGCAACCTTCTCCTGCGCGAGACCCGAATGATCCAATCGAGCGCATTAAGAATGAAGGCATGAATCGCTCGCAGGTGATGCAGATTCTAGGTTACCTGTCGGACGTTATTGGACCGCGCCTTACGGGTTCGCCAAACTTGAAGCGCGCCAATGAATGGACGCGCGATAAGTTGACTGAATGGGGACTACAGAACGCGCACCTTGAAGCCTGGGGGCCGTTCGGTCGAGGCTGGACCTTGAAGAGTTTTTCAGCGCAGGTATCGGAGCCGCAGGACATTCCGCTCATAGCTTATCCGAAAGCATGGTCGCCCGGTCTGAACGGAACATTGAATGCAGATGTCATCTACGTTGATGCAAGGGACGAGGCCGGACTGGAGAAGTTCAGAGGGAAGTTGAAAGGCGCGATTGTTTTGACTACTCCTATGCCGGAGGTCAAAGCTCATTTCGAGCCGCTGGGCACGCGAAGGGATGAGAAAAATTTGCTTGTGCTTGCGGACGCGCCAGACCCCGCGACAATCGCGCGTCGCCCGCCTCAAGTGAATCCGCAGCAGCGCGCCGATGCGATGTTTCAGGCGAAGAAGTTTCAGTTCTTCGCGGACGAAGGCGCGGCTCTTCTCGTTGATCCGAGCCGTCGCGGTGATGGCGGAACTATCTTCGTTCAATCAGCACTTGTCCAACAACCCTTTATCGAAAACCCTTTCGCGCCCGGAGCGCCGCGCCGCTTGCAGCCCTGGGACAAGGACGCGCCGAAGATCGTTCCGCAGATAGTCATGGCCGTCGAGCATTACAACCGCATCGCGCGAATGATTCAGGCCGGTGAGAAAGTGAAGATGGCCGTCAACCTTGCCGTCGAGTTTCAGGACAAAGACCCAATGGCCTACAACACTGTCGCTGAGATTCCCGGCACTGATCTAAAGGACCAAGTCGTCATGCTCGGCGGTCATATGGACTCCTGGCATTCTGGCACGGGTGCAACAGACAACGGCGCTGGGGTAGCAACGGCAATGGAAGCCGTGCGTATCCTTCAGGCATTGAAGCTTCAGCCGCGTCGGACCATTCGCGTCGCTCTCTGGAGCGGCGAGGAGCAGGGACTTTATGGTTCGCGCAACTACGTCATACAGCACTTCGGCTCGCTCGGCGACGGCTCTGTTGACGCTCTCAGAGTCATAGGCGGAGGCCAGCAAGGTCCGCCGCCTAAGCTGAACACCAAACCTGATTACGACAAGTTCGATGTCTATTTCAATCTGGACAACGGGACGGGTAGAATTCGTGGAGTCTATCTGCAAGGCAACGAGGCGGTGCGCCCGCTCTTTCGACGGTGGCTCATGCCGTTTAGAGACATGGGCGCTGAGACGCTCTCAATTTCAAACACGGGCGGAACGGACCACCTCTCCTTCGATGCAATAGGTCTTCCGGGCTTCCAATTCATACAGGACGAGATTGAGTACGACACGCGGACTCACCACTCGAACCAAGATGTCTTTGACCGTGTACAGGCCGACGACATGAAGCAGAACGCCGTCATCATGGCGGCATTCATCTATCAGGCGGCGATGATGGATGAGAAGATTCCGCGCAAAGCCATGCCTGCGAGATAACGCGCGCCGCAGAATTATTTGACAAGCCCGCTTGTGGGCAACTATATTCTGGGCCTGATGAGGTCAATGTTTGATTCAGCTTTGGCCTCATCAATCCCTCGCAGGCGTTGTCGAAACTCCCCCATAAATCGCAGTGGAGCATTTTGTCTCCATCTGCTTTCAGGGATAAGCAAACATGAAACTAAAACTAATCATCATTCTTGCAGTGGTACTAGGCTATTTGATGGTTGTGCTTGCCTGCAATAAGAAGCAAGCGACGCCGACCGCTGCGCTCAGTAATCACCCAACGACAGCCGCTCCAGCGCCACCGGACGGCACTGACCCGCCGCACGCTGTTGATACTTCCGGCAAAGCGATTCCTGCTTCGAGCGCGACGCAGCCCGACAAGCCCATCATACTTGCGAAAGATATTGACGATCCTAAGTGGGGCGAGACAAAACCTGATGCCGCGTTCGATCACGTAAAGCACTCGACCGATCCGAACTACAGTGCTGACGGCAAATCTGCGCCAGCCTGCGTCGAATGTCATCACACGGACCAGCCTTCGTCAACTGTTCCTTATCTAAAAAAGTTTGAGCGGAAAGAGGTGCTGACCGCAAAGCAGCTTGAGACTTCAAAAGATGCCGTGAAATCCTGCCGCGCCTGCCATTTTTCGCCTACGTCTGAAGAGACGGACGATTATCCGCCTAAGAGCGTGACCTATCCGGCTGCTATGAACAAGCCGCCGTCAGGCAAGCTGACGAACGATGTCGCATATCACATCAACTGCATCGGCTGTCACAACGACGCAAAGAAGCGCGACGCCAAGCTCAAAGCTCCCGTCACGTGTGACGACTGCCATACAAAGAAGGGGTAAGAGAAATGATGAATGCTGAATGAAAGACAAAAGCTTTTCCGTTCATCATTCATCATTCCGCGTTCATCGTTTTCTCTTCTCTTTCTTAATTGAACATTTCGGGAAGAAACAGATAGCGCGGGCAAGTAAGCCGACTGACTTACTTGCCCGCGCTATTAATTTTTCTACTCGCCAGCTTTCGCCTGCCTAAAATTCGCAGTTGAAAGATTTCATAGAGACCTTGGTCTGTTCTATCGCAGCCTTGCAGGCTTGCGTTAGACCTGCTTTGCCTTCTGGAGTCTCTGCGGTCTTCCGCCAAGAGGTGCGCCATTGCTCAAGAGCAGCCTTGAACTGAGGGCGCGCCGCCTCTGGAACTTTACCTGTTACGCACGCTTCGTACTTAGCAAGAAAATCATCGCACTCAGGAACGCCAACCTTGTCTCCGGTTGCTGTGGTTGTCGGGCTGCCAGTTGTCGTCGGTGTGCTTGTGGTTGAAGTCTTGTTGTTCGCGTTAGCGGGCGCTGAACTGTTGTTCGACGTTGTCGCGGTGTTCGATCCGCCTCCGCAAGCAGTCAAAAGCAGCGCGCAGACCGCAACGAGCGACAGAGAAGCGAAAATCTTTTTAAGCATTGGGGGTAGTTCTCCTTAATTTCTTTCCCGGCATGGCCGGAAACATTGATCTGTAAGATTGTAAAAACTCGTGAATAATAAACATGGCAGAGGAAATTGGCAACCCCCCATTCGATTTTGGATTTTAGATTTTGGATTAAGAAGAACATAAGGCGCGTCTTTTCAGTCCTCAATCTAAAATCCAAAATCGGCGCGGGGTTGATTAAACTCTCGAACGAATGGATAATCCGGTCATGCGATCTACTTCTCTGCTACTTGCGATTATTTCCGTCGCACTCCTGTCTGCCAGGTGCGGCTCGTCTGAACAATCAAAACCTGCTGGCGCTGCGGAAGCATTGCCGACGGCAACAGTCAAAGCGCCCGGTCAATCTCAACCGGCAGGCGACCAGCCGCCCGTCTCTGTCGCGCACGACACGCCATCGCAGACGAGCGGTGCTACGACGCAGACTGCACCTTCGGGCGGTCCAGACACTTCCGCGTTAGATAAAAAGATCGAGCAGGCAGAGGCCAAAGCGAAAGCGCCGAAGGCGAGCGATGCGGACAAGCGCGCAGCATCGGCAGCCTATCTTGAGCGAGCCAACGTCTTCTACAATGCGGGCCAGCCCATGCTCTACAAATTCGCGTTGCGCGATTTCCGCCGCGCGCTTCGCTACGACCCTACAAACACGGAAGCGCGCGAGAAGCAGGACCAGATCGTTGCTATCTATCAGCAGATGGGAAGACCCGTTCCAGATTTGGGCAACGAGCCTTAAACGGATTTCCGACTTAACCCTCAGAACGAATACCGCAGAAAAACAGTTGCCACATTGGCGTGATAGCTCGTGAACCGTGCGTCCAGGAATAGCTGTCGCGCGGTGGGCACATTCGCCACGCCGCCGTCCGTCGAGAGTCTCGGACCTGTATAAGGCTGAAGGTTGTTCGTGTAGTAATCATCAAGACGGTATGGCTCGAACCTGTAGCTAAACCCCAGGTCGAGGTTCGGGCGCAACCTATGTGTGACGGTTAGATTGACCTCCTGCTGACGGTTGATAACGTCCGGGTAGTTATACGCGCCAGCGGTTCGCAGTGAGATGGGCAGGATTGGAAAAGGATTTCCAGTGCTCGTTATATCCCTGGCAAAAGAGAGAACGTAGGATAGATCGAGCACAGTCTTTTCTCCATCAGTTGAACTATTGACGCCGAACTGGAACGTGTCAAGGTGAATTCTTGAAGCGCGATCATAGGTGTTGGCTATTGGGAATTGAGCGCAGCAGGCCGTCTGGTTCTGCACTGCGCCAATGATTAAGTGTCCAAGATCACGATACCCTGTTTGCTGCCGGTCGCGCGAATAGTCTGCATAGAAGTAGGTATTATCGTCATGGAAGTAAGAGACCTGCGCGTCGAAAGTTGATAGCACGTCGTAGTGAAGGCCGTAGAAACTCTTATCGTAATCGTCTCGCAGGTAGCGATAAGAGAGCGAGTAAGTAATGTTCTCCGAACGTGTGACTTCGAGCGATGCGCCTCCGTCTTTGCGAACGCGGTCATCATCGTCAAAACGGCGCAGCAGGTTGAACTCAAGCGGGACTCCGCGAATGAATTGCGTCGTGGGCGTGGCTGCCCAGCCGCCGAGCGGGCTACCCTGTAGATTTTGAACGAATGTGAGCGGCTGCGTCAGATAGTTGCGCGGTATGCGGTGCGCGTACATGTAGTCAACCTTGAGCGCGACGCCTTGCATGAACCTGTAGCCGAGCTTGCCATCTATGCTGTGCTCGTTCGTTCTTGGCGTCTCTAAGAATCTGCGCGTCCAAATCTCCCAGTCATACTCCAACTCAAGATTCAAAGTTTTGCGCGGGTCCCATTGCCAGGAGGCCGTAGTGTTCTGACGAGTGTACGAGGTCGGGAAATTCTCTATTGGCAATCCATACCAATCCACAGCGGTGCGCACGCTTGAATCGCCGAATGATGGAAGTCCGGGAAACTGTAGCCTGGGGCTTTGATTGTCAACATCGTTTGATTTGTACTGAAAGAGAAAACGCATATTCTTCCATGGCTTACTCGCTACGGCATAGTCCTGATTCAAGGTGTGAACGACGCCATTCAGCGAGGCTTGCGGCGGAGCTAGATTGAAGAGGCCGGGCACGCCCGCCGGAAGATTGGCCGCAGTCATGGCTGAGTTCAAAGTGTAAGGCACGAACGGCTCGTTCTGCGTTCCTCTTCCCCAGGTGACAACTCCGCGCAGTTGAGTCATGCGCGGGAGGTCCAGGCTTCCATGCACGCTGAAGCTGTGGTAATCGTTGTCTGGCTGCATGGCAAGCTCCGCTCGCGCAAAGCGATTGCGACCAGCGCCGAATGCGGGTGCAACTGCCAGAGCATCCGTAACGCGAAACGGATTTTCCCAGGTCACTGCCGGTATGGCATTCCTGAACTGCGAGAGAAAATAGTCAACTCCAACTCTCCATTTTGGTCTCGAATACTGAATGCCAAAGGTTAGATTGGTGGTGCGATAATTTACTGGCAGCGGCAGTTCCATGCCAAGAGTTTCCCAGACGCTATCGCCTGCGGGGCCATTACCCTCACGCGCGAAAGTGCCTGTGCCTTGCGGGCGAGTGCCGCTGCGACGAATGTTCTGCGCGCTGAAATAGAACTCCCAGTTCTTCGTCGGATGAAAAGATTGCGTCACCTGAAACTGGTCCGTGCTGACGCGCAGATTTACGCCCGCCTGATTCTGAACGGCCTGTCGCACCAATGCTGGAAGCGTAGGACCAAGCTGGCTTGCAGCCGCGCCCGCATCTGGAACAGCTTGCAGAGCCGCACGCAGATCAGAGTTCACTGCAAGAAGTCCATCCGAGCCAAGATGAAAGGTGCGCCCATTTGAATAGTATTTTGGAAGCTGATCCAACAAGAACTTTGTTCTGAATGTTCCTACTTTTCCGATTTCTCCGGTGTAACGTTGGTCGCGCTCGCCAATCTCCACGCCTTTGAGATTTATTAAGAAAGGCGTGTCTGGAGAGAAGAGTTGAATATTGAAATTTCGTGCGAAGAAGTTCTTCGGGACTTCACGATTCTCCTCGAACTTGCCCGGACGGTCGCCACTGACAGAGCGCCAATTAGCTCCTATGTCGAAAGTTCCTTTGATGCTCTCCCAGAGCGTGACCTTTCTCCTTCCCCTGCGCCTTGGCGGTGCTGTGGGCTTTTTCGTCTCCTGCTGCTTACCTTTTGCATCCTGCGTCTGCTGACTCAAGGCATTCGGCAAAGCGACGCACGCCAGTACGATTATCGCTAGAGAGATGACCGTGGACTTAGCTAACGATTGTAGTCGGGTCGGAATAAAAGGTCTCATCGTCGCTCCTCCTCAGCGCGTAAACGTTCTACCGGAGGGATGATTGGAGCCGTGTATCTGGCTGTGGCAGTTCACACAACCTCTGTTGAAAGTGAAGACATCGAATCCGGCAACGGTTGAATGGCGCGGTAAGAGATTTATGTGGCACTGCTGACAGAGTTGATGGCTGCGCTTCGTAAGCAGGCTGACGTTGTTAGAGCCGTGCGCCGAATGACAGGTCATACAGTTCTCCTGCACGGGCGCGTGTTCCCACAGAAATGGTCCGCGCTTTTCAGCATGACATTGATAACAGGTATCATTAACCGAACTCCTCTCAAGCATCTTCGGGCCTTCGCCGCCGTGCGGGTTGTGGCACGAGTTACAAGTAACCTTCATGACCCGATTCTCTGTGCGGAACAGATGCGTTGAGCGCTGGTACTGAGCTTTTCGCTTATCCGAGTGACAGATGAAACAGGTCTCCTCTACCGTAAGATTGTCCAAAGTGCTTTCAGGAAACTTGACGAAGGAATATCTCAAATCCTGTCTCTTATTATTATCTGTGAGGCTTGCAAGTGTCGTTTCATCCGGCTTGACATGATGAACAAAATGGCACGACAAGCAGCTCATGTCGTTTCTGTCATGCTTGCTTCCCTGCCAGTCATTAAGATAGCGATCACGCGAGTGGCATTGAAGACAGGTTTCGTTTGCCTGTGCAGTCATTAGCTTGGCCGGATTGATCGTGAAGCCGCCGTTTTTTGTCTGAGTGCTGGCCGCAACATGCTTGTCGCTATTGCCATGACAACTCTCGCACACGGCAGCGCGCGAGTCTTTCAGGAATTTGGCGCTGTTGCCATGAATCTCCATTGGGAAAGCTTCAACGATAGTGCGGTGGCACTGCTGGCAATCTCTTCCGACTATGGTTTGATACGCAGGTCTAGGCGTGGGCTTCGTCTGTGCTTGCGGGCTGGAAGATTGCGCTTGAGCATGTGGACCGCTAGGCCACACAAAGAGATGGATAAGGCCGACGAAGGCAGCGACAATCAATAAGGCAATGAGCCGCGCGGGCGTCGAAGGGCTTGTACCATCAGGTTGCTCTGACACGGAATACACCTCGATGGCGATTCTTGACTTAAGCTATGTAGCTGGACTCCAACAACTAACGCTGATTAATCGGAGTTAAGTCTATATACTTTAAGTCTCTATTTATTGCAAGAAAAAATTTGGTCACAAGATATTTCCTTCGTGCGCGATTTGAAATATATTATAGAAAAGTTGGAAACTGAAGAATGTAGAGGAGCAGCAAACGGCGAACGCGAGTGCGCGCGTGAAGTAGATCATTCACACGCATGTTAAAGTGGTCGGACTGGCACTGCTTAGCTGGAAGTGGATTTACCCGTAGGCCGAATTCTTAATGAACGATGCTCTGATAGATAAAACTGCGATTGATGACGAGCAGGTTGATGACGTAGCGATTGATGAAGATCATCAAATGCCCGCGTGGCGCGAGGTCTTTCTATATTTTCTGATGCTCGGTTTCATAAACGTAGGCGGTCCTGTGGCGCAGATCACGATGATGTACAACCACATGGTCGAGCGCCGTCGCTGGCTCTCAGATAAGCGCTTCGTTCAGGTCATGGGTTTTTGTCATATGCTGCCCGGACCAGAAGCGCTGCAACTAGCAATCTATGTCGGCTATATGAAGCGAAGACTCCTCGGCGGCATACTCGCTGGCCTTACATTCATCATTCCGGGCACTGCCGTAATGATTGCGCTGAGTTGGCTCTATGTGACTTACGGAAATCTGCCGACTGTAAACAACGCTCTCTTTGTTCTCAAACCTGCCGTTCTCGGTATCATCGCCGCAGGAATCATCAAGCTGGGGCGGGCTGCGATTAAGAGCGTACTTCTCGCCGCGCTGCTCGTTTGCGCTTTCGTTGGGATGCGCTTTGCAGGAATCAATTTTCTCATCATCTTAATCGCAGCAGGTCTTCTACATCTCCTGATTAAAGAGGGCTTGCCTCATCTGCGTCGTCGTGCGCCTGTGGCGATGCCTGCGCTGATAGGTAGCTTAGGCGCTGGCTTTGCTTTCACAGACTCGCGCTGGTTCGAGATGGCCTGGCTCTTTCTAAAGACCGGGCTTTTCAGCTTCGGCGGCGCTTACGCTTCGCTAATCTTCTTAGAGCGCGGCGCAGTCTTCCAACACCACTGGCTGACTTCGGGCCAACTCCTTGATGGTGTTGCGATGAGCGTTGCAACGCCCGGACCATTTATGCTCTTTACGACTTTTGCGGGCTACATGGCTGGCGGAATCATAGGAGCTTGTATCGCAACCTTCTTCGTTTTCCTCCCCTCGTTTGTGTTCGTTCTCTTGGGCGCGCATTACGTCGAGCAGGTTCGCAACAATCGCTGGGTGCAGGCGTTTCTGGCTGGCGCGAGCGCGGCAGTTGTAGGCGTGATTCTGGTGGTTTCGCTCGATATTGCGCCGGAAGCGATTGTCAACGTGGCAAGCGTTCTTATTGCAACTCTCTCCTTCCTGCTCATCATTCTTCTAAAGAGAGATGTTGCGCTTGTAGCCGTCGGAGCGATGACGGGCGGCATCCTTTATGCAGCCGCACGCGCGCTTCTTTAATTCGCTGGAATAGTTCAATGAAAGGTAGGAGTGTCATGATAAAGATTACGGAAAAGAGAGTATTGATAGTTTCGCTGTTAGCACTGTTCTCGCTGCTCGTCGCTTCGTCAGAAGCAGCCGCACAATCATTCAAAGCTCAGGGTCAGCAATCCACTTCAACCGATTGGAACGCAGTCGCGCAGGCGCTTGGGAAAGCTGGCTCCGTGCAGCCCGGAGATGTTTACAAAGTGAGTTTGCCTAGAAGCGATTTACAGGTGACTGTTGGCGGCGTTCAAGTCAAACCCGCTCTCGCGCTAGGCTCATGGGTAGCCTTCAAAAAGTCTGGCAACATGACGATGGTGATGGGCGACCTTGTGCTCGCAGAAGACGAGGTGACGCCCGTGTTGACAAAGCTTCAGGAGGGCGGCATACAGCAGACTGCGCTTCACAATCACGTGCTGCATGAAAACCCGCGCGTGATGTACATGCACATCAGCTCGACGGGCGATGCAGTGAAGATTGCAAAGGCGATTCACGACGCGCTCAGCTTGAGCAAGACGCCTTTCACTACTGCACCAACTGCCGGTCCACAGAATCAGGATTTAGGGATTGACACAAAGCAACTAGACCAGATAATGAAACAGAGCGGCAAAGTAAACGGCGGCGTTTATCAATTCAGCGTCCCGCGCAGCGAGGCCATAACGGATAACGGGATGGAAGTTCCGCCCGCGATGGGTGTGGCAACTGCAATTAACTTTCAGCCGACGGGCGGAGGCAAGGCTGCGATTACCGGCGACTTCGTTCTAATAGCAAGCGAGGTCAATCCGGTTATAAAAGCTCTGCGCGACAACGGCATAGAGATGACAGCACTGCATAGCCACATGCTAACGGAAACGCCGCGCCTCTTCTTCATGCACTTCTGGGCGAATGACGATGCGCAGAAGTTGGCGCGCGGTCTGCGAGCAGCTTTAGACAAGATGAACATCAAAAAGTAGCGCGACCTATCCCTAAGAGGTTTTCGAGATGAAGCTGCTACAACTGATTGTCCTGGCCGTGCTCACGGCTATGGTCGCCGTATGCGTCCCGCCCAAAGGAGAGCTTCCTCTAAAGAACCTTCGTGACGTTCCGCTAACAGGCGGAACGTCTCGCTTCGATTACCAGAGTATGGATTCTGAGAGAGGCCGCCTCTACATAGCGCATCTGGGCGCTGATCTAATGACCGTCTTCGACACCAATAGCCAGAGCGTAGTGGGCGACGTTTCCGGTCTGAAGCATGTGCACGGCACGCTGGCCGTTCCCGAACTTCATCGCATTTACGCTTCGGCAACGGGCACAAACGAATTGGCTGTGATTGACGATAAGACTCTGCGAGTAGAGACGAGAGTTCCGGCAGGTGATTACCCGGATGGAATCGCTTATGCAAGTAAAGAGATGAAGCTCTACGTTTCGGACCTGCACGGCAAGACGGAAACAGTCATAGATGCCAAGACTAACCGGCAAGTCGCTACCATAGAACTCGGAGGCGGAGCGGGTAATACGCAGTATGATTCCGCAAGCGGCCACATTTTCGTCACCATCCACAGGTTGAATCAGCTTGCAGAGATTGACCCGCAGACAGACAAGATTACTGCGCGTTATGAACTGCCAGGCTGCTCTGCAAGTCATGGGCTTTTGATAGATGGTGAGCATCGTCTGGCTTTCGTCGCTTGTGAAGAGAACGCTCGTCTCGCCGTCTTCGATCTTGAGAGCAAGAAGATGTCATCAGTGCAGGCGGTCGGCAACGACCCGGATGTGCTGGCCTTCGATCAAGCTCTGGGGCGGCTCTACGTTTCTGCCGAGAGCGGCGTCGTCGCGATCTTTGACGAGCGCGGGCGTAGTTTGGAGAAGCTTGGTGAAGGATTATACGCGGCGCACGCTCATTCGGTAGCGGTTGACGGGCGCACTCATCGCGTCTATTTTCCGCTGGAAAATGTTGATGGAAAACCTGTGCTCAGGATTGCCGTCCCTTCGGACAAACAACTTCAATGATAAGTGGGACGAATCAGAATGCTACTTAAACGTGAGCCAGACTTGAGCAAGCTCTAATTCTCAGGAATCTCAATTCCGATTGACTTCAGAAATCTCGTAGGGCGGTCGCCGCCGATGAGCGCGAAGATGTAATCGTTCGGCACAGTCATCTTCTCTTCCTTGGTCCTTGCATCCATTAAGACGACTTCGCCGTCACGAACCTCCTTAATGGCTGCGCCGAAATAGACTTTGATGCGGCGGTCGTCTATGCACTGATAGACTTGCAGCTTGTTGCCGAACTTCAGGTCGTTCTTGAAATCTGAGCGGACCACCAAAGCGACATCGTTTATCTCATCCACCGGGCGAAACTCTATGCGGTCGCCGTCGCGTCGCGCGACCAGATCAACCGCAGCCTCTATGGCAGAATTTCCGCCGCCCACTACGATGATTTTCTTACGCTTGAACTCTTCCGGGTTCGTGAGCTTGTACATCACCTTGTCTTCGACGTGGCCGTTGCGCGAAATCTTCAACTCTTCGCGGGGCGCGCCGAGCTTCATGGGCATGCCGCGATTGCCAATGGCTATGATGACGCGGCGTGCAAGGTAAGTCACGGCTTCGCGCTGCAAGCCCTTCACATACTTGTTCTTCGGATAAGCCTCAATCGTTGCTAGCACCTTGTCCTGCTCAATGGCTATGTATCGGAGGTTATGTTGACGCGCCAGAACCGACGCGGACAGTCCGGCAGGACCAATGCCTATGATCGCAACGTCATACTCAGCCTTCTGCTCAGGCGGCGCGACCTTCAACTCTTCAGCGATGTACTTGATTACATCTGCGCCCTCGTTCGCAGCGTTCTTAATCAACGGCGCGCCCGACACGTCGCCTATGATGTAGCAGCCCGGAACGTTCGTCATAAACTTTTCATTGCGCACAGGAACAGGTCGAGGCTTTATCACCTTCGTAGTATTTATGACGATGCAGGCTTTCGGATTGACGGGACACTCTACCTGGCACGCTGTATCTTCAGCGCACTGGTCGCGCGCAACGGGCACGGCCAAATTATTAACCATAGCCAGAACATCATGCGGGCAGGCATCAACGCAGGCGTGACAGCCTATGCAGCGCTCCGTGATGATGACAGGATGCGGATAGTCAGGTCCGTCCGGATCATACTTTTCCAGAAGCTCAGGCGAGAGTTTTATGTTCTGACTGTCAGTCTCACTCTTTTTCTCAACACGCTCTATGAGCAAGCGGCGCGCACGCCACGCATCACGAACGGCGAAACCTATAGCGATGAGTACGAGAAAGACGCTTATGCCCAGCCAGCCATACCATGGAAGCCCGCCGAAGATTCCTCTCAGAAAAGAGGTGTCAGAGGTCGTCTGGTTTATCGCCAGAAGCAGAAGCAAAAGCGCGATGATGATGAGCAGTTGCGACTTTTTCATACCAAATCAAAGTTCCAAGTTCCAAGTTCCAAGTCCACGTCACCTAATCTTGAAACTTGAAACTCATTTTCCCGTCACTATCTCATGCCAATCGGGCGGCAGCGGCTGTTCTACGAAGAGCGATGGCCGCCAGTGCGTGTCGCGTATGTGCTGAACGTGACAGGAGGTGCAGCTAATAGCGTTCGTAGAGCGCACCGCTCGCGCATCCTTCTCAAATATAGCTCCGTTGTGACAGCGTATGCAGGTCGAGCGCGGAGTCACGCGGTCAATTGGGGCAAACGAGCGGTGGCAGCTTGAGCAGGAGATGACGCGCATTCCGTTTCCAGCGTCCTCGTCCTTGATTCCTTCTATGCTTGCCACAGCGCGCACGCGATAAATGTGCAGAGCATGAAACTCTTTGTTGCGCCACTGCTGCTCCGTGTCGCTGGGCCGACGAAGCTTCGCAACTTCGGGTTTTAAGGCAAGCTCTTCAGCGTCCAATCCCTTCCAGACCCATTCGCCGCCCACCACCGGATAACCTAGCGTGCCTCCGTGCGGCGTGTGAACGCTCTTGCCGTTGTAGGTCTTCTTGTTGTTGTCGTTGTGACAGACGGTGCAGGAATCCAGCGAGGCGAGCATGGGTTTGTAGTCCGCGCCCTTATGTTCCGTGTGACAGACAGTACAGGTTATCCCTGCATCACGATGCGCCTTTGTAGTTGTTGCAATGAAACTCTCTGTTTGATGACACCCTGCGCATTTCGATTCCAAGGGCGCGCGATTTGGACCGACGCCTGCAACGTGGCAACTCATACAGGAGTTTCCGTTCGGCTCTTTCGCAATCGGAGGGTCAAGCAGAAACCGCTCGCGCGTGTGCGCTGTTGAGATGACCTCGGGCGCGAAAGCGTTTTTGAACTTGAACGCGGCGAGAGCCGAGAGAGCGCCTACGATGATGATGCCCCAGACGAAGACCGCCCAGGGCCAGGGGCGCACGAGGTCGCGCGTCGGCGTCCAATTGAAACGTGCCTTGCCCAAACGCGGAGGATCATGCGGGTGAAGAGGCGACTGGCGACCAGCCTTCTCGCGCGTTCGCTTGTCCCAGAAGACTTTTAGCGCGCCAGCTATTTCGGATGAAGCTTCGGCGCGCTCCTGCTTGACGCGCTCCCGTTCGTCAGCCACCATCTGCTTCTGCCGCGCCTCGAACTCGCCCACGTTCATGGCGACCTGCAAGGACACGCGAAGTTTAAGCAAGCCTTCCGTAGCCAGCTCTATGAAGAGAAAGAACGGACCGATTTGAACACTGTCGCCGCTTGCGAGCGCTTCCGCTTCGTCAAAGGGAATGACTCTGCCGTTGATGGTCGTAGCGTTCGAGCCTGAGAGGTTGAGTATGTAGAAGCGCCCGCCGATTTCGTTAATGCCTGCGTGAAGGCGCGAGACCGTTGGATGATTTATAACTATGTCACACTCAGGCAAGCGGCCAATGCGCAAGCCTTCTGTGACGAGCGTCTTCGCATCCTCGGCGCGATCCTCGCGCACGATGACGAACGTGGTGGTTCTTAAATTAAGAGGCATAACGAAAAGCAGAATCCAGAATCCAGAATAGGATAAGGCAGAAACCGTTCTGTTTTTCTTTCATTCTGGATTCTGACTCCTGACTTCTGCTTTTACCTTACCGTAAAGAAAGTCACCTGAATTATATGCACAACCATGAGCGCAAGCATAAGCGATGTTGAGACTACGTGCGGCGCGAGCCAGAGCTTTAGTAATTGATGAAGGTAGATTAGCGAATCCACGCGGCGCAGTGTCGCGGTCGCTTCAACAACGTCCATCAATATTAGTCGCGCCTGCGGGTCGCTCAGACGTTCGGCATCTTCTCTGAACTCTTCGCGCGCGTCCGCCAACATCTCCGTCAAGTTCTCGCGCCTGATGTATTGTCTCAATAGATAGCCGAACGAAAGGAAACGTTTGCGAATCTTCTTCTTTAGAATGTCGCGCAGTTGCGCGTCGCTCAGATCAATCTGCGCCAGAGTCTCGCGCAGTTCGCGTCGTCGCTCTCTTAAATCTTCGATCAAGAGCGGGTCGCCTTCTATGCTTGTCATGATGCGCGGCGCGATTATGTAGCAGGCTATTCCGAATACTCCCGTGAGGATTACCAGATCGAACGAGACCATCAACACGGACGTGAGCAGTCCGCCTGTGTCGCGCCCGCCGTGAAGCAGTAGAACTACGCCTGCGATCAATCCAATGTAAACGTGCGAGAGCAGCCAATAGCGAAGCGGTCCGGCTCGATGCCTGTAAATCTGCTTGCGCGCAGGATAGGTCATCACAACCGCTATGCCGCCTAATCCGACAAGCCCCGTTATCCATCGCACCGTGAGCCATGTTCCGGCCAGATGCCCGTCGAGCGTATAGCGTCGGGCAGCCCAGATGGTCGCCACAGTTATTGCGATGGTCGTAAGCACGCCGAAGATGTGCCAGATGCGAGCAGGTATGTCTCGCTTATGAATATTGCGCCCGATTGCGTGCGTCTGATCTTTATAGACTATGCCTATGGAATTCTCCGCCTCGCTGAAATATTCGCGCGGGTTAACGCGAACGAGCGCGCCCGTCGGACAGTTCTCCTGACAAGAATACGCAGGCTTTTTCGCGCCCTTCGGATTAAGAGGCGTGTTGTTGCAGAGGTTACACTTGACCGCTAGCAGATTATCCGTCTCCGTGACAGCCGGAGGCAAATTGGGCTGCGCGAGGCTGAACCACGATCTCAGTTTGCCTGTAATGGTCCGGGGCTTTGCCAGCATGGGCTTGCGCGGAATCATAGTGATCGCGTTGTACGGACATTGGGTTGCGCAATCGCCGCAGCCTATACAGGTCTTCGGGTTGATGTCTATCTGACCTTCCGAGAAGCGCCCGATTGCGCCCGTCGGACAACCCGTCAGACATTCAGGGTCTTGGCAATGCAGACAAACGGATGGCGCGAGCACATGCTGGATTGAATGGCTTTGAGGTTTGACTGGTCGAGTTATGTGTATGCCGCGACGAAGCAGGCGCGATTGACCGTGAACCTTGTGGCAGGCGAGCGAGCAGTTGCCACAGCGTATGCACAAATCCATATCCATGACTAGCAGGTTCGTTGCGTCAACGATGCCTGTAGCAATCTCGCGCCCTTCGGCTGCGACCACGCGCTTGTCTCTTGGAGGCTCTGGCGGCTTATCGTCCACTTGCGAGAAGTTGCCTATATGCTTTGTCACAAGATCGCGCAATGCAGGGTTAGCGCGAAGGTGCGAGACCGCGACTTCAAGAACTTCCGTTCGCGCTAAGACAGTCGCCGTGTACATCCAATCACTTTTCTCATCCGTCGAGAGAGCTTCAAGACCTAGACAGTTGCCAGCGCTTAGAAAATCTATGCCGACATCTTTGCTAAGCTCCATGACCATGTCCGCCTGCGTCGGGTTAGCGAGCAGGCCGCGCGTGCGCCGCACCCAACCATTCTTGACGAAGACAATGCGGTTAAGTGGATCGCCCTCTTGAAAGAGTACGTGATTCTTTCCGTAAACTGTAAAGCGCGCGGCGTCGCCTAGCTGTTTCAAAAGCTCTGGACTGAAGGCATTGTTCGTCGCTTCTTCAACTTCGAGAAGCGTGTGGTCAAGCCCGTACTTGCGGTAAGCCACGTCGAGCATGTGGCCGAATTTTTTTAGTTTTTTGAGAAGACGAAGCGCAGGGCGTTGAATCTCTATAACTCTGGCTTCCGTGTTGGGCGGAACAGAGACGGTCGCGTTGCGCGGCTGGCCTGCAAGAACTGATCGCTCGCCGAAGGTCATTCCGGGTTCAAGCTCTGCGACCTTGCGTGTAGTCCCATGATCGTCCGTGACGTTCACGTCCAGTTTTCCACCAACCAGAATGTAGAGCGTGTTGCCGCCCCAATCGCCTTGAGTGACGACCTCTTCGCCGGGCGTGTAATCCAGTAGGCGCGCATACGGACCAACTTTCTTGCCCGTATAGTTGCGGCCATAGACGATCACCTCAAGGTCAAGCTCGTACTTGAAATGGCCGTCATCTCGCTCGGCCAATTCCGAGATGATGTCTGCGTTTCGTATCGCTTCAAGAATCTGGCTGTGGTGCGTAATCTCGCGCGGCATAGAAAAGTTCTAGATGTGTTAGTTGGAATTCAGAATAAAAGCCGCTGTCAGAACACGCGGCGAAAGCATTACAGGGAGCACACAAAATTTAATGCTTCGAGGACTAATTTACCACTGATTGGGAGAAATTAAAACGGATGAAATTTCTTAGCGAGCAGGTTTGATTCAATAGCCACTTGTGATTGAGCGCAGGCGGCCCGGCCTGCAAGATTGCTCTAGCAATCTCAATTATTCGCGCTTACGCGCTCAATGCAGGCGAGCCGCCTGCGCTCCCAGCTATAAAGGTAAAAGGGAGGATGAGGGATTTGATTCTCATCCTCCCTTTTACCTTTTTCCTTTTGCCTTCTACTGCTGGTTTCTCTTGCTCATCGCGGTCATTGCAAGCTCGCGTGCCTTCGGCATCACGTCAACGGCTTTCGCAATCTGCGGGTCGTCGGTGTTGAGAACCTGATCGGCGACGATTCTACCGAAAGCTGCTGTGATGATGTTGAAGCGCATATCCTGCTCTATGAACGAGCGGCTGTGGTCTAGCTGCTGCGCCGTCAACTTCCAGCTTGGGTCTTTCGACACAAAATCCTTGAAGGCTTTGTATAGATTATCGGTCATTGGGAAATCCGTAGCCTGCAACTTCGTGTGCTCGAAATCAATCCCGCGCTGAACCTTGTAGGAATCAAACCCCTGGATTCTTCCGTTCACAAGCTCTCGCACGAAAGCGAAGATTGGATTACGCAAGCGAGCCTGTGACGTGTTGATTGTTTTGGGCTTAATCCCCTCATCCGGCGTGATTCCGCCGCCTCCGTAAACGGGGCGTCCCGTGTCGGTCTTGCTTTCCGGTCCTGTGGGCTTCGTGTTCTGATCTTTACGATCAAGAGCAATTGTGCCGCCCTTCGTGTAGTAATCATAGAAGCCGCCGTTCGAGTAGTCGCGCTGAATCAGGCGACCGGAAGGCGTGTAATACTTGGCTGTCGTCAAGGTTAGCCCCGTGCCATACTCCATCGGGAAGATTCCCTGCACCAGACCTTTGCCAAAACTTGTCTCGCCGACTATCAGAGCACGGTCGTGGTCCTGCATCGCGCCCGCAACGATCTCAGAAGCAGAAGCCGTGTTGCCGTTAACTAGGATGACCAGGGGCGTCTGGTCCGGGTTACGATTGTTCGATTCGTAAGACTTGTCGCCAAGTCCGTTGCGGCCACGCTGCGTTAAGATTACCTGGCCGCGTTGCAGGAATTTCTCAGAGACGCGAATCGCCTGATCCAGAAATCCGCCGGGATTGTTTCTCAAATCCAGCACGAGCGATTGCATTCCCTGAGCGTGTAGATCGTCTAGCGCGGCCTGCAATTCGTCTGCGGTCGTGTAGTTGAAGCCCTGCGTCATGCCGATGTAGCCAACGCCCGGTCTAATCATGTAGGCGTCCGGTATTGAAGGCTGCGGCACGGCGTCGCGCGTAATCTCTACGGTCTCTTTCTTGAGCGTAGATGCGCGCTCGACCGTTATCTTCACGATAGAGCCGCGCGGTCCGCGAATCTTGTCGCGCACGTCTGAGGAGAACTTGCCTGCCATGTCTTCGCCGTCAACTGCCAAAATCTTGTCGCCGTAGCGAAGACCTGCGCGTGCGGCTGGCGAGTTCTGAAACGTCGCCATGATGTAGGTGTCCGTTTTGTCGCCGACGGTCTGGTTCTGAATCGAAGCGCCTATGCCGAAATACTCGGAGCGCTGATCGGTCTTCAACTCGTCAAATTCCGCTTTGTCGTAATAGTTCGAGTGCGGATCGAGCGTGCGCAGCATTCCAATGATGGAAGACTTGAAGACGTTGTTGTAATCGAGCTTGTTGCCGTCTATGTAGTTCTCCTGAATGACGGAGAGAGCTTCCGCGAAGTCCTGCTCAACGGCTGGCGCGGCCTCAGTGGAGACACGCGGCGGGCGAGTTGTGCGGCGAGCGGGCGTTCCGTTGGACCTGCCGGAAGTAGGCTCTGACGCCTGCGACTGCTGCCGCTGCTGTTGAGCGGAGACGAAGACAGGGACGGTTAGAGCGACGATGAGTAGAGCGACCAAGGCTAGAGTAATTCTGTTCTTCACTTTAGGAAAGCCTCATTTTGAAAAATCTTCAGGATTTAGAGCGCAAGTTCCCGAACGCCTCGCGCCAGACCAACCGCCGAGCAATACGGCTTATAGCATAGTACACGGATGCGCGCGGGACGGGCAAGGTTGCGCGCCTGATTAAGCTCTTTTTCCCGCGCCCGATTTTTGCAGGGAAATAGGTAAAGAGGGAAAGGGCAAAAGGTATTTTCTTTTCCCTTCCCCGTTTCCCCATTTGCCCATTTCCCCTTCCTCTTCTTTCATACTTTCAAAGCCTCTTCTTCCGTCTCGAAGACCTCGAAGGCTTTGAGCAGGTTCGTCATCTTCATGAGGCCGCGAATAGGCTGCGGGATGTTCGTCAGCCTCAAGACGGCATCGTGTCTCGCGGCGGTCACAAGGCAGGTTACAAGTTCGCCAAGGCCAGCGCTGTCCGCTCGCCTGCACTGCGAGAGATTTATAAGCAGGAGCTTGTGACCCGATTCTATCTGCTTACGCACCTTATCAAGCAGAACGTCGTGGCCCGTCCCTACCGTCAGTTCCCCGATTACGTCAACCGCAACCGCACCTTCAAGCTCTCGCTCTCTTAGTTCGAGTCTATTTGCAGACATAAGTTTTCTCCCGTTTTGAAGCCAAGAGAGGATATAGAACATTTGATTTACGAAAACAAGCGTGAATAGGTTTTATTTTAGAGTCTAATCATTCCAGCAATGATTCATCACAGAGAACACAGAGGGCACAGAGGAAAAGAAATTATGAGTTATGAGTTATGAATTATGAATTGAAAGCCTTAATTCAAAACTCAAAATTATTTCTTCCCTCTGTGTCTCCGTGTCTCTGTGGTTAATATTCCGCTCATCCTTTACGAAAGATTCCTTGACGCTTTGTTTACCCCTTCTTAGAATGCATCGCATGAACTTTTATTCAAGGCCGCGCGTAACCTTATCTCGAAGGAGTTTAATCTAAGATGAGTAATCCATACGACCCGGAACACGACGAACAACCTGAACCGATTGACGACCTGATGCTGCCCGAAGAAGAGCATGAGCATCACAAGGCGCGCACAACATCCTCTGTGCGCGAGATAGCCTCTCGCATCCCGGAAAGTTTAAGCGCCATAGGCCGCGACATCAGCCGCACAATCGAGCGCGCCATCTCCGCTAAAGACGATTACGTCGTCGCCGTCAAAGTCTCGCACGACGCGCAGGAGAAACTCGAACAACTCGTTCAGGCAGGAGTCTTTCGCAACCGAGCAGAGGCCGCAGCCTTCCTGATTGACGAAGGCATCAAGACGCAGAGCGCGCTCTTTGACCGCGTCCAACAGAAACTAGCAGAGATAGAACGCCTCAGAGCGGAACTTCGCGGCATGATTAACGAGAAGCCGAGCTAAAATAATCTCCAAACAAAAAGCCGCCCGGCATGACCCTTATCACGCCGGGCGGAATTCACAGGAGGAATCGAGTGTTACCCAACCGCTCGTCTTCCACAATGGGCGGCTGTCTTTAATCTTCCATTCTAAACGTCAAACTCTACATTCGTCCCGCAAAGTCTTCGTT
>QHXM01000265.1 GCA_003222945.1 Acidobacteriota bacterium
GCCGACGTGCGCGCGAATTTTCGTGCCCGTCGAGCGAATGAAGTAAGCGATTGCGCCGTCGCCCGTCACAGAGCTTTGCGCATTGATGTTGCTCAAAATCCCAGGGCGGTCAGCTGGCGAGATTCTATAAAACTGCCCGCGCACGCCCAGAGAGATTTGCAGGCGCTCATCAAGCAGAAAGATTTGGTCCTGACCGAAGATGGCGAACGTGCGCTGTCGGTCCGTAGTGTCGTTTAGAAGAGAGAACGAAGGTATATTCTCTTGAAAGAGCGACTCGCGCTCGTATTCCATCCCTGCGGTCAAAAGGTTCGCGCGTCCCAGCCGGAAATTTGAGCGCGCGTCGAGCGTATCGGTCGCGCCCTTGTTCGTGCTGTTGAATACAAAATCTCCGAACGGGAAGAATGAAGCGAAGCGTGGGTCAACAGCCGGTCCGTTGTAGTTTCTTCTGTGCGTTGAGACGTGCTGGTAAGCGACCGTGTAAGAGAAGAGATCATTGACGCGTTCGGTCATCCGAACAGAACCTACGAGCAGGCGGTTGCGTCGTCCCTGATCCGGGTTGTTCGTGTCCGGCTCAAACGTGACGCCTTCGACTGCCGCAGGATATTTTCCTGTTGACGTGAACGCGGCAGGAAGCGCGAACGGACTATTGTTGACTCGCGCGTTCGAGATCGTCCCGTAAAAATTCGCGGCGATGTTGATGGAAGGCGTCGCGTCGAATTGAAAACGCCCGCCGCCCGCAGTGTCGCCGTACTCATCGTTGCCGTCAACACCGCGCCGAACATCAATGCGCGTCAGTCCGAAACTGAAACCCGCACGACGACCTATTCCGCCAGAGCCTTGCAGACGTTCACGCGCAAGCGCAAGACTTCCGCCTTCAAGACTGGCCTCGAATCTGGGCTTCCCTACGCCCGTCTTCGGAACAAGATTGATGACTCCGCCGATTGCATTCGTTCCATAGATGGAAGAACCTGAGCCGCGCAGTATTTCAACGCGGTCAAGGTTTGTGGGCAGTATATCCGTGATGAAAGGAAGCACCGAGCCGTTCAGATCAGAAGCATCGCGCACGCGCAACCCGTCGAGCAGGATAGCGGTGTCGAAATTCCTCTGTCCGCGAAAGCGCAAAGATGTGAGCGAGCCAAAGGAGCCTTGCTGCTGCACGCGCAGGCCCGGAGTGCCGCGCAGAGCTTCAGAAAGAGTCAGCGAGCGTCTATTTTCAATCTGCGCGTCGCCGACAATCGTGACAGCTTTTGAGACTTCATCGGCGCGCTGGGGCGTTCCCGTTGCGACGACCACGATATTCTCGTTGACAGCATTGACAGATAGCGCGAAGTCGCGGCCAACGTTTCGTCCGCGCTCTAAGTGCAACTCTTCCGAACTCTGCACAGCGAAGCCGCGCGCCGCGACTTCAAGAATGTAATCGCCGGGCGCGAGTCCGTTGAATCCGTAAACGCCATTCTCATCGGTCCGCGCAAAAAGTTTTATGCCTGTGCGAGAGCGCAGGCGAACCTCCGCGCCCTGCACAACCGCGCCGCGCTCGTCCTTCACGCGCCCGTTGATTGTCGCTCCATTTTGCGCCAGAGCATTTATTGAAAGTGAAAAGAGAAAGATGAGCAGAGCCGTCAGGCTCGCAAGTTTGAGCACAACAGGTTTGCCTGTCGCTTTGATTCTTTTTTTCATAGTAGCTTCTCCTGCCCGTCGCAGTACGAGCTTGAAAGAGAGCGCCGGATAGGTCTCCTGACTCGCAGCGTAGAAGAGCAGGGGTGAGGGCGGCAGCGATGAGGAATGAAGAAAAGCCTAACGTCTTTGTTTTCCTTCATCCCTCATCCCTCCGCCCTCATCCCTGCTTTTCACCTTCGCCCTGCGCCTTCCCATCTCGTAAAGATACAGTGGCTTAAAACGTGCAGGGCGTCGTCGCTGCTTACAGTTGCGCGGGCAGTGGCGGCTTCTCACCGCCTTCCCTAATCCATCGCTCCTGTTGTTTGATTACCAGCGCGCTTCGTGCACCGGCGTGATGCGTGGCGCGCCCGTTACAGGATGTGCGTCCACTAAAACTCTAATCTCGAAAACTTCGCGCAAGAGTTCCGGCGTCAAGACCTCTTGCGGCGTGCCCATTGCGAGGGTTTGACCTCTCAAAAGAAGCAGTACCCGGTCCGCAAACTCCGCCGCGAGGTTTATATCGTGCGTGACGACGATGGCCGACGCGCGCCGCTTGTCACAGCGTGCGCGCACAAGCCAAAGCAGCGCCGCCTGGTGCGCCAGATCAAGATTCGCCGTAGGCTCATCTAAGAGAAGAATGCTCGCTTCAGTCGCAAGCGCTCGCGCGAGCACTGCGCGTTGACGCTCGCCGCCCGAAAGCTCGTTCATCAAGCGAGCGCTGAAATCTTCCAATTCAGTTTCGCGCAAGACCCCTTGAGCCACAGCAACATCTTGGTCCGTCTCCCAGCCCCAAGCGCCTGTGCTTGACCATGCATAGCGTCCGCTGAGCACAAACTCCATCACAGTCACGGGGAATCGCAACTCGGCTTCCTGAGCAACGACCGCTATGCGTCGCCCTATTGCGCGTCGAGAAATAGAACGCAGAGGGTCGCCGTCGAGCAGAATCTCACCGTGCGAAGGTAGAAGCGCGCCGTTCAATGCTCGCAGCAGAGTTGATTTGCCTGCGCCGTTCGGACCGATGATGGCAGTGATTTCGCCCGGCTCGGCGCGCAAGCTGACATCCTGGACCGCCATACGCTCTCCATAATTCACACTCACTACATGCGCTTCGAGCATCATTAACCTCTTCTCAAAAGATAGATAAAGAGCGGCGCGCCGATTAGCGCTGTTATTGCGCCGACGGGCAGTTCGCGTGGCGCGATGACGGTGCGTGCCGTTGTGTCCGCGACGATGACGAAGATTGCGCCCGCGAGAGTCGCTGCGGGAATCACAGTGCGGTTGTCGCTCCCAGTAGAAAGTCTGACTAAGTGCGGAATGACAAGACCGACATATCCTACAGAGCCGGAGGATGCGACGGACGCGGCCACGAGCAGACTTGCCGCGACGAAGACAATGAGACGCACACGCTCGACTTCTACGCCGAGATCGAATGCGTCGCGCTCGCCTAACATCAGTAGATTCAAAGAGCGTGCGTGAAGTGCGAGCACAACTGCGCCTATGATGGCCGCAACGATTCCTATTGTGAGCAGCTTTGAGCTTGCGCCCGAAAGATCGCCGAGCAGCCAGAATGTGAAAGAGCGTATGCGCGTCGCATCCATCATTGTGGTGATGAAGACGATTACGGATGAAAGAAACGTCGTAACGATCACGCCCGCCAGGATTAGTTTTTCAGGAGACGCGCCCGTGCGCCCGCGCGCCAGGCGATAGACGACGAAGGTGGAAGCGAGCGCGCCAGCGAAAGCCATGATGGGGCGCGACCATTCGCTCGCGTCGCTTGTGCCGAAGAAGACCAGAGCGATCATAGTGCCGACCGCCGCGCCGTTCGAGATGCCCAGAAGATAAGGCTCTGCAAGCGGATTTCTGAGCAGCGCCTGATAGCCCGCGCCCGCTGTCGCAAGTGACGCACCGACGCTTGCGGCCAGAAGGATGCGAGGCAGTCGAATGCTTAGCAGAATTGCATTCTGTTCGGGCGTTAGGCCGCATGACGAACTGCCTCCGGTAAACAACGCACAGAGCGATGAGCCAAGCGGCAAACGCTCTGCGCCGATGACGGATGCGAGGACGATGATGATGAGCAGAGCTATAAGCAGCGCCATACAGATCAAAAGCGTGCGGCGAAAAGTTGAACGCGCGCCTCGAATGATATTCTGCTGTGCAGCAATCGTTATCATCTTCATGCTTCTTACTGCTTGAAAGCTTCGGGGTGAAGCGCGCGTGCTATCTGCTCAAGGCCGTCAACAAGTCTTGGGCCTGGGCGCGAAAGGTAGTCGCTGTTGATTGTATAGACGCGATTGTTTTGAACTGCTGGAGATTTTTGCAGAGCCTGTGCGACCTCGACTTTGCTTCCATTCGGAGAATCGCTGGTCGGGATGATGATTGCTTCGGGGCGCGAGGCAAGCGCAGCCTCGTCGCTGTAGCGCATCCACTCGCCTTCAATGTCACCTGTCACGGAGCGCCCGCCCGCGCGTTGAATCAAGTCCGTGATCCAGGATTTTTTTCCGGCGGTCCAGAGAGGCGAGGCCGATACTTGATAAAAGACTGTGACGGGCTGTAGGTCTTTAACTTTACCCTGGACTTCCGCGACGCGTGCGCGAAGGTCGCCTAAAAGTTTTTCAGCTTGCTCCTGTTGTCCTAGCAGATCGCCGATTGTCTTGATTGACTGAAAGACGCCTTCAAGATCGTGCGGGTCCGTGACGAAGACCGGGATGGCGCGCTCGTTCAATTGCGTTGTGAAGGCTTCGAGTTGCGAGGCTGTGGAGATGAGCACGATGTCCGGCTTGAGCGCGATGATGCGTTCGATGTTCGGCTGAAGCGTGTCGCCTACCTTTTCAACCTGCTTCGCTTCCGGTGGGTAGTCGCAGAAGGTCGTGTTACCGATCAGACGATTGCCAGCGCCGACAGCGTAAACTATCTCGGTCAGATTAGGCGCGAGCGTGATGATGCGCTGCGGACGAGCGGGAACAAGAACGCGCCTGCCTGCTTCGTCCGTTACTTCGCGCGAAGAATTTGTATTCGTTGGCTGTGAAGTTTCACGGCGTGACGAGCAACTCGATACGCAGGCTGTCAAAGCAAGCAGGAATAGAAATCCGAAAATGACTCTATCGCTCACCCCTTGCTTCGTCGGTTTTTGCGCGAGAGTTTCTCGCAAAGGCGCGAAGTAGTGTAAAGGCGCGAAGAGTTGTGCTGATTGCTTCTCTTCGGGCTTAAGATTCGATTCAGTTGTGATCTGTTCAGACAAAAATCCCGTCGCTTTCCTGTGCGCCTTCGCGTGAAGGCTTGCAGGCTAACGACGGGAATTTGATAGGAAGTAGAATACCCGCGCGTGCGGCCTGAACACCTTGACGCGAGGCGCTCAAAAGGCTGCAAAAGATGGCGTCAACGGGCAGGTCTCCTGGCTTAGAAAGGTAAAAGGAAAAAGGGGAAAGTTAGGAATAAATCTATCTCTTAACTTTTGCCTTTTACCTTTCTTCACAGTGGCGCGACCGCGCGGGATTTACACCCGCTTCCCTATTCTCCCCGCTCTTTTGCACGGGGCACCCGGACGCTTCTTTCTGAAAAGAACAAGTCAAAACAGCTTTCGATTTCGGATGGGACGTTATCATGCTCCCGTAGAAAAAGTCAAAATAGCTCAAGTCAAGGCTTCCCCAAAAATTATTTCGCAGGCGGAACACGCTTTAGCTCGACTAAGAA
>QHXM01000102.1 GCA_003222945.1 Acidobacteriota bacterium
ACACGCTTATCCGTTTCTATAGCCATTCGTTTATCTACATTTAAGCCCGTCAAAGAATTGGGCAAGGAACATTTTCGAGTCCCGGCGCAAAGTTCTGCTACTATGACCCGGCACGCCAATCACATTGGGCGCACGAGTTCACAGACGATCTTAGAGATACTCTAAAATTTTTTCCGCATGACACCAAAAAAAAGCGCGGGTGATAACCTCTCAAAGAGATTTCCGAGACAGCTGATTCCCGCAATCATCGGCATTATAGCTCTTGTTTTCGGATTCTACACTTACCATCAGGGGATGGTTACGTCCCCTGACACGGCTACCTATTCAAGCTGGGCGGACCTGCTCATTTCAGACCATTTCAATTATATGAGATTCGCGCAGGACGCGAGCTTCGTCGTGCCGCCTGTTCTCTACTCGGGCTGGACGACCGTAGTCGCCCTTCAAAAGATTCTTTTCGGGTCAGCTTGGATGAAAGCAGTCGTACTACTGAATTACTGCCTTGCGCTCATAGTAATATGGTGGCTGCTAAAGCTTATAAGTCGAATCACACGGAGCGCCGTCTGCCTCATCACATCGGGTGCTTTGGCGCTCCTGTCCTACGAGATGCTCAACTGGATTCGCTTCGTCCTCTCGGACATCAGTTTTATGGCAATCACGTTCGTCATCTTCTATCTGCTGTGCGGCCTCGCGGAGAAGGATGGTGAGACTAAAAACAGCCGCGCGATTTTACCCGGACAAGTTATCTTGATTCTGCTCTTCTGCGCGCTAGCATTATTCTACCGTCCTACAGCATTCCCGCTGCTGCTTCTCGTTCCTCTGGCTTACCTGACAAGGCGCAAAGTTCTGCAAGGCATAGAGGCAAGGACGCATTTAATCAAACGCGCGAGCCTCTTACTTTTCGTCTTTATAGCCATCGCAATCATCGCACATGCTTACCTGATGATGAACCCATCGGCGTGGCCTGTGACTTTCGCTTCCCGGTGGATTAAAACCTTGAGTGGCGAATACCAACAGGGTTACGTGGTCTGGCAGCGCCCCGAAACCTACTACATGAATCCCGCATCGCTACTGGACTTTGCCGCCATCACATTGAAGAAGCTTGCCTACTTCTTCTCCTTCTACTTAAGCTCATTCAGTCTTGTCCACAATCTAGCCAATTTCATCTTCTTTTTCCCCGTTTACGTCTTATCGCTGTTGGCAATCTACAAAATGTTCCGGCGGCCCGGCGGCCTCACCTGTGAAGAGTGGTGGACGGGTTGGCTCGCCACGCTATGGATAATCTTTTACGCGCTGTTCCACGCCTTTCAGCAGATTGATTACGACTGGAGATATAGGCTCACCTCTATGCCCCAGCTTATCCTCTTATCAAGCATCGGATTGAAATCCCTTTTACCTGAGAGGCATAGGATGAAAGAAGTTATTTACCTTCGAGATGAAGAACTGAAGCCAGCCGGGGGTTTGCGAGGTGATGAGCAAAGCGCGCGGTTAAATGGCGAATGATGAATTGAAAAGGAGTCTGTATTTCATTCCGCACTCATCGTTCGTCATTTCTAATTACTCTTGCCGGATTGCCTGCGACGATTGCTCTCGCGGGGACATCTCGTGTGACGACTGCGCCCGCGCCTATGATTGCGCGCTCAGCTATCTGAATGCCGCCGAGTATGACTGCGCCTGTGCCTATGCTTGCGCCGCGCCGGACCACTGTGCGCTCAAGATGCCAGTCAGCCTCCGTCTTGAGCGCGCCCGTCTCTGTTGTCGCGCGAGGGTACTTGTCGTTTATGAAGTTTACGTTGTGGCCTATGAAGACTTCGTCCTCTATCTGGACGCCTTCGCAGATGAACGTGTGGCTGGAAATTTTGCAGTTGCGCCCGACACGGACGCCTTTTTGAATCTCTACGAACGAGCCTATCTTCGTGCCGTCGCCGATTTCGCAGCCGTACAGGTTGACGAAGTTGTATATCTTTACGTCGCGTCCTAATACGACATCATCTGCGATTAAGCAGAATTCGCCTCTCATCTGAGCCGCCCCGCTACTCTGCTCGCGCGCCCTCGGCTGCCATCTCCTCGTCCTCTTCAGAGGACTCGTAATAGCTTGAATAGTAGCCGTAATAGTAGTAGCTGTTTGAGCCTTCGGGCTTCACGTTGTTGAGGACTACGCCGTAGATGTGCGCGCCTACGTCGAGCAACTGCTGCTTGGCGCGACGAACAACCGCGCGTGAACTCTTGCCGCCGTGAACCACCAGCATAACGCCGTCAACCATCGTCGAGAGAATAGAGGCGTCCGTAAATGAGATCGAGGGCGGCGAGTCAATAATGACGTGCGTGAAGCGCTCGCTCACCGAGTTAAGAAGCTTGCGCATTTCGTCTGAGCCGAGTAGCTCCGCAGGGTTTGGCGGCACAGGCCCAGATGTCATTATCTTCAGGTTCGGCAGCTTTTCATACGCCTGTATTAGCTCGTCCGTGTTCAAGTCGCCTGACAAACAGTTCGTCAATCCCTTGACATTGGATATATTGAAGTGCGTGTGGATTCTTGGGCGTCTGAGGTCGCAATCAATTATCAGCACTTCTGCGCCGGTCTGAGCGAGCATGACCGCCGTGTTGACAGCCGTGGTGGTTTTACCTTCCGAAGGCTGGCTGGAGGTTACGAGTATGGTCTTCGGCGGTTGCCCTGCCGACGAAAGAAGCAGAGAGGTGCGCAAGTGGCGATAAGCTTCAGCGATGGGTGAGCGCACATCTTCGATTAGAGCCAAAGCGGTGCTCTCCTTGCCCGTATTCGGCGGCGGGTTCTTACTCTTCAAGAGAGAGCGCTCGCTGCGCTGACCCGGAATCAAAGCGAGTGCCGGAAGGTGTATGTAGCGGTCAACGTCTTCGATTGACTTCACCGTGTCATCCAGATAGTCAAGCAGGAAGGCGAGACCTATACCGACGCCGAGGCTTAAGAGAAAAGCCACTATGATGTTGCGCGAGCGCGCAGGACCGACCGGCCCTCTGGGTAACCGGGCAGGCGTGGCGACCGTGACATTATTACCTTGATCATTTCCAGCGAGGTCTATTTCATTCTGCTTCTGAGAGAGCGTCTGGAAAAGCTGCCTGTAGGTCTCAAGCTCCTGAGTGAGACCTCCAATGTCCAGCGCGGCTTTGCCCTGCGCCTGCGCCGCACCGCGCTCGTGTTCATAGTCAGTCTTTATTTTCTGCTCTGTGGCGAGCGCAGTTTCGTAGCGCAGCTTTAGCGAGTTGATAATCTCGGCGGGCTTTTTATCGAGTTCGGACTTAACCTGCTTGATCTCATCATTGGTAGCTTGAACGGCAGGCCACTCCTCTGTGTAAGTGCGCAATAACGAAGCTCTCTTCTCCTCCAGATCGCTTATCCTATCGCGTAGCCTCTGAACAGATTTATCATCCTGTATCTCCGGGATAGACCAGGGGTCAGAGCTATTACGAGCCGCATCGTAAGTGGCTTGGGCTTGCTTGCGCTTGTTTTCGGCTTCAATAAGCTGAGAGCTGTAACTGCCCACGCGTACGTTTGTGATGTCCACGCCCTGCGCCGTGCTGATGGGAATGTCGTTCTTCTCTTTGTAATTGAGCAGTTTCTCTTCGTCCGCTTTTATCTTCAACTGCAACTCTGCGATCTGATTCGCCAGTTTCTCTGTGGCTGTCTGCGTACCACTTGTCGTGCGCTGAAGGTCGTTATAGATAAAGACCTGTGCGAATGTGTCGGCCACTTTCATCGCAATGACAGGATTGCTGTGACGAAAGCGGATAGTCACAAGATTTGTCTTTTCAACAGGCTCTACGGTGAGACTCGCCCGAAGCGCGTCCTCGTAAGGCTCAAGGCGTTCGAGTTGTTCAGGCGATAACTGTTCGTTTTTGATCGTCGGGTTGACGACGACCGGAACTTTATCAACATGAGCAGGGGCAGGCTTATCGCCAAAAAATATCCTGCGGATGCTGGCGAAGAATCCGCTGCTCGCCTGTCCTTCAAAAAATGTAGGATTGTTCTGTAGGTCCAGCGTGATGGCGACCTGCCGTGCCAATTCCGGGTTCTCAAGCAGCTTGAGTTGCGTGTTCCAGTAGTAGGGGTCTGTGCCCGTGTTGAGAATCAGTTCTTTGGTCTGTAAAATATTCTTCTTCTGTTCGATCTGAATCGTCGTTTCCGCCTCGTAAATCGGAGGCTGGCGATACATCTGTATAGTTACCAGAGATGTGACTACTACGACCAGGCTCAAGATGAGCCACTTGCGCTTGAGTATGATTGCCAGGTAGTCGCGCAGGTGCGTTTCACTCGTGGCTGAAACGCCGTAGTATTTCTTCGACTGAGCCAGATCGCTCAAAGGGCGGTCAAGGCTGGTAGATGTAAGCGGCAGTAGGCGGTTATCTTGAGACATCATATTTCTTAATCGGTTAATAGAGACTTAATTACTCATAGCGAGAAACAGTGAAACATAATACCAGAGACGGGCAGTAAGACAAGCCTCTAGGAGCAAATAATCAATCCTGCGCTTCTACCTTTTCAGTCGGCAGTTTGCTTGGCAAAGACTCTTAATGAGGTCTCCCAATCAGGCAAAGCGGTCAACCCTATGGCTTCTGATAAGAGGCATCTCAGGCGAGAGTTGCGAGGTCTGGCCGCTGGCCTGTGCAGAGTATCGGTGCTTACGCTTTCAATCTCGCACTCCTCGCAGCCGGAGATTTTTACTGCTTCGCGCGTAAACTCCTCGTAGCTTACGCCTCGGCCACCATTGACGACGTGATACACACCCGGAAGGTCTATTCCGGCAAGCTCGCGCAGACGTGCCGCCAAATCGCAGGCATAGGTCGGCGTCCCATACGCATCGCTGATAGCCTTCAATCGCTCGCCTCGTCGCGCGCGCTCCATTATCGTGCTCAAAAAATTCCGCCCGAATGGTCCGAAAATCCATCCCGAACGAACCACTATGGTGCGCGCCGAAGCGGTTATCGCCCGACGCTCTCCATCGAGCTTTGCAGCCGCGTAAACGCTCTGAGGTTTCGGGTCATCGCGCTGCGTGTAGAAGCCCTCTTTCGTTCCGTCGAAAACGTAATCGGTTGAAATCGTGACGAAGACGGCGCGCACGCGTCGGCAGCTTGCGGCCATGTTTTCAACGGCGTAAGAGTTGACGCTGTAAGCTAAGGTTGCGTTGCCTTCGCAGCCGTCAACGTCAGTCCAGGCAGCGCAATTAATGACTGCGTCGGGGCGTTCCCGCTCGAAGGTAAGTTTTACTGCTTCGTGATCTGTAATGTCTAAACTCTTGCGGTCATGCGCGAAGACAGCGTCGCCGCGCGCCGCGCAATGTTCTACGACAGCCCGACCGACCATACCTACAGCGCCCGTGACCAGTATTCTCAACGCGCGCTTATCTCCGTGCCATACTGTCTTGTGTAATAGTCGCGGTACGCGCCGCTGCGCGCGCGCTGAATCCACGCGCCGTTCTCCGCATACCAGCGAATTGTCTTTTCCAGGCCGCTCTCCCAAGTCTCCACAGGCTGCCAGTCGAGATCCCCTTCCACTTTTGAAGGGTCGATCGCGTAACGACGATCATGGCCCAGCCTATCTTTAACATGATGAATCAACTCGTGCGGTTTGCCGAGCGCGTCCAATATGGCCTTCACGACATCAATGTTGCGGCGCTCATTGCGCGCGCCTATGTTATAGACTTCGCCGGAACGCCCGCGCTCGAATACACGCATGATGGCGCGGCAATGATCCTCAACGTAAATCCAATCGCGCACATTGCGCCCGTCGCCGTAGAGCGGGATGGACTGATCCTCAAGCGCGTTCGAGAGTATGAGCGGGATGAATTTTTCCGGGAACTGTCGTGGACCGTAATTGTTTCCGCAGCGCGTTATGACCGTGTCGAGACCGTAGGTATGATGCGCTGCGTTCACCATATGCTCTGCTGCGGCTTTCGATGCCGCGTAAGGATTGTTAGGCGCAAGCGGCGAATCTTCAGTGAAGAATGCGTTTTCGTCTTCCGGCAGACTCCCCATCACCTCATCGGTTGAAATCTGCACGAAGCGAGGCACATGGCGCTCGCGCGCAGCGTCCAGAAGCACCTGCGTGCCCAGAATATTTGTGCGCAGGAATTCATGCGCGGAAGCGATGCTGCGGTCAACATGCGATTCGGCGGCGAAGTTGATGATGGCATCCGTCCCTTCTTCGAGCGCATTGAGGACGGCCTCGCGGTCTGCTATGTCGCCATGAACAAAGCGATGGCGGCTCTCGTCCAGACCTTGCAGGTTATCCAGATTCCCTGCGTAAGTGAGCGCATCGAAGTTTGTGATTTCACACGAGGAAATCTCTGCTAGGATTAGTCGAACAAAGGCGGAGCCTATGAAACCCGCGCCGCCTGTGATGAATAGTTTGTGCATGATATGGAACAGGATGGGACAGTGCGCGACAGGTTTTAAGAAGCGACTTTCTCTCCACTCATCTAATCAATCAAACGCTTTATCTCATTGGTTAAAGTAAACGGAGAATCGAGTATAGATGCGCTTTGAAAACAGTGTCAAGAAAGTCATTATTCTTGTAAGTAGGTCAGTTTGAAATATGAGCATAGATTCTTCAATGATCTATTCACCGCAGAGGCGCGAGAGTGAGCGCAGAGTAAAACCAGGCAAGTCTCTCTCGTGCCTCTGCGGTGAGTTCATTTCTAAACTGACCCACTACCGGAATAAGGTACTAATTGTTTCAGTGTCACATTCTATGATATACCTTGTAGTGCCTTGCCAGACGCCAGGCATCTGTTTGAAGCGTCACAGAGAGTTTGATGTCGTTCCTCATTTCCCTGTCTCAATATTATGAGTGAGCTTTCTTTAAGACTCCGCTTTCGCTACTGCCTACAGGCTTGCATCCTTCTCTCTATCATCGCCTGCGCGGAGCCGTCTGTGATGGCAGCCCCGCCGAAGCCCATCTTAATCAGCCGTCCCGCATCTACGCGAGCGTTGGCGTTAGAGGCTACGACTCTCGTGACAGAGCCTTTCGCTTCAACAGCACCGGCAACATCGATTTTGTATGGCTCAGACAAGCGGACGCGCCTATTGTTCTACGCAGTAAATCTGGCATTGCAGCCCGGCGACTTACCTGCTTCCATCAGCGCCGGGGCGGAAGATGCTTCTCATCGTCAGTACCTGATGATAGTTGAAGACATTAGACCTCTGGCCGGACAAGAATGGATAAGCCAGATCACGTTGAGAGTGGATGAGGAGATAGGCGATGTCGGTGATGTGCTGGTCGGCATTAACTATCAAGGTGTGGGAAGCAATCGCGTGCGCGTAGGCTTCGGTCACACTGGCGGCGGTTTGCCGGATGATGCGGGCGCTGTTCCGACGCCCGCGCAGCTTTATAAGGTCAGCGGTCGGGCAACTCTGGACGGCATAGGCGCGAGCGGCGTCCTTATGAGCTTGAACGGGGTGCAGACGGCGACAGCCTTGACAGACTCGAACGGCAACTATTCATTTCTTGCGACCGTGGGGGGAACATACACCGTTATCCCATCTTCGCAACTCTATAATTTCGCCCCGCAGCAAGTGATCCTCGATTCAACTGCTGGCGACCAGACTTCGGTTGGCTTCTCGGCTGCGCGGAAACCTTACACTATCAGCGGTCAGGTGAAAGCGGATCAGGGCGCTGGAATGGAAGGCGTCAACGTTACGCTCACCAGCAGCGCGCCCAACTCTTCGCCTAAAACAATCGTGACGAGCAGCGGCGGCGCTTTCTCATTCACAGATTTGCCAGCAGCCTACAACTACACTATAGCCGCCGCGAGCACCAACGTGCTCGACTTCGCGCCGCAAACAATCTCTGTGCTCGATAAGAATTCTTCCGTGAGCTTTACGGGGACGCGACGCCATTACGCGATCAGCGGCCAGATCAATGCTGAGGGTAATCAACTGGACGGCGTTACCGTAAATCTGACAGGCGGGAACAATCTAAACCCACTTACGACTGTCACGAGCGGCGGCGGACGTTTCTCCTTCAACAACGTAACGGCAGGCTTTAGCTATACCATCGCTCCTTCGCCCACCTCATTTTACGCTTTTGCCCCGCAAGTTTTAGGAAGCCTTACGAGCGATCAAACCACCGCCGCCTTTGAGGGAACGCTGCGGTCTTATACTATCAGCGGTCTGATTACGGACGAGAACAATAGCCCCTTATCCAACATTGCCATACAAGTGAGTAGCACGAATGGCTACGTCTCCAACCTTGTGCTCACAGACACGAGTGGTCGTTACAAGTCCGAAAGCCTCACTGCGTCCTACAGCTATATTGTCGCGCCTTACGATACCTTGACCCATAGCTTTACAACGCGAACCACCGGCAGCTTAGGCGCAGATCAATCCGTAAATTTCTCTGGAGTCAGACGCCACTACCGGATCAGCGGAACGATTAAAGATCGTTCACAACAGAATGTCGCAGGCGTCAGCGTGACGCTCTCCGGTCCATTTCAAAGGTTTGCGATGACGGATGCGAATGGCTTCTACGTCTTTACCGATTTACCGGCAGGAGACAACTATCAGATAGGCGTTGAGAAGACAGGCTACATGTTCGATCCGCCAGTCCAATTCGACGGCTTTCTGGCGGGCGATGTGCAGACCGATTTTACAGCCATCAGGATATACAAGATTGCAGGTCGCGTCATAGACAACAACGGCAGAGGACTCATCGGCGTCACAATGAATCTGAGCGGACCAGAATCTGGAAAGACAGTTACGGATAGCAATGGTTCATATCTGTTCATAACAACTACGTCTGGCTTTTACGACTTGATGCCCTCGAAGGAACAGGACTTTTATACTTTCTCTCCGTCTAGTCAAAGCTTCAGCAACGCGAACGCTACTTCTCTGCCCGATTTTACGGCCACCTTTTCGCCCGTAACCTCTCCCACGTCCGTTCTCGAATTCGATGGCACGCCGAAGACTGTGGACTACGGCTCGTTCTGGCCTGAAGGCGTTGACCTTGGACACTTCTTCTGGGAGGTCTGGGCTATGCCGGGCAATAACGCCTATAGCAGCTACATGATCTCCGACGGTTACGGCGGAGCGCACGCCCTTCTGTTCGGATTCTTCTCATCGGGTACTCCAAACCATTATTCGCTCTATGGAAACATCTACACGGGTGTGGGCAGCATCGCCTTCAATAGCGAGGAAGGTCCAGTCCCGGGCGAGTGGGCGCACTTAGCCGTCGGGTGGGACGGACATAACATCACTACTTATTACGACGGCGTGCCGGTTGGTCGAACGGCTTTTGCCGGGCCGCGCCGAACGATTGGTCCTGCGAGCGGTGGAGGCAGGCTTTTCATAGGCGGCTCGGATCACAACAACGTTCCCGGCAGAATCGCTCAGGTGCGTGGCTATGAGGGAAGTAACCCGCGAGAAGGCGCGCCCGAATCTGCCTTTGCGCCGGAAACAGTTTTCAGTCTCGGTGGCAACTTCCTTACCTATTATTTTCGTCCATCGCGCAACGTGGCAGATTTATCGCTCGGCTACAATGGATCGGCGCACGCTGGACTCCTGTGCGGAGTCACCAGAGGTATCTTTTATGGATGTGCGGACAGTCCTCTTCCACAATTCGTCAGCGATTCAACCGCGCCGGACTTCTCGAATCCAACTAATCCAGGTCATATCGTATCGCCCGTTGACGCTCCTCCTGCGTCTGCGCCCGCCGGTGCGCGCGTCTATGACTCGTTCTCGCGCAGCAACTCCACCTATATCTTAGGCAGTGTCGGCGGCTTGGGTTCGACCGAGGGCGGCACGGCAGGGCAGAAGCTCTGGCAAACAGATAGAGCCGTGTCTGAGCCGCAGCCTTTCGGCATTCTTAATGAGCGCGCAGTCCTTCTAGGAAATGATCGCTCTGTCGCCTGGGTTTCGACCGGGTCGAGCACAGGTAATCTGGATGTTCGCGTTAACCGTCATCCGGGCTCCGGCGGTAGCGGCATGAACACCGGCCTGAGTTTCCGTGTGCTTGATTCAAATAATTACTTCTTCGCCTACACGTCCGATACAGATGGCGATTTGTCTAAACCTAAAACACTGACGGTCGGTTATTATCAATCGGGCGTGCGAACTAATTTAGCCGCCGAAGTTCCAATGCCTGACAGTTGGAATATTATGCTGCGCGTTGTAACAACCAGCACAGGCAGCATCTCGGTTTATGCAGACGACGAGCTTGTTTATTCCTCGAACAGCAGCATCATGGCAACGGCTACGGGCGCTGGCTTATATAATAACTCCGCCGGAATGGGTCTCGTTAACAGGTGGGATAACTTTGCTGTCTTCGATGTGCCATAGAAATTTCACCGCACGAGTAGGCTGAGAACCCGCGCGTTAGAGTGATATCATTACTTTCTGCTAACACGCTATCGTGTGTAGTACGATAGACTTGACGCTTTTATATATGAGCAGTTAGACTACATCACTTTCTAAGTCCCAGAAGGTTAAGCTGATTGGCGCTTCTCGCGCCCTGTAAATTTTATACGAGGTATCGCCGAAAGAGTAACCTTGGTGGATTTGAGTAGAGGCCGAAGGCGCTGGCGCGCGCTCTCGAAGTGAGCCGTCAGGATCATGCCCGCCGCAACGAATCATACCGCCTTCACCGCCTGAACAAACCTTTAGCAATGACCCGTTTACTATGACCCACACACACGAATACATGACACAGGCCGCCCAAATTGCAAGCTCGATTGAGGCGGAGCCTATCGAACGCGTTGTTCAGGAATTAGTCCAACTCAGAGAGCGCGGCGGTCGTCTCTTTCTTCTGGGCGTCGGCGGGGGCGCTGCAAACTGTAGTCATGCCGCGAACGATTTTCGCAAGATCGTAGGGATAGAAGCCTACAGCCCGTGCGACAATGTGGCGGAGTTGACGGCGCGCACGAATGACGAAGGGTGGGAGACTGTTTTTGAAGCTTACCTTCGGACAAGCCGTGCTAATGAGAAGGATGCCGTGTTTGTGATGAGTGTCGGCGGCGGTAGCCGAGAGCGCAATGTTTCCGTCAACATCGTGCGCGCGCTTGATGAAGCGAAGCGGCGCGGGTTAATGATCTTCGGCATTGTGGGCCGGGACGGCGGATACACAAAGCAGGTGGGCGACGAGGTGATAGTCGTGCCGACTGTGGATGCCGCGCACATCACACCGCACACGGAAGCGTTTCAGGCTGTCGTCTGGCACTGCATTGTCAGCCACCCGGATTTAATGGCAAACGAGATGAAGTGGGAGAGCATGGCGACCAGCAGAGAAGTCCCTGCTTCTTTATGACGCGCGCAGTCTTTCTGGACAGAGACGGCGTGATAAATCGCGCTATTGTTCGTGAGGGGCGTCCATTCCCTCCCGCCAGTGTTGAAGAGTTGGAGTTTCTTCCGCGCGTCGGCGAAGCGATTGAGAGATTAAAGCGCGCGGGCTTTCGCCTGATCGTGGTGACGAATCAACCTGATGTCGCAAAGGGTCTTCAGCGGCGCGAAGTGGTCGAGGCCATGCACGAGCGCATTCGCCGTGAAACTCTGATTGACGACATAAAGGTCTGCTATCATAGCGAGCGAGACGAGTGCGCTTGCCGCAAGCCGAAACCCGGAATGCTTCTGGAAGCTGCACGCGAAGAGTCGCTTGATCTCAGTCAGTCGTTCATGGTTGGAGATCGATGGCGCGACGTTGAGGCTGGACGAGCCGCAGGTTGCAAGACCATTCTAATCAGCTACGAATACGACGAGCGGCAGGCTGAGAGGCCGGACGCCATCGTCAATTCATTGTTTGAAGCGAGCGAGTTGATTCTGTCCGGTAAAATTTAATAGCTGAAGGAGACCGATAGTCATGCCGAATCTTAAGGATTTGAAAGTTAAGCTCTTTGCCGATGGCGCGGACATCGAAATGATCGAGCGCATGGCCGAGAATCCTTTAATCAAAGGGTTCACGACCAACCCGACCTTGATGCGCAAGGCAGGCGTCAAAGATTACCGCGCCTTCGCCTTAGACGTTCTCAAAGTGGTCACGGACCGGCCAGTCTCTTTCGAGGTCTTCTCGGACGATTTCGAGGAGATGGAATTGCAGGCGCTCGAAATCGCTTCGTGGGGCGCGAACGTCTTCGTCAAGATTCCTGTGACGAATACCAAAGGCGAGTCGAGCAATTCGCTCATCAAGCGCCTCTCGGCTGCTGGCGTGCAAATAAACGTTACAGCCTTGATGACGGCTGAACAGGTCGCAGATGTCGTTGATAATCTCTCCGACCTGACCAGGAATTTCGTCTCAGTCTTCGCCGGAAGAATCGCGGACACCGGGCGCGACCCCTTGCCTATCATGAGTCGCGTCGTTGATATGTTGAAGGATTACCCGCAGACGGAACTGATCTGGGCAAGCCCGCGCGAACTGCTTAATGTTATTCAGGCGGACGCCGTAGGCTGTCACATCATCACGGCTACAGACGACGTGCTGAAAAAGCTCGATCTCATCGGCAAAGACCTTGATGAATTCTCGCTCGACACCGTACACATGTTCTGGCAGGACGCAGAGAAGGCAGGCTACACGATTGAGATTTCCCAGCCCGCGTCTATCGCAGAGGGATCGTCTAAATCAGACATGACAGTGATATACGTCTAGACATGCAAAGGTGTCCACATTGCCGAACAAGCGAATGACAAGTGAAAAGCGGATTCAATCGAACTGGAAGTCAACGTTTTCTGTGCCAGAAGTGCCGCTGCCGGTATGCGCTGTAGCCGCGCCCGCTGCTTGTCCAAATGCATCAAGGCGCTTCGCCGAGCAGTTGAACACTTCGTCCGGTGTTGGAACTATCGGCAGTTAAGCAAGCAGCAATGTCCGCGCCATCCCATTGACTTAATTGACTCGATCTCTTCTCTGATTTAGACAGTCCCCCCGCATCAACCTTGCTTGACGCGCATGGTGCTTATGGTTAGACTTTATCGCTATGCTTCAAAACAGGGACAGGTATATTGGAGTGATAAGAAAGCGCGGGCCGGAATGTTTACTCTCTTGTCATCTTGAGAATCAATGGGTTTGACTTCAAACGAAAATGTAAGCGCGCTGGAGCCAGCCGTCACCAAGCAAACAGCAACAATCACAGAGGCTTCACCCATACGCCATACATCATATCAAGTGCCGGACAATCCGTTGGTTGTTATCGCACCGACGAAGTCATGGGTGGCGCTTAATCTGGGCGACCTGTTGACGTATCGAGAGTTGCTCTACTTTTTGATATGGCGTGACGTTAAGGTGCGTTATAAACAGACAGCCCTAGGAGCCGCATGGGCTATCATCCAGCCGCTCTTTACGATGCTCATCTTTACGCTCTTTTTTGGTCGCTTGGCCGGAATCAGTTCGGAGGGCATTCCTTATCCCATCTTCGCTTACGCCGGGCTTCTGCCTTGGACATTCTTCTCAAATGCGATTAGCAACGGTAGCAGTAGTCTAATCGGTGATTCTAGGTTGATTACGAAAGTTTACTTTCCGCGCATGGTTATACCCATCGCCGCAGTTGGCGCAGGTCTTGTTGATTTCGTTATCGCTTTTATCATTCTCGTAGGATTGATGGCCTATTACGGTATAGGACTGAGCTTGAATATCCTGATGTTGCCTGTGTTGGTGCTATTATTGACGCTGCTGGCAACAGGCGTCGCGATGTGGATGTCTGCACTGAACCTTAAGTATCGGGACGTGCGTTATGCGCTGCCATTTCTAATTCAGCTTTGGATGTTCGCTTCACCAATTATCTACCCGGCGAGCCTTGTGCCCGAAAGATGGAAGTGGGCGTTAGCTCTCAATCCTTTAACAGGAATCATAGAGGGCTTTCGCGCCTCGCTTCTGGGCTATCGTAATTTCGATTGGAAGACGCTTACGATTTCGGCTGTCATAACTCTAATCATACTAATCTATTCAGCCTATACCTTCAGGCGGATGGAGAAGGGCTTCGCGGACATCGTTTGAGGCAGGATGAAGCCGATCATCAAAATTCAGAATTTGAGCAAACGTTATCGCTTGGGCGGCAATGGTGGCGCGCGTTATGCGACCTTGCGCGAGTCTCTTTCGGGTATGATGCGCGCTCCGCTCGCCATACTCGGACGTAAGGGCCGCGCCTCGCGCCCGGAGCTATGGGCGCTTAAAGATATTAACTTAGAGATTATGCCGGGTGAGGTCATAGGCATCATCGGCAGCAACGGGGCGGGCAAGTCAACGCTGCTTAAGGTCATCTCACGCGTGACGGAGCCGACCGAGGGGCGCGTTGAACTCTACGGTCGCATAGGAAGTTTACTGGAAGTTGGTACGGGCTTTCATCCTGAATTAACGGGGCGCGAAAACGTCTATCTGAATGGCGCTATTCTAGGGATGAAGAAAGAGGAGATTGAGCGCAAGTTCAACGACATAGTACGTTTTGCCGAAGTCGAAAGGTTCCTAGACACGCCCATCAAGCGTTACTCTTCGGGTATGTATGTGCGCTTAGCCTTTGCCGTGGCTGCGCATCTTGAACCGGACGTGCTGCTGGTTGACGAAGTACTTTCGGTCGGTGACATGGCATTCCAGAAGAAGTGTCTGCAAAAGATTAGCCAGATGCGTAGCCATTCAAATGCCATCCTTATCGTTAGTCATAACATGATTGCCGTGCGTGCCATTTGTGAGAAAGTGATTCTACTCTCGCAGGGACAGTTGGCTGCTGCCGGCCGCGCAGACGAAATCGTTCCGCTCTACGAGAAATTGATGCTCGAAAACGTTAAAACCGAAACGGTCGCCGACGAGCGAGAGGAAGGCATGGGCATTATACGTGTCAAGAGCGTGCGTTTGGTAAATCGGGCTGGCACAGAAGCACGCGCATTTGATACGGGCGAGAGCATGAAGGTTGTCGTAGAGTATGAGGCGCGACAGAGGGCTGTGAGCGTTGTTGCCTACGCAGCTATTCGTCGTCCGGATGGATTTATATGTATGGGTACGAGCACAAGACTTGAAGGCGTCGTGCTTCCTCCGCTGGAAGGGCCGGGAGTTGTGGAATTGGAGATTTCAGAACTTTTGGTTATCCCCGGTTATTATATAATGGACGTAACTTTCTATGATGAGAACTTTGAGTTCCGTACCTATTTTCTAGGCCGGAAGCAGATCAGCTTTCAAATCAATTCATCCTTGCCTTCGCTTGATGATAAGTATGGTGTATTTTACCAGAAGCACAAGTGGAATATTGACGATGTGAACGTGAATTCTCCCGCGCACCGCTAAATATCGCCGATGAGTAAAGAGTAAGGTCATGGCCGTTCTTGATGACATCCATTTTGGATCGCTGACACCTTTAAGACGGCTGATTATTACGCTAGCCTTTTTTTCGGTCTTAATTCTCGCCCTTCTGCCACCCCGATCAGCCGGCGCTGCGCCGGGCGACCTTGATCCGGCATTTGGCAATGGTGGCAAGGTATTCGTCCAATTCTCCGATGGTAGCGTAGCCAATGCCGTGGCCCTCCAATCAGACGGTCGCATAATTCTGGCCGGCTATGCTGGCCCCCGCGTGCAGGACGGAGCATTCTCCGGCCAACACTTTGCGCTGGCGCGGCTCAACGCCGACGGCTCGCTCGATCAGTCGTTCGGCACGAATGGAATCGTGAGAACGGACATCGGCGACGCTGACATGATCACCGGCATCGCCTTACAAACTGATGGTAAGATTGTCGCCGCCGGTTTCGTGAGTGGACCCGGCAACGTTTCAAATTTCGCGCTCGCGCGTTACAACACGGACGGGTCGCTCGACACGAATTACGGCTCAAGCGGACTGATCCTCACAGCGATGGGTGACGGCGCGGCCAGCGGCAACGGCCTGGCTCTTCAGCCCGACGGACGGATCGTAATCGCTGGCACGGCGTCGGTTGGCTCGCACCCCTCCTTCGCCGTCGCGCGTTACTGGTCGTCAAATACGCCTCCTCAGCCTTCGTTGCTAACAGAAGAAGGGTCGGAGCGGGCTGTCGCGTTAGATTCAGTAACTTTGATGCGTGATCATTTCCCGATCAGCACGAGCTACAATTTCAGCGCGGATCAGCGCACGCGCATCATGCTTTTCGCCATAAACCTGGAGCTACTGGCGGGCGAAGATGTCTCGGCTGTCACTGCTCAAGCCGAAGACTCTCAGCATAGAATATATCCTCTTACAGTTGAATACATTGGGAAAGTTCCCGGTTTTGATTGGCTGACCCAGGTGAATGTCAAGTTGAGTGACGCACTAGCGAACGCCGGGGACGTATGGTTGAGCATTGGTCTGCGCGGCGCGGTAAGTAGTAAAGTACTTGTTAGAATCAAGCAGCAATAGTTCTTATATGGAGAAAAAGAGTTGATTTTGTGGTCGCGCCGACTATTGAACTTGAGGTTAATATAGAATACTGAAGGGATGAGTAGGATGAAATTGCCCCAAGAAAAGAGCTATGGCTTGAGACCGGGAGCCGAGGAGTTTCCGCTGATGGTGGTCTTATCCATCATTTACCCTTGCAACTTCGGTTGCCCCATGTGCCCCTACACGGACGGCAACTCTGAGATACGCAAGTTCTACCGTGAGCGCGAGGGAGAGCTTTTTCCGGTCAAGCTATGGGAATCAATCGCCGACGAGTGCGGGCAGTACAATGCGTGGATGCGCTGCACTGGAGGAGGCGAGCCAATGCTCCACCCGCACATGGTCCAGATGATCGAGTATGCGAAAGAGCGCGGCGCTCGCATATGGATGAACACCAACGGCAGCATGTTCGGCCCGGCACCAAAGCATCGTGAAAAGCTTGAACGCATCATTCGTGCGAAGATTGACCTGATTGAATTCTCTATGGACGCGGGCGATGCAGAAACTTATGCGCAGTTGAGGCCGCCTCGCGGGGGGCTTGCGAAATCTGCCTCGGAATGGTGGGAGCGGCAGGTCGGTAATGTGCGCGCCGCGCTCGAGCTTCGTAAAAAGCATCTCGCTCCGACGCGCGTAGTGGTCTCTATCATACGGCAGGAAGCGATTGAAGGAAGGCTGGAGCAGGCCGTTAATTTCTGGCTCAACGATGTGGGCGTGGACGAAGTCATCACGCGAAAGTTTTTGACTTGGGACGACAACACGACCATCCCTGCTGGAAAAGCTCTGGATAAACATCTCTACGCAGAGATGCCTACGGAGAAGAAGCAGCCCTGCGTATGGCCGTTCGAGCGATTTAACGTTGACACATTGGGGCGCATAAGCCTTTGCGGTCAAGACATCTCCTTTCGTACGAGCGAGCTTTTCCCGAACGCCAACGATGTCTCAATCAAAGAAATCTGGCAGGGAGAAACGTTCAACTGGTACAGGCGTATGCATCTCGAAGGGCGCGGCGCGGAATGCTTCCCATGTCGCGGCTGCTCCGCTTGGTTCGCAGGCATACGCGATTGGGAGCACGGTTGGCTGAAGGTCTTAAAGAAATCGGGCGACCATCTCAAGCAGGTGATGAGCGAAGACCTGGGTGTTGAGGTTGAAATCTACACGCCTGAGGCATCGGCCAATATTCCGATTGCATGATTACGGGCGAACAAATTCGTCTCTGTGCGTTCGAGCGTCGTCATCTGAATGAGACGCGCGTGTGGGT
>QHXM01000103.1 GCA_003222945.1 Acidobacteriota bacterium
CAGGTGGTACTGACCCGTTATCGTCACCCGCGTTTATAATATCCTCTCAAACAATTAAGCATTGACATTCTCACCTTTCAACGTAAATATCATTCGCGCCGCGCTTGTTCCGAAGTTGATTGAAGTTGTCTCTGAGCTTATTTATGGCCTGGACTCAAACTCATTCTAAGCTTGAAGGAGAGTCGCCACAGTACGCCTATGCGCTGGCGATTTTGTGCGGCGGCGTTGCGTTCATAGCTCCTCAGATTGAATTCAGGATTCCTGCATGGCTCACTTACGCGCTCGTGGCTTCGCTCTTCGCCTCCATCTGGCCTTATAAATCATGGCAATGGGCGATCTGGATTTGCCTTCCATTCTTCTCGCTGATTCTCTTTAATGCTGCGATTGGCAATCTCATAGGCACGCTCTTGGGCTATGGGATGATATTCGCCAGGACATTTCTATCTGCCTGCCTGGGCGCTTATGTCGGCTCGAAACTCTCTGTGCGCAAACTAGCAAACCGCTCTGCGCATAGAAGAGGATCGAAAAGAGTTGGAAAGAGAGCGTCGAGTGTTTTAGTCTCGAAAGAATCCGCAACTCTTACGAAAGCCATCGAGACAGTCTCTAATTTTCAGGACCTTAATGCTGCTCTAAACTTTGCGGTCCAGAAAGGCGATCTAAATAGAATCAGGCTGCTGGTTGCAAAGGGCGCAGATGTCAATGCGGAGAACGACAATCAATGGACGCCGCCGTTGATTGCCGCGCAGGGCTTCTATGTCGAAGCGGTCAAGTCTCTGTTCGGTCAGGGAGCAACTCTACGCAGTTCTGTCGGCAAAGGCTGGACCGCTTTGATGATTGCTACCATCGAAGGTCGTTTGGAGGTCGTGCGCGCGCTACTTGAACACGGAGCGCACGTCAACGCGGAGAACGATCAAGGCTGGACCGCACTGAGGTTTGCCGTCTCTCTTGATGACGCCAAGATTCTGCGCGTGCTGCTTGACGCCGGAGCGGACGCGAACATCCCGGACCAAGAAGGCAAGACGGCGCTCATGCAAGCGGCAAGCGAAAACATAGAAGAAAGCTTGAGGATGTTATTGGAAGCAGGCGCTGACCCACATATCAAAGACCATAACGGGCAGACTGCTTTCATGATTGCCGAAACGCATTGCCACACAGAGATAATCAAGCATCTCAAAGAGACTGGAGCGCCTATTAGTATTGATGCGAGAGTATCGCTCTTCGCGTGAGGGAGCATGTATGACTGGCAGAATTTAACCACAGAGGACACAGAGGAAGAAGAATTGTTATGAATTATGAATTATGAATTATGAGTTTTGAATTTAAGGCTTTCAATTCAAATTTCATAACTCATAACTCATAATTTCTTTTCCTCTGTGGTTAATTGTTCGTTGCTTTATGCACTTATCTCTGAACTTACACGGTCGCGCCTTGCAACGCCTGTTTCGTATGCGGCTTCTTCGACGGCGCGTGCGACCACCTCGGCGACTCGCTTGTCGAAGACTGAGGGGATGATGTATTCGGGATGAAGCTCTGCGTCCGTGATGATTCCGGCGATGGCGTGGGAGGCTGCGACCTTCATCTCTTCGTTGATGCGCGAGGCGCGACACCCTAGCGCGCCGCGAAAGATTCCCGGAAAGCAGAGCACGTTGTTTATCTGATTAGGATAGTCTGAGCGACCTGTTGCCATCACAGCGACGTAAGGCTCGGCCTCTTCCGGCATAATCTCAGGCGTAGGGTTCGCCATAGCAAACACGATTGGCTTCTCTGCCATCTTCTGCAAATCATCTGTGCTGATTACGCCCGGCACAGAGAGTCCCATGAAGACATCCGCGCCTTTTATCACCTCATGCACCGTCCCTCGCTCGTTATTCGGATTCGAGTTTCGCGCGTACCAGTCCTTGACCCAGTTCATGTGCTCGTTGCGCCCGCGATAGAGAGCGCCATTCTGGTCGCAGCCTACGATGTTCTTCACGCCCGCAGCCATGATTATCTTCGAGCAAGCGACGCCCGCCGCGCCCACGCCGTTTACAACGACCTTAACCTCGTCCATCTTCTTTCCGACAATCTTCAACGCATTGATGAGCGCCGCAAGCACAACGACGGCTGTGCCGTGCTGGTCGTCGTGAAAGACCGGAATGTCCAATTCCTCTTTCAAGCGGTCCTCAATCTCGAAGCAGCGCGGGGCGGAGATGTCTTCGAGATTGATTCCGCCGAAAGCCGTTGCTATGTTCTTGACGGTTCGCACAATCTCGTCAGGGTCTTTCGTGCTAAGGCAAATCGGAAACGCATCCACGCCAGCAAACTCTTTGAAGAGCATAGCCTTTCCTTCCATCACCGGCATCGCAGCAGCAGGGCCTATGTCGCCAAGTCCGAGCACAGCAGTTCCGTCCGTTACGATTGCGACAGTGTTCTTCTTAATCGTCAACGTAAAAGCTTTCTCAGGGTCGCGGTGAATTGCCTCGCACACGCGCGCAACGCCCGGAGTGTAGGCCATAGAAAGATCGTCGCGCGTCTTCAAAGGAGCTTTCGACGTGACTTCGATCTTCCCGCCTATGTGCATCAGGAAGACGCGGTCCGAAACGTGTATGACCTCTATGCCGTCAATGTCGCGGACGGCGTGAACTATGCGTTCGCCGTGCTCACTTGAGCGCGCGTTCACAGAGATGTCGCGGACAATCCAATCCTGGCTGACGCTTACGATGTCTATAGCGCCTATGTCGCCTCCTGCGCGACCGATTGCTGTCGTCACTTCTCCGAGCGTTCCAGAGCGGCTTGAGAGCTTAACGCGAAGCGTCAGACTGTAACTTGCGCTTGGTGTGGTCTCCATAGCTTACGGCTTGCGAAGAGTCCTTTCGCGTCCATTGTAGAATTGCAGGGGATTATGTCGGAAACTCTAACGCTAAAGAAGCGCGCGGCGCAAGGCAATGATAGGAGTCAAGTAAGCGCTAGAGTGAGAGAAAGATTTACCACAGAGGGCACAGAGGAAATGTTTTGAAAAAACAGGATTCCAAATCTGAATTCCAAATCTCTCAAGTTCCAACTATCTATAAATCTTCTGTGGTTAACAACTGCTTTATCTCTTTCAACGCTTCCGAACTCGCGCCCGCCTCTTTCGCCAATCGCAAAGAACAAAGTCCGAGCAGTTTGTAAGCCGCGAGCGCGTCCGTCATCTTTTTTGAGTTGAGAGCCGAGAGATGTCTTCGGACTGTTGATGTGTCTGCGCGTGCGAATGTTCCTGTTAGAGCGTGCGCCGAGTCGCTCGCGTACAGATTCTCTAACGCGCTTCGTAAGAGCGGGAGAAGCACTGCGCGTGATCGTTTCGGTTCAAGGCCGCAGCGTGTGAGCATCTCCGTCGCTATATCGAAGAGTGCGGTTACGTGCCCCGAAGCCATCACAGCCGCAGCATGGTATAGAGCTTTGTCACTCGCATTGATTGAAAAACTTTTTGCCCCTATATCGCGCACAAGCGAACGTGCCACTCGTTGCGCTCTCCTGTCACCTTCGATGCAGAAGAAGGCAGAAGCCAAGCGCTCTGCGCCGTGAACCGCGTCGCTCACGGAGAGAAGAGGATGCATAGAACCTGTTGCAAAGCCCGCATCACTCAAAGTTTGCAGAACTTCGGACGAGAGCGCGCCGCTCGCGTGAAGTATCGTTCGCGCGCGACTCTTGCGGATGTTGCTCTTGACACTACGACTCTTCCAGTTCGCGGCTAACTGCGCGGCAGTGCTTTCTATTGCGTCGTCTGGCGTGGTGATAAAGAGAATGTCGCTTTCGGGAAGCTCTGCGAGTTGCCTGTTAGTGAGCGTGAGCGCATGACGAGCGCCAGCCAATTCTGCTGCGCGGCGCGCGCGTGCTTTATGGCGCGCTACAAACGATTCAATTACGTAGCCTTCGGACGAAAGCGCGCGGGCGAGCGCCGTTCCCATACGGCCTGCGCCGATAAATGAGATGGTAACTTTCCGCAATCTCTTTCGTCGTTTCTCGCTGGGTCTATGCATTCCAGACAATTTTTACCACAGAGGACACAGAGGGCACAGAGGAAGATTAGAAATTAGAGAGATAGCAGATTAGTAATTTGAAATCTCAAATCTGTTATTTCAACTATCTATAAATCCTCTGCGTCCTCTGTGGTGAATAACTGCTTTATCTCTATAGGCAGGATTAAATAGACCAAGTCGGCTATTGATCTTCACATTACTTTCACTTGCTTTTGCTCTTTTCGCGTTCCATAACTTCTACAAGCGCAGGCTCGCTAGGCAGATCGTCCAGCCATTGATTAAGCCGAGCGCGAAGTTCGTCGCGCGTCAATAATCCGTAATCGCTGCCCGGAAGTTCGAGGCGCACAGGGGGAGGCGTAGCCATTCTATCAAGAGCTTTCTCAATCAGGCTCACGTCCGCAGGAGTGAAAATATCCGGCACTGTCCCTTGCGCGAACATGCCTGAGAGCGTGCGCGCACGCGTAATAGTCTCTTCGTCGCCGTCCTTGCGCGCGAGCGCGTCCAAAGCGATTGCCAGAGGCGCATTCAGGAACAGCAGTGTGCGACGAAAGGCTGCGCGCGCGCGCTCCATTATGTCCGCCAGGTCCTGCGGAATGCGCGAGAGCGTGAAGGCAAAAGTCAATCTGAAGCGACACGCGCAGCCGGGTTTTTCTTCAAGCAGTTGGCGCGTGGGCAGTTCGCACTCAACACGGCACGCAAGATCAAGCAGTCTGGTTGCTTCTTCAAGGTAACGACGATTGACAATCTGTAATTGCGAGAGCGATTCAAACTCGCGCCACTCATCGGTGCGCGTCAACTCTTCGATTGCGCGCTGTCGCTCTTCGTCGCGCAGTGTGCCGTCGTGCAGGTTGACGTAATGCTCCGTGTAGCGCTCGTGGAATTCGCGCCAGAGCAGGTTGAAGCGATTGATTGATTCGGTGTCGAAGAGATTGTGAACGTCTTCCGAAATATCAAGAAGCTCGCGGCGCGCACTCTCAATCTCGTCAATGTGTGTTGTTTCGGCGAGTGAAAGATAGGTAGCAATGCGAACTCGCTCAGGCAACTCTCGGACGAAGAGTCTCAGTTGTGAGAGTTGCTCGCGGTTTCGTTCCAGTTGTTCCTGCGAGTTGTTGAAGACTGTGGCTGCGCGCTCAATTCCCTCTTCGAGCGAGATGGTTTTTGCGAGCATAGCATCGAGCGCTTCCGACGCCCTGCCGAAACTCTTTCGCACGGCTGATGCCAGATTCGAGACTCGCGTAGTAAGACCTTCGTCCGGCAGCGCATCGAAATTTTTCAGCAGGCTCTCTGCGTGCCAACTCTTCTGCCACTCTGCTAACGCGGCACGGACCTGGTCGCGCGCATCCGGCTCTGTGATTGACGCGGGCAATGAGCGCTCCGTCAGAAGCGAAGCCCACTGCGCGAGTTCTTCATCGCTTAATCGAGGAGCGCACGGGGTTTCCGTAGGGGCTGGAGCAGTCTCAACGAACTGCTCTACGAGAGCGGCAGAGGCGCTGCTGTAATCCGCAGGAACATCTATGTCGAAGCCGTAGCGAAGCCCGCCTTCGTCTTCGATTTCGAGAAGCGTGCCTGCGGGCGCGGCTTCAGCGAAGACCTTGAGCATGTTTGCTATGCGCTCGATTGCATCCGCCGGTCTCTGCTCATCATAAAGCAGCATCGCCGCGCCAAGCTCGCGCGCAGTCGCGCCGCGTCCATCCAGAGAGAGAATGAAGAGTCCCTTCAAGAGTAGCTTCGCCTGAAGGCGCTGCATGATTGGAATCTGCGCGACGGCGTGCTTAGCCAGATGATCGTAAGACGAAAGCGCGTCCTTCAATTTTTCCACGCGGCGCAGGTCTCGTTCCGTTCGGTCGAAGACTTCGTCCAGAACGACGAGCGAGAGCGCAGGGCGATTTATCGCGTGCGCGCCTGCGGCGGATGCAAAAGGAAGGAAGGCGAAGTTCGGGACGTAGAGCCTTACAGCCGAAGCAATCTCCGCAATGAGCGGGTGCATAGGGTAGATTGCTGAAAAGCGCCGCTCGCTCCAGTTGAAGCCGGGCACAATCGTGCGAAGTGTTGTGTAGAGGTCGTGAAGGGCTGCGCGCGATTGATCGTCTTTTTGAAAGAGGTGAACGTCCGTGATCTTGTACAGATGTTCAGGGTCTAAATAATCAATCTGGAACGAGTCTGAGATGGAGACGTTCACGCCGTCCGCGCCCGCTATGTCATCATCAAGCGCGAGCGCTATAAAAATGTTCTGAAGTTTCGCGGCGCTCGAAAGCTCGCTCAGGAGTGGTCCGTCGTCGCGCTCCACTCGATTCTCGCGCTCAAAGGCCGTATCAATGACGACGATTAGCGGCGTGTCGGACATGCTCGCGGCGAAACTGAGCATCTTGGAAGGCTCTGTCTTCCAGGTCTCACAGTCTCCTCCGAGCGCCACGCTCAACTCTTCGTGAAGGGTCTGGCGCGTGCCGCGTTCAACGTGCGCGACCTTGTAGCGGTAGTTCAGAAGACGGCGGGCGCTTGCCGCGACGTGCGCGTCCTTGACCGTGGAGCGTAGATCGGGAAAGGCCGCGAGCGCTCCGAAGGCCGCGAGCATGTGGCTTTTGCCTACGCCGCGAAGGCCAGCGAGGGCGTGAGCCGCGCCGCGATTGTTTGAAAGCTCTGCGAGCGCATCGAGCCAGCGCGCGAAGAGGTCTGCTGTGGCGTCCGTGAAAAGGTAGGAGCGTAGGGCGCGCGAAGGGTTCTCAGCAAAATTCTGTAGCTCGGCCAGTGCCTGAGCTTCGACTAAATCCTTTACCTTCTCTTGCGCGCGTTTCAAGTTGGTTTTTGAGTCTCCCGGAATGTGGACTGGCAGCTTGCGAGGTGGCGAACGATTGCTGCCATTCTTGACTGTAGCACGCGCCGCCGAGAGCGCGCAATAATTTATACTTTTCAACCGTTTAACTGCTATAATGCCTGAGTCCGGTCTCCCGCTCGAAAGTCAAACATTTGCCTGGAGTTTTATTGAAGGAAGGCGCAACCCCGCAGCCTCGCGCAGGCATCAAAGCGTTGCGCGCCGATAAAGTTTAGCCCTGTTAGAACGGCAGTAGGCTTTAACCAGAGCGAGCGCGCGGCTTCTTTCTAACCGTCCCGGTATCCACGTTAAGTTTTTGGAGGCTTTACAAAATGAATAATCGCTTCTCCCGCTTCATGACGGCCAGCTTGCTCGCCTTCAGTCTCTGGTCGAGCGCAATCGCCGCTGTCGCTCTTCCCGTCCCGCAACAGGGTAAGCAGGCGACGCAGCAGGATTCCAAGACTAAGCAGGACGATAAGTCGCAGGCTGCGCCCGTCGTTCCAAAGAGCAACGGCAAACCGCTCTCGACCGACGAAGACCCTTCGATGATAGGCAAGCGCAATATCAATCACGGCATCATCGCCAAGATGGCTGGCTCTTTGAACAAAGAGGTGGCAATCGGTCGCCAACTAGCCGCAGAGGTGGACAAAGAAGCGAAGTTCATTGACGACCCCGTAATCACAGAGTACGTCAATCGCGTCGGCCAGAATATCGTTCTCCATTCGGACGCTAAAGTGCCCTTCACAATCAAAGTGATTGATTCTGACGAGGTCAATGCGTTTGCTCTGCCGGGCGGATTCTTCTACGTCAACAAGGGATTGATCTTAGCCGCAGACAACGAGGCGGAGCTTGCGGGCGTCATGGCGCACGAGATCGCGCACGTCGCTGCCCGCCACGCTATGGAGAACGAGGCCAAAGCCACATTGCTGAACTACGGAGTCCTGGCAGGAATCTTGCTCGGCGGTCCGATCATCGGAAACATACTTTATAACGGTGGCGGCCTCCTCGAAGGTCTCACTTTCCTGAAATTCAGCCGCAACGCCGAAGCCGAGGCAGATAAGCTTGGTGTGCAGTATCTTTATGCAGCAGGTTACGACCCCACAGCGCTCGCCACGATGTTCGAGAAGCTGGAAGGGTTGAATAAGAAGAAGCCCGGCGCAATAGCCAAACTGTTTACGGACCACCCGGCTCCGCCGGACCGACGCGCGGCATCGCTCGCTCTCGTAGCTCGATTTCCTGAGCGCGAAGAGTACACCGTCAGCAGTTCAGAATTTCAGAGAGTCAAGGCTCGTTTGATGCGTCTATCGAATGCCAAAGCCACGACTGTAATCGCAGGAAGCACGGATGACGGAACGCCCGGACGCCCGACATTGAAGCGCCGTCAGCCTACGCCCGATGAATCTACGGGAACATCGGATAGCAACAGCGCTCCGTCAGACAATAAGCCTAGCGATCCGCCGAAGCTGAAGCGCAACACGGGCAACACCCAAAGCGCTCCGCCTTCGACGCAGCCCGGCTCAACACCGTAAGCGTACAGAGTAGATAGATAGAAGAAACCCGAGAGGCTCTCAAGCATTGATAATTGAGAGCCTCTTGGTCTATAAGGTGACGAGCGCGGACTCAGCAGTCAAGGAGAATAATCATGAATAGAATTCGTCTCATACTCGCCGCAGTCATCTTTCTTCTCTCTTTTAATATTCATCCGGCGCTTTCTCAACAACCAGCGCCGACTGGCTTAGCTTTAGAAGTAACTTACTTCAAAGGCCGCCCGCCTGCCTATCAACCAGTTCCCGGCCCGGACTCGAAACCTAACGGCGCATGGTTCGGCCTTTTCGGCCACATTCCTTCCTGGCAGCCTCCCGCAGGGTTTCTGCCCGTTCAAGCCGTAAATATTCTTTCGCGCGTTGAAGGCGACGCCGTCCGCATCTCAGTTTCTGTCTTCGTCGGCGCTAGATTCCATGAGAAGGAATTGCCGGTTGCAAATTACCTCATTCGTGAAAACGAGAATGTAAGTACCGACGACCTGAAGCAATTCGGTGTTGAGCCTTTCGAGATTAAAGTCTCCAGAGTGTCGCCCATCTCAACTGCGCTACCGCAAGTCGTGAACAGAACAGAATCCATAGCCGTTCTTAACATAGCGGCGAATAACTCGACGCTTCCCTCTTACAAACTGCAACTGCGCAATCTCTCAAATAAGAGCATCATCGCGCTCGGAATCAACGAATTGGTAAACAATCGTCTGCGTAAGAGCGGGACACCGCGCGGCCAGGAAGGTCTGCCACTAATAGAGGCTGGTGCTATCTATAACCACACTGTTTCAGGCGCGTACAATGCCCAAAGCGCGCCCGGCGGTTACATGCCCGACGCGCCGCCGAATCAAGAGATAATCATCACCACTGCGGTCTTCGCCGACGGCTCTTACGAGGGAGACGCCCAGACCGCCGCCGCCATGATTGGATTTAGGATGGGCGAGAAGATTCAGGTGCAGAAGCTGATTCCGTTAATTCAAGCTGCTCTGAACGAAACAGGCACGGATGTATCGCAGGCAATCGAAAAGTTCAAGGCACGTGTCGCTTCTCTCAGCAACGAGGCGGACGCCGACAGCGTCAGCGCATTGCAGCAGGCATTTCCGAGCCTGAATCAAAAAGTTAAAGCCGATCTGAAAGAGGTGATTGAGGTCTCACTAAACGGCGTCAAATTCGATCTACTCAAGAGCCTTCAGCAGTTTGAGAAAGCAGAAATGCAATCCCTCAACGCGGCGGCTTTTCATGATTGGCTCGGTCAAACGAAAGAGAGATATGAACAGTGGCTCGCAAGGCTCTAGCCCGCTCGAGGATTCTCATCCTGCCCGCCTCTAACTTGACATCTTTCAGAGCCTTTCGCTATTCTAATTGTTCGCGTTTTAGACGCTTTATTCAGAGAGAGTTATCTATGTCAACATACTTTCCCAGCGGCAAGGGGCTTGCCGATAATCGCAAATGGTACGTCGTTGATGCGGCGGGGCAAACCGTCGGAAGACTCGCAACGGAAGTCGCAAGCATTCTTTCGGGCAAGCGCAATCCTAAGTGGACGCCCTTTATGGACATGGGCGACTACGTCATCGTGATTAACGCTCGACAGGCCATATTCAAAGGCTCGAAGGCAGAGCAGAAGGTTTATCGCCATCACACGCTCTATCCGGGCGGGCTTCGTGAAATCTCCGTTCAGGATCAGTTTGAAAAGCACCCGGAGCGAGTGATTGAACTCGCGGTCAAAGGCATGTTGCCAAAGACTAAGCTCGGGCGCGCGATGGCTAAGAAGTTGAAGGTTTACGCTGACGCAAACCACCGGCACACCGCTCAGCAACCCCAACCCTTTGAACTTCCCTCCGGCTCAACACAAGTATAAAATTTAAGTTAAGGATAAAAGAAAAGCTGTGGCAGAGATTCAATACTATGGAACAGGAAGGCGCAAGAGTTCTACGGCGCGCGTCTATTTGCGGCCCGGCGCGGGCGAAGTCCGAATCAACAAGAAGGCTTTCGAGCAATATTTCCCAAATGAAACGCTGCGCATGATTATTCGCCAACCGTTGCAGTTGACCGAGACCGCCAACAAGTTCGACATCTATGTGAACGTTGACGGCGGTGGTCCGGCAGGCCAGGCAGGAGCGATTCGTCACGGCATCACGCGCGCGCTGATGGAATTCAACGCTGATCTTAGGCCCACCTTGAAGCACGCCGGTCTGGTCACACGCGACCCGCGCATCAAGGAGCGCAAGAAGTACGGACAGAAGGGAGCGCGTAAACGCTTCCAATTCTCGAAACGTTAATGAAGTAATGAGTGATGAGTACTGATATAAGAGCGCGTCTTAACTCAGTACTCATCACTCATTACTCATCACTTTTTTCTGAAACCATTGTCGCCGCCTTGATTGGTTGCTTCTTGGAAGTCCGGCGGGCAGCGGCGAGTACATTAAACCAACACTTGCAAAGGAGATTTTCTTTTGGCTTCGGTTACGATGAAAGAATTGCTGGAGGCTGGCGTACATTTCGGCCACCAGGTCAGGCGCTGGAATCCGAAAATGAAGGAGTACATTTTCGGGGAGCGCAACGGAATCTACATTATTGACCTACAGAAGACGCAGAAGATGTTCCGCGACGCCATTCAGTTCGTCACGAACCTGGTGGGCGAAGATCGTGGAAAGACTGTGCTCTTCGTAGGCACAAAGCGTCAGGCTCAGGACGCCATACGCGAAGAGTCCGAGCGCGCCGGAATGTTCTACGTCAATCAACGCTGGTTGGGCGGTCTCTTAACAAACTTTCAAACGGTCCAGAAATCCATCAAGCGTCTGAAAGATTTGGAAGCTATGCAGACCGACGGGCGCTACGAGAAGATGACGAAGAAGGAACGCATCAAGCTGGACCGCGAGCGCGAGAGTCTTAATAAGAACCTTTCAGGCATTAAGATGATGTCGCGCCTGCCCGATGTAGTCTTCATCATTGACGTTCGCAAGGAAGAGATTGCAGTCGCAGAGGCGAATCGTCTGGGCATCCCGGTCGTCGCGGTCGTTGACACTAACTGCTCGCCCGACGGAATTGATTACGTTATTCCGGGCAACGACGACGCCCTTCGCGCAGTCCGTCTATTCGCTTCCCGCATCGCAGACGCAGTGCTTGAAGGACAGCAGATGCTCACAGAGGGCGGAGAAGCCGCAAGCGGCGAGCAAGCCACCGCAGAAGACGATGGCAAGCAGCGACGCCGCGCAAGTGCGAGTAGTGATAACACCAGCACCGTGACGACAAGCATTGATCCCGGACGCGAGGCCGAGAACGTTACGGACATGGGAGCGGCTGCGCCATCTGCGGAGACTCAAGTCGCAGTTCCCGGAAATCGTGGCTTTGGTCGGACAGGCCAGCAGCCAGATAGCGTTGGCGATCACGATCAGGCCGGAACTGGCGCACCTGTGACAGCAGCGAGCGGCGCGGGCGACGCGGCAGAATCTGAGCCTCAGTCTTCAGCCGAAGAGGACAAAGGCGCGGAGTCTGTAGGCGTCGCAAGCTAAACCGGATTAAAGTTTTTTCAATTTCAACGGCGAGCGCAGTCCGTAATTAGCGGAACAATCCGCCGGGCTGCGTAATTTTTTGTAAAGCAGAATTCAGAATCCAAGAGTCCGCAATTCAGAATGAAAAGGCTGCAACCCGCTTTTCTTTTTATTCTGAATTCTGGATTGCGGACTCCTGAATTCCAATCGAGGAGTTGTTATGGCAGAGATTACGGCGCAGGCCGTCAAGTCGCTTCGTGAGAAGACGGGCGCAGGAATGTTGGAGTGCAAGAATGCGCTCACGGAAGCAAACGGTAACGAGGAACAGGCGATTGAGATTTTACGCAAGCGAGGACTTGCGTCCGCGCGCAAGAAGGAAGGGCGCATAGCAGCCGAAGGCGCTGTAGGCTCTTACATTCACATGGGCGGCAAAGTCGGCGTGCTCGTTGAAGTCAACTGCGAGACGGATTTCGTAGCGCGCGGCGAAGAGTTTCAGCAACTCGTTAAAGACGCTGCGATGCACATCGCTGCCGCTGAGCCGCGATATGTTTCGCGCGAGGAAGTCCCTGCGGACGCGCTCGAAAAGGAGCGCGAGATTGCGCGCGCCCAGGCTAAGAACGATCCTAAGAATGCTAACAAGCCGGACCAGGTGATTGATAAGATCGTGGAGGGTCGTCTAAACAAATTCTACGAAGAGTATGTGCTGCTGGATCAACCTTTCGTCAAAGACCCTGCGAAGACCGTCGGCGAACTTGTGACGGAGAAGACTGCGAAGACCGGCGAGAAGATCGCCATTCGCCGCTTCACCCGCTACAAGATGGGCGAAGGCTTAGCGAAGCGTGATGATGATTTCGGCGGCGAAGTAGCCGCTCTTGCGGGAAGTTAATAAGTTTCAAGTTCCAAGTTCCAAGATTTTAACTTGAACCTGAAACTTGAAACTTGAAACTTGAAACTTTTATGTCAGCAACAGCAACGAACCTACCAGAGCCGGCCTTTCGCCGAATCCTTCTGAAGATTTCCGGCGAGGCTTTGATGGGCGCGCAGAATTACGGCATTGACGTTGAAGTTGCGCGCGCAGTCGCTGAAGAGATAAAGGCTGTGCGTGAGGTGGGCGTAGAGGTTGCTGTTGTCGTCGGCGGCGGAAACATCTTTCGAGGCGTATCGAAGAGCGCTGGCAACATGAATCGCTCAAGCGCCGATTACATAGGGATGCTTGCGACTATAATGAACGGTGTCGTGCTGCAAGATGCACTTGAAAAGCTCGGCGTCTATACGCGCGTCATGTCCGCTATACACATCCCGCAGCTTGCAGAGCCTTTCATACGCCGTCGCGCGATTCGTCATCTTGAGAAGGGGCGTGTAGTAATCTTCGCAGCCGGAACGGGCAATCCATATTTCACAACCGATTCTGCCGCCGCTCTACGCGCGCTTGAAATCAAAGCGGACGTGATTCTGAAAGCGACCAAGGTCGAAGGCATCTACAGCGCAGACCCTATGATTGATAAGACTGCTACGCGCTACGACTGCATCACGTATCAGGAAGTTCTTGAGAAGCAATTGAAGGTTATGGACGCTTCTGCCATCTCTCTGTGCATGGACAACAATCTGCCCATCATAGTCTTCAACATGCGCAACCCGGGCAACATCATGCGTGTAGTGATGGGCGAAGAAAATGTGGGAACGCGTGTGTGCGTTGAAAAGAAGTGATGAGTAATGAGTGATGAGAGTGAAGAAAAGTTTTTACTCAGTCCTTAGCATTCAGTACTCAGTAATTAAAATTTTTCGGAGAAAAATTTTATGAGCGAGAAAGATGTCATCAAGGAAGTGCGACCGCGTATGGAGTCAGCGGTTGATGATGCTAAGCGCAAATTAGGGACTGTGCGCACGGGGCGCGCGGTTGTGAGTCTTCTGGATAACGTGATGGTGGAGTATTACGGAACTATGACGCCTCTAAACCAGATGGCTTCGGTTCACGTGCCTGAGCCGCAGATGCTCACAGTGCAGCCCTGGGATCAGACGCAACTCGGCGCAATCGAGAAGGCAATACGCGCCGCTGACCTTGGTCTTAATCCTTCAAACGACGGCAAGCTCGTTCGCATTCCGATTCCGCCTCTGACCGAAGAGCGCCGCAAACAACTCGCCAAACAGGTCCATGAAATTGCGGAAGAGCATCGCACCGCGATTCGCAACATACGGCGCGACGCCAACGACCGCCTGAAGAAGATGCTGAAAGAGAAGACTATCTCGGAAGACAACGAGCGAGACGGGCTGGATGAAATTCAGAAGATGACCAACAACTACATAACCAAGATTGATGAGTTGATGAAGACTAAAGAGAACGAAATCTTAAGCGTGTAGTTTGCGACCGAAGGCTTTTAATTCTGTTCCAGAAAGATTGTGTCGTAGATGGACGTGAACTTGAAGCCTAGCTTTCTGTAAAAGGCATGAGCCGCAGCATTCCGTTCGTTGACGAGTATGCAGAGCCTTTCGGTGCGCTGCAAGAGTGTTCGGGTCAGTTGCGATAGACAACGCAGGCCGTATCCTTTGCCGCGCTCCTCCTCGTCAACATAAATCCCTTCAAGATAGGTTGCTTCCGGCGTGTCAGCGAAAATTTCCGCCTTAAAGATTAGCTTCCCGTCTTCTACAAGCACCCACGTCTTTCCCTGCTCAATTCTGCGTGCGCAACGACGGCGAAAACCTTCAGGCTCTTTCGACATTGGATTGATGCCGCTCTCTGCTTCAGCCATAGCCGCCTGCACTGGAAGTATCAACTCAAGATCATTGAGAGTTGCAGCGCGAAGACCCGCAACTTCCTGAAGCGCTTCGACAGGCCAGCGCAACTCAAACAGTAGCTCACGACAAGCAGTGCGCTTGCGCTGTCCGTCTTCGGCGTAATAGCTCCAGAACTCTTCTATCCTCTCCTGCTCGCCCGTGACCATGTGTGCGCGCCCGTATCCTTGCGCCTTCGCGCTAAAGCTTCTAGAGCGCGGTCCGTGCTTGCTTCGACCAAAGTGGCATGTCCTATCAGGGCTACGCCTTCCAGTTCACCTTTAGGATTTCTGTAGCCGTAGAACTCGCCGCGGTTGAGTGCGCTCGTCATGCCGTTGTCTCTTATAAACGCGCGCAGGTTGATTGTGTGGACCGGTCGGGACGAGAGAAATCTAAGAGCTTCCCTTTCGTCTTCGGCAGTAATGAGTCGCACAGTAGAATCTTCGCAGACGGCGCGCGACCAGCCTCGCGGCTTCGCGTTCACATCGTTAATTTTGACTAGCGCGTTGGAACAGTGCATCGTTAGCTTCTCTCAATTACTGAATCGGAATTGGCTCTGGATGAATCTGTTCGTTGCTCAGTTGTCTTTCACGATAGACATAGAAGGACTGTCGTCGCCATAAACGAGCGGTACGGAAGCTTGCGAAGCGTTGTCGCCCAAGAGAACGCCATCCCCAAGAAGCACGCCATCACCTAAGAGCACGCCGTCACCAAGCAACACCCCGTCGCCAAGGAGCACACCCGTGCCTATGGGCGCGCAAGCTTTTGATTGAATGCGTCACGAGTAGCCGCGCCGATTACGCGCAACTCATCGTGCGCGAGCGCAGCTTCCAGTCGCGTGACGGTTGACGAAACGCCTGCGCCGTCTTCAACCAGCGTGTCCAACCCATCTATGAAAAGAATGATTCTGCCCTTCGCGCTCTTAACTTCAGAGAGCACATTTTCAAAGCGAGCCTTAAACTCCTCGTATCCTCGAACGCCGGATGATAATGATTGCAAATTCAAACTGAAGACGCGCTTGTTCAGTAGATTAACGGGCGCGTTGCCGTTCGCTATCATCGCGGCGACGCCTTCGACGATAATGTTTCTGGCTGTTAAGGCTTCGCCCACGAGAACGGGATTGTTCTTCGCGTTGCGCGCTAAGGTTCTGAGTGTGCGCTGAACTTTTGATTCATAGCCGCTGATTGTTTCGAGTCTGCCCTGTCGCGCAAGCTCCGTGAGGTCCACGCCGTATTGAGATAATGTCTTGAACTCAAAGGATGATTCACGCTCCGCGCTTAGCCCTTGCGATGAACGCTTGACACTCTGCGCGCTCGTCGTGTCAGCCAACTATTAACCTGCTGATTTTTCGGTGAGGTAAAGCCGGACGGCTCTTTTCTTGAAGGATTGATCGGTCATTCAGGTCAGTCAGGCTGATGATCGATCAATCAATATGAGAAAAGCAGAATACAGAATTCAGGAGTCAGAATCCAGAAGGGATAAGGCTGCGAACTGCTTTTGGTTTTTCTTTTATTCTGACTCCTGAATTCTGGATTCTGAATTCTGCTTTATTTACATTCTTTCATTCCGCCAGGCGCAATCTTGTGCAAGTTGATTTTCCCGTCAAAGGTGTCGAGCATGATCTGTGCTCGACCGCTGCCGTAGCTGCCTATGATGCGATGATTTAGCTTCTCTTCATGCTCGGATGCCTGCTTGACCTTCAGATCAAATTCGTTCTCTATGATGCCGCTATAAGATGAAAGCGCGGCAGTGAAACCCGCAGCCCGGTCCGCAACAGCCATCTCGATTGCGCCCGACATGGATTTGAGATTATAGCGCCCGTCTTCGCGGATTGCGCCCGTCAATGTAATGTTGCCGTTAGATGTGTTGGCGTCAACGTCGCCGCCGATGTTCGTGAGATTGACTGTGCCGTTCGTGTTATCAACGTTCACGCGCCCGCTCGCGCACTCTATCTCGACCGGACCATTGATAGAAAAGACGCGCACGTCTGCGCTGGACCTGTGCACGCGTATAGAACCGCTCGTGGTAACAAGATCAACAAGGCCGCTCGCATTCTCTATCTCAATTGCGCCGCTACGCGTGCGTACCTCCGCCGCTCGGACGTTCTTTAAGACCACGTCGCCTCTAGCGCCTAAGATTAAAAGCGGAGTGTCAACGTCGCTGATTTCAACGGGACTCTTGACGACTTTAATCACTTCGATTTCGGCATATCTGGGAACGCGTACCTCTAAATCAACTTCGATGGGCTGCCCGTCATGAAGCGGCGGCTCATCGCTGGAAGAAATCTCCGGTTTGCCAATGAGATTAGGAATATGAATCTGCATGTTGGTCAAGCCGAACTGTCCGGGCGGACTGATGGTTGTCTTGGTAGGAGCCGTTGGTAAAGTTGGTGATGTAGGCTTGACAGGAGTAGGCTCAGGTGCCGGCTCAGGCTCAGGACGAGGCGTCTCATTCTCTTCGCGCTTCGCGTAATCCGCTTTCAACCAAATCCTTTTTTCAGACGGCCCGCCTTCGACGCTAAATCGGACCGCCTCCTCGCCTCTCTCGCTGGTAGCTCTCGCTTCGATAAAATCTTTATCCCATCCGATTATGCGAATGCAGCCTGTGGTTCGATTATCAACTGCGATGCGGTCGCCGCGATCAAGCTTGATGTTCACGGGCGCGTTCGGCTTGTTCGCGGCAGATGCCTTCAATTTCCAATCAATCACTTTGTAATCAGCAGGAATTACGAACAGGTCATGCGGCGGTTCGCTTCGGTCAATGTTGGTCACTCTGAAGACTGCTTCCCCGAAGCGCGGGTCTATGCACTTTATCAAGATGTCTCCGTGTAGCTCCCTCGAATACCATCGCTCGTATATCACCTTGCCCGGCTGATTGTTTCTCATTTGACTCGCCGGAATCGTCGTCGTGGCGCGCACACCCTCGACCTCTAAGCCTTCGATCATTTGTTTGCCGAGCGGTTCAATCGTTTCGCCCGCAATCTGCGTGATGTTGTCCGCGTCTGTCTGCGGCGTGATAGTTTTAGATTGCTTCGCTCCGGGGTTTATCGAGTAAGAGAATTGAATAGCGCGGTGATTGCGCGGGTCCAGGAAATACATCGTGCCCGCCACCACATCGGAAATCCTAGATACGAGAAAAGGCGCTTCAGCTTTCTTATCAATCTTCGTCTCAACGCGCGTGCGCCCCTCGTTATCGCGGTAGATTCTCTCTTCTATATGATGCACAATGCGGCTGCCGTCGCTTAAGATTTGTGTGGTTTCCGTAGTACCTACTGCCGAGAACGGCGCGCCTTTAACAATACCCTGGCCTGTAATGGCGAACCTTGCAGACGCAAAGCTCGAAAAGAAGTTGTTGCCCGCCTGCTTTTCGGATTCTATCGATGCAGAGTTCTGCTCTGAAGTCTTTGGTTGCTGTTGCGCACTTGCGGCGCAGACGGTAACGAACAGCGTTAGGACCGCGAATAGAATTTTATGAAACAACTTGGCTGTTCTCTTCATGTTTTGCTCCTTATCTTCTCGAATCAATGAGTGAGTCTTTCACCTTCCGAATAGAGTTTAATAACCGATCATTTCGCGCAGCACGTCAACCTTCTTCGCGTAAGCCGTCAGCATGTACTGTGCTGCAATGGGGTCGCCCGGATGCTCTCGGACAGCGCGGCGCGTGTCCATGATCGTGCGATCAATCTCAGCAAGGGTGCGCTCGAATCGCATAGCGGTCTCCGAATCAAGCTTAGAGCGATGACGACTGACATCGCGTGAAAGCATGGCGATTGCCGCCAGATACTTCTGCTCGGCCTCGCGTATGAGTTGATCCGGCGTTTGCTTGCGAAGCTGTGCATCAGTCTTCATAGTTGTGCGCGGAACTGTTCCCCGCTGCACAGCAAGAGACTGGTTCGCCTTTCTCTCATCTCTATTTTGAACAAGCTGCCGCTTATTCAAATCCTTCTCTATTTCTCTCTGACCTGCTACGGCAGTTTTCGATTGCTCATCTCGTCCAGCAACCTGATTTGGCGCAGGCTGCGAAGCGGTTGCCGGTGTGGATTCTTTCTGAGAAATTCTCTCTGCGGTATTAGCTGTCTTCCCGCGCGAGTTTATGTAAAGCATGACACCGGCAGTAATCCCGATTGCGACGAGAACGATTGAAGCTGTGAGCGTTGCGCTGAAACGAGGCGCGCTGAAATTGCTTTGCAGACCTGCGAATAAGCGTCCGAATCTTTGAGAGAGCTTAGGAGACCTGATGCTCTCGCGCGCAGCCTGCGCCTTGACGTTATTCCAGAAAGCCGGTGCTACTTCAGCGTCGCATTCATAACTGAGATAAAGCTCCTGCTCGCGCTCAAGCTTTTGATACTCGGTCGCGCAACGCGCGCAGGCCGTTACGTGCTCAGCCACAAGATTAACCATCGGTTCATCCAACTCGCCATCGAAGTATTCTTCGACGAGCGGCAGGCATTCTTCGCATCTCATCGCTTGTCTCCCAGATAAGCACTCAATTGGCGACGCATCTCTCTGCGCGCGCGATGAAGATCGTTCCTGATCTTCGGAATCGAAAAGCCTGTAATTTCGGAAATCTCGTCGTAGCTACGCTGCTGATAAACTTTGAGCGTGAAGATGAGTCGCTTGTCTTCGTCGAGTTTCAAGAGCGCGAGGCTTATCATACGGCTCAACTCTCTGTCTAAAAGTTTTCCTGCGGGCGACTCCCTCTCATCCCTTATCTCAAGCACAGTTTGATTATCAAGCTCAACGCTCTGCGCCCTCCTTCGGCTCGCTCTCAATGATTCGCGCACGACATTCTTTGCGATGCCGAAGAGCCACGTCGAAAGTTTCGTTTCGTCTCTCAGAGCGCCGAGACTTTTGTAAGCGCGCACGAAAGTTTCCTGGGCGAGTTCTTCCGAGAGCGTGCGGTCCGAGACCATGTAGAAGATGAAGCTTATGACGGGGCGCGTGTAGCGCTCGAAGATAAGGCGGAATGCCTCCTCGTCGCCACGACGAGCGCGTGCGATCAGGTCTTCGTGAGCATCCATCGAAGCATCGGCGTATGCGCCGGGCTGATCTGCCAGCCCCATCACATCCATCACACGCGCAGCTCCATTCTTATTTGATCGAAACTTGCACTCTTTGAATAGTACCAGTCTTGAATAAGATAACCTTTGACTCTCACCTATCGCTTAGGCTTAGCACCATTCCGCGATAGATTCCGCCGTAGAGTTTGGTCGCAAGCTCTGTGCTCAAACTTTTGAGCGCGTTGTATTGTTCGAGCGCCGTCTCTCTTCTGTTTATGACGAGACTCATCGCGCCCAGATTGTAACGTGCAAGCGAGAAGTCAGGCTTTAGCTGTATGGCTTCCGTGAAGGCGATTGCCGCCTCTTTGTAACGTTTCAGATTGTAATAAGCCACGCCTAAACTGTTGTGTGCTTCCGCATAGTCAGGCATCAAAGCGATTGCTCGCTTGAGCGCATCTATCGCTTCCCTGCTTTGACCTCGTTCGTAAAGTGCCAGCGCCAGCATGTAATGAGCTTCGGCCCAATCGGGCTTGAATCGAAGAGCCTGTTTGTAAGAATCAATCGCTTCGTTGAATCTTCGGAGTCTGTAATAGATGACTCCCAGATTGTTATGCGCCCATATGTAATCAGGTTTCAGATTGACAGCTTGCTTGAGCGGCACAATCGCTTCTTCAAGCCGACCGAGATTGTAATAGACTGTTCCAAGATTGTAATAGGCTTGCGCTAACTTTGTATCTAGGCGAATGCTCGTTTGCAAAGATTCAACTGCTTCAGTGTGACGACCAATATTGGCGTAGGCCATGCCCAGATTGTTGTAGGCTTCTGCATAATCCGGCTTTATTCGGATGGCTTCAGTGAACATCTCAATCGCATCAAGAAAGCGACCAGCCCTGTATTGCTCAAGACCTCTATCAAGAAGGACGCGCGCGGCAATCGTCTCCTGCGGCTCTACCTGTTTTGCAATCGTCTCTGTCAGACAGGCGGACGCTATAAGTAGAAATGGCTATTTCTTAATATTAAGAAATAGCCCCGCCTCGATTTGGACCGACTGTCGCTTGGCTTAGAAGGTGAAGCGCAGGCCAGCCGTTATGCGGCGATTAGCCGACGCGTTGCTTGCGCCTCCGCTGTCACCAAAGCCTCCGAGAGTCTGCGTGGACTGCCCGAAGAGCGGCGAGCTAAGGTTGCCGACTGGCGGGGCAAAGTTAGAGCGGTTGAAGATGTTCTGTATCTGGACCGAAAAGGTTATGTTGTAACGCTTCTCAGCGCTAACACCTGGGAAACCGCCGCCGCCTCCTCCGCCCGGACCACCACCACCACCGCGCGGACCACCACCGCCCTGACCGCCGCGTTCACCACCTCCGCCGCGTGGGACGTTAATGCCGCCAGCGCCGCCACCACGGCCTCCCTGCGTAGAAGCCGCAGCCTGAGCAGCTTTCGCTCCCGGCAGATCGCCGAAACCGAACGTGCGGCTGAGGCCAAGGTTAACGGAGAAGAAGCCCGGACCTTCCGCGAAGTTGCGCGGAATAATTGTCTGCCCCGGCTTAGGTCTGATGTCGAAGTTGCCCCAGCGCGTGACGCGAAGGTCACAGGTCAAGGGGTTTACTCCAGCAGGACAGGCAGGAGTCTGCGCATCTGCGAACGCCGGGCGCTCAAGTAAGAGACGGTCGCCGTTGGAATCAATGCCCGTAGTGATGTTGAAGAATTGACCTGTCCTCGCAACGATGAACGGGTTCAAAGAGAGCTTGAGTTTGGGAATGCCGAACGTTCCGCCCAAAATGAAGCTGTGGCGCGGGAAGAATGCAAGGCGTCCGATGTCTGAGTTGATGTTGTAGCTGTTCGACGGAATGCAATTGAATTGATTACCAAAGAAGCAGTCCGTGTTGCCGACAGCTTTGCCGTGATTGTAATTGGCAAAGATCGACATAACCTTGTTCAATTGATTTCTCACGCCAATCACAATCTGGCTCATGTTGACGAAGCCGCCGGACTCCCACTCGAAGATATTGCTGAACTGCGAATTGGGTCGCACGGTCGGAGTGCCCGGCAGCGGTGCGTTAACGTCGCGTAAGATGAGAGCGTGACGTGTGCGATACATGAAGGCCACGCCGGTAATTGTGAAATTATGCGGCAACTGTCTCTCTATGTTGATAGCTCCGAGCATAGAATAAGGAGCTTGCAGGTTATCTGCGACGCGATAAATTACCTGCGGTTGAGCAAGGTTGGTTAGCGTCGCAGCACTCGGCGCATTCGTTGCCGTGCCGCTCGCGCTGAAGACCGTGTTCTGAAGAATCGTACTGAAGATTGGCTGACCGTTTGCTGCCACGTCCGTGCTTGAGACAGTAAAGTTCGGCTCGTTGATGCCGTTGAAGCGATTCTCAGAAAGAGTGCCGCTTTCGTTAAAGCGGTCGTAGAACATTCCGAAGCCCGCGCGAATGACAAACTTCGGCTGGCCCGCTCCGAACTGTCCGAGTGTTCCAGTTGTCTTTCCGCCAGGCGCCCACGCTATGAAGACTCTAGGCGCAAAGTTCAGATTGCTGCTGATGTTGCTCTGATTCTCGTAGCGAACGCCGTAAGTGAAAGTAAGATTCGGGCGAATGCGCCACTCGTCCTGGAAGAAAGCGCCGAAATCAACCTGCTTGACTTCCGCCTGCGGATTGCCGCCCGCAATACTGAAGAAAGTCGGTCCGCCTCCACGAGCGATTATCTGAGCCATCGTGAACCCCTGCTGTTGCAGAAGAATCGTGCGGCGATAGCGATCAAGGCTAGAAATAAATACGGGCTGAGCGCCGACCACGATGTTGTTGCTGGCATCGAGTTGAGGCACGAACCCGCCCGCGAAACTGAACGACCCGCCGAAGTTATTCGGAGATATGTCTGTGATCTTCACGCCGCGCAGGCGAACGCCGAACCTGAACGTGTGATTGGGAATCCACGTCGCTGTCATGTAGTTCTGCAACTCCCAGCGAGACTCTGTATTTGCGGCCTGACCGATCTGCGCGCCGCCACCGTTGAATGCTCCGCTAACGTTGACAGCCGGGATGGAGTTGTCGCCTGTCTGAAAAGTATGAGTATGTATGAACTGAAAGCGCGTCTCGTTAATCACCTTCGGATTTAAAACAGCAGTTTCAGTTATCTGGAAAGTGTGCTGCGTGTTCCCTGTGTTGAATGCACGGCTCGGAAGCGAGAAGCTGCCTATTCCAGCGTTCTCAAGCGAGAAGTGCGAATAGGTGTAGCGCAAGACAAGCGTATTGTTCTGGTTTATCGCATAGTCAAAGCGTGGGCTGAAGGTCGTGAACTTGCGCGGCTGAAACACTACCTGATTGAAGCTCACGGCATTGAGCGAAGGGTCCAGCACCTGAGCCAGAATTACGTTGTTATCGCTAATGTCACGGTGCTGGAAATCAAGAAAGAAAGATGACTTCTTAGCAGTGATAGGACCGCTCAATGTGAAACCGTAAAGCTTCTGCTGAAAAGGCGCGCGTGTCGGAGCAAACGGGTTGCGCGCGTTTAAGATTCGGTCGTTGAAATTAAGCGACGCGCTCCCGCGCCAGCGATCAAATCCGGGGCGCGTCAAGATGTCTATGCGACCAAAGCCGGGCTTATCATTCTCAGCATTCAGAGGATTCTGGTTGACGCGGATTTCGCGTATGGCCTCTTTGGGCGGAAGGCGTCCGCCTGTGAAACCGTCTATGTAAATCTGCCCGCCGTTTGGTCCGACCGAAGGACCGGCTAAAGCCTGCAAAGCGGAAGCCAGATCGTCCGGGTCATCCGGCAGCGCGTCTAGGTCTTTGCCTTTTAAGACAATCGCGTCGGCGTTATTCTCCGACTCGGTGCTGAGTCCTCTCTGGTCGGCAGTTACGTTGACCTTCTGTTCTTCAATCGTCACGCTAAGCTTTATATCCAAAGGCTCGCGTCGCGCCGCAGTGACCTGCACATTCTGTTGCTCGAAGACTGCGAAGCCCGTCGCTTTAGCACGCACAGTGTAAGCGCCAGGCTGAAGGCCGTTCACAGCATAGACGCCCTCTTCGTTCGTAGTAGCCGTCTTCTCAGCGCCGCTCTGGTCAACGACCGAGATGGTCGCGCCAACAACTACGCCACCGAATTCGTCCTTTACCTGCCCGCGCAGACTTCCTGTTGCCTGTTGCGCGAAGCCAATAGTAACCGCGACCATCAGCATTAGAGCGAGGCCGAGCGCGCGTTTTGTTCTCATTTTAATTAGACTCATTTTTATTACCCTATTTAGATTTTGGATTTTAGATTTTCAATTTTGGATTAGCGAACGGATTGAATAGAGCCAGCGCTCTCGATCTCAATCCAAAATCTAAAATCCAAAATTCTTATGGCCCGCCTATACCAATGTTGATTGTGCCCAGGTTAAGCGGACGATTCGCAGCGCCTGCCTGTCTTGCCTGCATCGCCTGTAACATCGTAAAGATTGGCTCGACACCTGCGACGAGCGTGATTGCAGTGACTCGCGTAGGGTCTGCGCCTGTCGAGCTTGAAAGAAGAATCATCTCGCCCGGCTTCAGATCAGCGAGCGTTGCCGCAGGAAGGTTGTCAATGATTCGTTGAATATCGAAGCCGCCGCCCGGAGGTCCGCCTTGCCCGCCCGCAGTAGGTGGTCCACCCGTTGTGGGTGCGCCAGCAGGTTTTTGTCCTCCCTGCGGAGCTTGACCACCTGCCCCGCCCGGACCACCCGGCCCCATTGACATCATCATCTGCATGAACTCAGGCGGAATGCGTTTCAGGATCGTCTCCTTGCGAACGACGACCGTGAGCGGCTGCTTGGTCTGAATATCGTTGAGCTTGATTTCACTTGCCGCAGGGTCAACGCTCACGACCGATCCGCCTACGGTGCGGAAAGAGCCTGTGACTATCTCTTCGGCAGCGAAGTGCGAACCATCCTCGCTCTTGTCGCCTTTGGCGCGAAGCTGGTCGCCGACTTTCAACTCTTCAAAGGAACTCTTTTTCGCGTCACTGAACTTAATGGAGTCGGGCGCGTAACGTCGTAACCTCACCTTGTCGGTCACAGGAACGATGACGGGCACAGAGCCTGCCGCCGCGCGCGTCGTAACGGTTATCTCTTTCGTCTGAGGGTTGAGCGATGCGATGACGCCGGAGAGTCCTCGCTGACGCCACTCCAAACGCTCCTTCTCCTGCTTCTTCGCAATGTCGGATTGGCTTACGACGATGACATCCTGCGCTGGTACAGACTTTCGGTCCGCCGCGACATAGCCGCGAGCATAGACACCGTCACCGGTGGCTATGTCTGTCAGTGTAATCTTCGTGGCCTTCGAGCGATCAGTCTCGCCCGGAGGCATACGTTCATAAGTCGTCTTGTCGTTGACACTGACGGTAACGACTGAGCCTGCATCCGTCTTGACAGTCATCTGTCCGGCGGGCGCGTTAATCTCAGCGATCTTGCCGAAGACACGTGTTGCCGTGATCGCAGGATCATTGCCTTGCGCCAGAACACCTGTTGATGTGAATGTAAGAAGTGCCAGCGCAAAAACTACGAAAACCTTTTTCATTAAAATTCCCTCTCTACTATTAAAGAGAACACCACGCCGGTGTGGTTCTGTGGCAAATTTCCTGTTGGGCCTGAAATGCGCCGCCGCCAATATTAAAACGAGCGACCAGATGTTTTATTACGCACCTGAACAAATTAATGTTCAGATTTTATGCCAGATTCGTCACTCGCCTTTTCGGAAATCACTAAAGCCGATTTCCAGATGCTTATTAAAAGAGATTAAGCGCGACAGGAGGAAAAGTTCCAAAACTATTTGTCAGCACCGCTTACTGCAACCGCCAGCCCGCTTGCAGCAGCAATTCTTCGCGGACTCTTTAATCTGCATAGTTCGCTCTTGTCAGAGCTAACAAGGTAAAGACGTATTAAAGTTTAGATTAGTTACAAGAGTTTCCCGAAAATTATAGAAAAAGTGGGATTTTTGAGACGCTAGAGAGAGATATTCTACGCCCGCTTCCATCCGACGCGATAGCGCGCCGTGAGTGCAAGCCCGAGGCTCGCAACCAGAAGCCCTGCGCCTATGAAAGGCCAGACGTAAGGTAATGATAGAAGCGCGGCCCAGAAGATAGCGCCCGTGAGCAGAGCGATTGATTCAGAGCGATACTTCTCACGAAAGATTTTACGTTGCAGCCATTGACCTGTCGCAGCTTGAATTGCCACGCGCCCGAAAAGATATGCCAGGAGGAGCAAGATAAGCGCAGCGAGTCCTACGAGAGCAGCTATCACCGTTGGCAGAACGCTCAACCCTGCTATCACACCAAAGGTCATCACGATTGAGCCAACGAAACCAATTATTGCGACGCGCACATTCGTCAACTGCAACCGCACGACCGCGCGACTCACTGCTCCGGGCGTGACAGCCGTCAAGACCAGAGACGCGATGA
>QHXM01000266.1 GCA_003222945.1 Acidobacteriota bacterium
GTGCTCCCAGTCGAAATGCAGGTCCAGCTTTATGTGCTGCGTGTCGTAGCTGCGTGTAGGAATATATTGGCGCGGTGGAATCCTCTGCTGCGGCGCTGCCTGCCCGCCATTCTGAGCAAAGGTGAAACGGGACGCGCAGAGCGCGAGCGCGAACGCGAAGAAGATTGTTGCGAAGAGGCGTAAAGGTCGCTTTTGTTGCATTGGAATCTCCAAAGTTGTAAAGATGTAGCTAATTGTAAGTGCGCGTCCGTCGCGCGCAGGGCAAATCCCATTGATGAAATAAGCAGAAACGGTTTTACGTTTGAAGAGAGAATATTGTTGCACAGAGTTTCCAAAACTTAAAAGGAGAGAGATGACCCCCGAAGAGAGACAGCAGTTGATTCGGCAGTACGAGGAGGGCTATTACGAAGTCGTCAAAAGTCTGGAAGGCTTTCCGCCTGACAAGATGACCGCTCACCCGATTGAAGGCAAATGGAGCGCGTGCGAGATAGTGCAGCACCTTGCAGACAGCGAGATGAATGGCGCAATTCGCCTGCGTCGTCTGCTCGCAGAAGAGCATCCGGTCCTTCACGGCTACGACCAGGACGATTACGCCGCGCGCTTCCGATATAACGGGCGCGACATTGCTCCGGCGCTCGATGCATTTCGCGGCGCGCGCGCAACTTCAGCGCAGATACTTTCACAACTCACGGAAGAAGATTGGAAGCGTGAAGGCTGGCACGCAGAGAGCGGGCTTTTCACGCTCGAAACATGGCTCAGGACTTATGCGCCGCACGCTTACAACCACGCCGCGCAGATTCATCGCTTAAAAGAAGCCGTCAGTGGTCAATAGCCAGTTGTCAGTTGTTCGTGCTATTCAGGTTAGAGCTAAAATTTAACCGCACACTTATCTAACAAAACAACTGACAACCGGCTACTGACCACTGACAACTATTCTCTTGACAAAAGAGGCGAAGCGCGAGCATTATCTCGACTCGCTCTCAAACGCGCGCTCTTCAAAAATTAATACTGATACGAGTAGATCATTATGAGTGTGGCCGCACCCGTACTTGAAACTTCCTTCAACGATCTCAAACTAGCGCGTCGCGGCAAAGTCCGTGACGTTTACAGCATTGACGACGATCATCTCCTGATTATTGCCACAGACCGCATCTCCGCCTTCGATTGCGTACTGCCCACGCCGATTGCGCGCAAAGGCGAAGTGCTGACTGCGCTCTCTCGATTCTGGTTTGAACGACTCAAACACATCGTCCCGCATCATCTAGTCACAACGGAGATAGACGAGATGCCGGAGACTGTGCGACGGCACAAGGAAAGTTTACGTGGTCGCTCAATGCTCGTTCGTCGCACTGATGTTTTCCCTGTCGAGTGCGTCGTGCGAGGCTATCTGGTCGGCTCAGGCTGGAAAGATTATCGTCGCACGGGTGAAGTCTGCGGTCATCGTCTGCCGGAAGGCTTGCGTGAATCCGACAAACTGCCGGAAGCAATCTTTACACCCGCGACCAAAGAAGAAGAAGGTCACGACGAAAACATAAGCGAAGCGCGCATGAGCGAGATTCTGGGCGAAGAAGTTACAACGAATTTGCGCGACATCTCGCTACGTCTTTACAAGGAAGCGAGCGACTACGCGCGAACGCGCGGCATCATTATCGCTGATACAAAGTTCGAGTTCGGAAGAGATAAAGCGGGCAACATCATTCTCATTGACGAAGCGCTGACGCCGGACTCTTCGCGCTTCTGGCCTGCGGACCAGTACGAGCCGGGTAAGTCTCAACCGTCTTTCGACAAACAGTTCGTACGCGATTATCTTGAAACGCTGGACTGGGACAAGACGCCGCCCGCGCCGCCGCTTCCGCCAGAGATAGCCGAAGCAACGACGGAACGATACCTGGAAGCTTATAGACTTCTCGCGGGGAAAGAGTTGTAAATATTTTGGATTTTAGATTTTGGATTTTGGATTGAAAGAGAATGGCTCGCGCTGCTTTAACAGATTCTGAATTTATATTCGCAGAATCCATCTGCTTCTAATCCAAAATCTAAAATCTAAAATCGCCCATGACCTTCTTTGACTTCCTGGTAATCGCGCTCATCGCCTCTTCGGTTGTGTCTGGAGCGCTGCGCGGGATAGTAAGAGTGCTATTGACTGGCGCGGCGCTCATCATAGGTCTTTTAATTGCCGCGCAAGGTTACGAAGCGGTTGGCGCAATCCTTCGGGGGCTTCATATAGTCTCGTCGAAAGAGGCTGCGAACGCTGGCGGGTTTCTGCTCATTATGGTCATCGCCTTAGTCGGCGGAATTTTCGCAGCGCGTTTTATTTCCGGCGGACTGCGCCGCGTCCACCTTGGATGGTTCGATCACCTTCTGGGCGGCGCGTTCGGGCTGCTGCGAGGTTGGGCTGTCTGCTCTATTCTCTATCTTGCGTTGACGGCCTTTCCTGTACGCATAAGTTCTGTAACAGAAGCACGAACCGCTCCAATTCTTGCACAGGGAGCGAAGATGCTGGGGGTTTTTACATCACAAGAGGTTCGCAAACGTTTTTATGAAAGCTACTCGAATTTAATCAACAACAAATAACCATCCGCCGCCGACTAAGCTCGGACGGCTGGAGAATCTCATGCAGATGCGCGCCCGCCTCGAAGCCCTTATAGACGAAATGCTCGACGGTCAGATAATGCTGGACGAAGCCGTCGCCGAATTCGAGAAACTCTACATACAGAAAGCCCTCGCACGCCATAAAGATCACCTGTCGCGCACCGCTCACATCCTAGGCATTCACCGCAACACGCTCTCAAAGCGCGTCAACCATTACCGCAAACAGGAGCAGGCGAGCCGCCCCGTCAAGCGCGGTCGTAAAAACAAGTCTTGAAAGCTTACTGGATTTTGCCGGTACTCTTCTAAAACAATAGTAGATGAGGATATTGAAAAAGCAGTAGTGGGTGGCGTTGCCCGACAAATACTGAGAACGGATGATTATTCGGGCAGAGCGTTGAATTTTCGGGCATACAGCAATTCTGCCGAAAATTCAACCCCCTCAGTTCAATCAAGCGCGGACTGGAGCGCCCCTCAGAACTCAAAATCAATGGAGAAGCGAAGCTGTCGCGGTGATGAAAAAGATGTCGGCGTGCGGAAAGTTGAAAGCGGCACTGTGCCTGAGCCGAAGAACTGACTGAGGGTCGTTACGTTCGGATGATTGAAGAGGTTGAAGGCTTCAACCACGAGATCGAGTTTTCGTTTCTCCCCGAAGGGAAAATACTTGAGCGCACGCAAGTCGAAGTTGATGAAGCTTGGAGTGTGTAAGCTGTTGCGAGTCAGTCCGAGGGGGCGCGAGGCGAGCGGAAAGGCTCGACTGTGTTCTTCATCAGCGCCCGTCAACGGATTGACTGGTCGCCCGCTGCTCAAGGTCAGGATCGGCGCAACTTCGATGTGACCTAAGATCGTTCCAAGCAGATCATTCTCGCCTTTGCTGCCTCCCTGATTTTCTTCCTCCTCGCCAAAGGGCAGATCAAAGAGCGAGCTAACGACAAACCTGTGTCTTACGTCCTGGCGTGAAAGGGCGCGCTCCGCACGCAGGTCATCAGGATTCTGCGGCTGCTCATCAAAGTCTGAGGCGTCGTCAATCGTCTTCGAGAGAGTGTAAGAAGCTAATAATTCAAACTCGTTGCTGAGCCGTTTATTAAGAGCCAGCGTGAGGCCGTTGTAGGTTGAGTTGGCCGAAGTCTCAAGTTGATAGATGGCGTCGAAACGCGGGTCAATGCGTCCTGAGCCAAAGACCAATCGGCCAACCTGTTGTGACGTTGGCGTTAGAATGCCGAGCGCAGCAGCATTAGCCGCAGTCAGCACGATGGGCGGCGGCAGATTGATGTTGCGCGTGCGCGGCAGATGAACGCCCCGCGTGTATAAATAGTCGGCGCGCACGGTTAGATCGGATGATAACAGGTGCTCGACGCCGAAGTTGGCTTGCACGCTGTAGGGTGTGACGAAGCGCGGGTCGGCGCGGAAGATAGATGGAGCGAGGCCAGCAAAGGGAGTTATAGAACGCCCGCCGTTGGTTGCAGCGAAGACTGTGGCAGCGTCCGCGTCCGCTGCGATCTGTTCAAAAGCCTGACTGCCGTTCTTTTGAATTGCTCGATTAAGGAAGGCGAGCGGCAAGCGGTCATAATACAGCCCTAGCCCCGCGCGCACGACCCAGGCGTTCGATGGAGACCATGCCAGCCCAAGGCGCGGGCTGAAGTTGTTTGGGTCGGTGCGGAAAGGCGCAGGCAATTGCTCTACGTCGTAACGTGCGCCCAGGTTGAGCGTCAGATGTGATGTCGCCCGCCATTGGTCTTGCAAAAATGCGCCAAAGCTAGTCACGCCAAACTGTGTGCGCGAGTCACCGAAGGATTGTCGCCAGAGCGCAGGGCGACCCCCCGCGAAATCATTGAGCGTGCGGAAGATGAAGAGGCCGCCGAACCCATCCTGAGCGTCATCATCAAGCGACACATAATTGATGGTCGCGCCAGCTTTCCATTCGCTCTGTCCGCGAGAGAGCGAGATGTTATCAACGAACTGTTCGCGCGTCTCGCGCCGCGTCGTATCCGCGTCGGAGGGGCGACCAAAGCGCACCAATCCAGCAATCTCAATGCCCGGCCCCGTCGCGTCGCCTGCGCGTGTGAGGGCCCGTCTGGTGCTGAACTGAGATCGAAAGTCGTTGACCATGCGGGAAGACAAAACGGAGATGATTGATCCGGTCAGTTGATAATCCTTTGTGTAACTGCTGCCGCGTGCTGTCAAATCACTCAGAATGTCTGTGTTGAAACCCTCGCTACGATCACGCGCGTTAGTGAAAGCGAAACGAAAGTTCAGCGTGTGGCGCGAGCCGACGAGGTAAGTCAGCTTGGCAGCCGCTTCCGTTTCATCCGCGCCGATAGAAAACGGGCGCGCAGTCAGTGAGCGGGCTGCGAGGCGGGGCGCAAAGCCGGATGCGAGCAGAGAGTTGATGCGCGTGCGTGCGGTGCGGTCAATCTCCGATTCATCCTCGCCCGTCAGGTGCTCTTGTTCGAGCGCAACGTAGAAGAAGAGACGATCACGTTTGAGAGCGCCACCGAGCGCGCCGCCCGGTTGATAGCGACGAAA
>QHXM01000104.1 GCA_003222945.1 Acidobacteriota bacterium
TATTCGTAGGCTCACTATCCTGGCACAAGGGAGTGTTAGAGCTGGTTGATGCGATGCGATTACTGGCAAAGGAGCCGATCCATTATCACTTGAACATTGTCGGAGAGGGAGTGTGCAGGAAAGAGATAGAAGAAATTATTATTAATAATTCCTTGCATGAGAATATATCCGTTCTGGGCAATGTTAATAACGGAGCGCTGCCTGAGTATTATAAGCAGGCGGATATCGTTCTGCTGCCTTCCTATTTTGAGTCTTTTAGTTTGGTAACACTGGAAGCAATGAAATTTAATAGATACTTAATCGTGTCCGAGCGGGGCGCGCTAAAAGAGGTTACTTCAGGTTATGACAAGGTCCGATACCTTGAGCGCATCAGCGCAAGCGACATCAGGAACTCTGTGTTGACTCTGAAAAAGGAATTAGAGATGTCACCTATAACCTCCGGCGAAAATTCCGTCGAGAGACTCGGTAAATATACTAAGACTCAAACTATGGAAGGGCTTGATAAGTTATTACAATATTATCTCTAATAACATAGGACCGGGCGCGAGCACTACGGGTCTTCTTCATTAAGCTATAGACTGAGAATTCCGCCTTCGATTTTATCAACTCATAATCATGTATTGCCCGCGCGTCTGTTTAATTAGTCATGCCTATCTGGAAAAGAGTTATCGCAGTAAATTAAATCTCCTGGCGCAAGAGTTCGATTTGACTTTGGTCAGTCCAGATAAATTCCCTTCGGCATATGGACTCCATCAGGCGGATTTCGCGGAGGACCGCAAATATCAAGTAGAGGTTTATCCCTGCCGGTTTCCTTTAGGAGTTCGCACTTCAACCAGATGGACTCTGAAGAGCCGCGATCTAAGTTTCCGGCAGGCTTCGCCAGATATTATCCACGTTGAGAATGAAGCCCATAGTTTCAGCCTGTTGCAAGCCTTAACCTTGCGAAGATGGTATGCGCCGCAGGCCAAAATAGTAATCTTCGTCTGGGCGAATCAACGACTCGTCGGATTGAAGGGTCATGCGCTAAACGGCTTAGCACGGCTGATGCGTTCGGGCATTGATTTCTATATTTCAGGCAATTCGGAAGGACGAGAGCTTTTGATTGAAAGCGGCGTGCCCGCAGAGAAGATAGCTGTTATTCCGCAGACCGGTGTAGATATAAAGTATTACACACCGGCCTCAGATAAGGAGCGAGCGGCGCTTAGACTAGAGATAGGGCTGCGCGCTTCAGACCTTGTGATTGGCTTTGTGGGTCGTTTGGTTGAAGACAAGGGCGTGCTGGACCTTCTGCAAGCTTTCAAAAAGCTGCGTGAGGAGATGAGGGACGAGCGGCTACGACTGCTCTATGTGGGCGACGGCGCGCTCAAGCCTCTCTTGACCGCTCAGGGAGAAGATGTACTTGTGGCTTCTCCCGGAGACAGCAGGAAAGTGTTGCCCTATTACAGAATGATGGACCTGCTGGTTCTGCCTTCCAGAACTCTGCCCTACTGGAAAGAGCAGTTTGGACGTGTATTGGTCGAAGCTATGGCTTGTGGACTGCCCGTTATTGGCTCGGACTCTGGAGCTATACGGGAAGTAATCGGTGACTCCAATCAAATCTTCGCCGAAGGAAATGTAAAGATGCTAGCCGCGAAGATTAAAGAGATGCTCTCTTCTGCTTCAGAAAGAGCGAACCTGGCGCGTAGAGGACTCGAACGTGTCGCAAGTCATTACTCGGATGAGCAGATAGCCAAACAGACGGCCAGCATCTACTTTAAGCTCTACGCAAAAGATTGAACAGAGTTTGGATCATGGCAGAGTGCTGATGTCGCAGCTAATCGTCGCCGCAAAAGCTTGACTTAACTACTAAGCTGATCCTTCTTACTGAGCATTGTGCGCGTTGGCATTGACAACATCTCTCCCGGCGAAGCTACTGCTCGCAACGGCCCGGGCGGGATGCGAGCATACTTGCAGTCGCTCCTGAGCGAGTTTGCCAAACATGCGCCGCAGCACCACTTCGTTGTGACAACGCCCGATTGGGCAGACCCACTGATGGACAAGCTGCCAGATAACGTAGAGGTCGTAAGCTTGACGAATGTGCCGGTCAATCGAGCCAAGCGAATTGTTTATCAACAGACTGCATTGCCCTCTGCGCTAAAGCGTCAACATCTGGATGTTTTCTTTGCGACGGCGACGGTTGCGCCTCTGCTCTGTTCTGCGCCGATGGTTCTGGCCGTGCAATTCACACAATTCTACCGATGGCCTAAAGCTTATGGCCGCGCCCGGACTGCTTACCTGAAGCGGTTCTTGCCCGCTTCTTTACGAAGAGTGAAAAGAGCAATCATCTTTACAGAGAGCGCAAGACAGGATTTGGTTCGTTGGACGGGCGTGCCGATTGAGAAGGTTCGTGTAGTGCCACATGGTTTATCCGAAGAGTTCTGGCGCGCGGTTGAATCAGACATAGATTCTTCCGAGCTAGATGCGATTAAGAATCTGGTGGACGGCCAGCCCTTTATTCTTTATGTGTCGGCGACCTATGGCTACAAAAATCACGCGCGGCTGATTGAGGCTTTCGGCCTTCTGAAGCAGAGGCTAAAGTTGCCTCATGTGCTGCTGCTGGTTGGAAGCGCAGTTGACGTATCCTTCGCAGAGTTGCGTGCCGTCGCTGAACGAGCAGGAGTCTGTGAACAAGTGATCTTTGCCGGACGACTCGATTCAGCCGAGCAAATAGTTGCAGCCTACAAGAGCGCAGACCTGTCAGTGATTCCGACTCTGTATGAAACCTTCGGCTTCCCGGTCTTAGAAGCGATGGCGTGCGGTTGTCCGCTCGTAGCCTCGAACGCAGGCAGCATGGCAGAGCTTTCGGGGGATGCTGCCATTTTAGTAAACCCGTTAGATATTGTTTCGATTGCCGACGGCATGGAGAAAGCTCTCCTAGACACTTCGCTGCGTGAACGTCTAGTTGCGCGTGGACGAGAGCGCGCACGCTCGTTCACATATAAGCGTAGCGCTATTGAGACGCTTGAAATTTTAGAAGAGGCTGCGCGCGCCTGAAGTTATGCGTATTCTGATGCTGAACCACAACGTAGCCCATAGCGGCGGCACGTTTTTTCGTGCCTACCACTTCGGGCGAGAGATGGCTAGGCGAGGCCATGAAGTTACACTGCTTACGATTTCGCCTCGGCGTCGTTTCGGTTTCAAGCGTGAGATGGATGCGGGCGTGCAACTGATTGAAACGCCCGACTGGTTGTGGGGGCGCGGGCGCACGGGCTGGGATATGTGGGACACTTTACGAAGGCTTTCGTATGTGCGTGGTGGCCGCTGGGATGTAGTACACGCATTCGACTCGCGCCCTGTGGTTATCTTCCCTGCGCTCTCCTTGCGGCGACATGGCATTCCTTTGATTCTAGATTGGGCTGATTGGTGGGGTCGCGGAGGGACGATTACTGAAAGGCCGACGGGAGCGGCTGTAAGATTTCTATTTGGTCCTATAGAAACATATCTTGAAGAGACGTTTCGCACACGCGCGCACGGGACAACCGTAATCAGTTCGGCTCTCAGAGAACGCGCGATCTCTCTGGGTGTATGCGACAAGTCAATCGCTCTGATTCCTCAAGGATCGGATGTTGAGAAAGTTAAACCGCTTGCGAAAGATGAATGCCGCAGGGCTTTAGGGTTGCCCTTGAAGGCTGCGATTGTAGCCTACATAGGAGTCCTTAATAATAGCGACGCGGAGTTGCTCTTCAGCACATTCGAGCATCTCTTAAAGATGCGACCCCGTTGTCGCTTACTGCTCATCGGTAATCACAAAACAAGAGTGCCTGAGATTCCCGGCATTCTGGAAACAGGATTTTTATCACACGAGAAATATCTGGAACATCTGGGCGCAAGCGATCTCTGTTTATTGCCCTTGAAAGATACTATATCCAGTCGAGGTCGCTGGCCTTCTAAAATTAATGATTATCTGGCAGCAGGGCGACCCATAGTTGCAAGCGCGGTTGGAGATATTCGCCAGCTCTTTGAGCAACATCTTATCGGTCAGGCCACAACCGATAACCCGGAAAGTTTGGCGGAGGCTGCAAACGCTCTGCTCTCGGATGAATCCTTGCTGGAAGTTATGGGTCAGAACGCGCGGCGCGTGGCCGAGAATGAGTTGAACTGGTCAATCCTGGGGGAGCAGTTAGAAGCGCACTATCTTGCAATGCTTCGTTGATTAGGTTACTTCTGCTGTCAGATGCATCGGGCCGCTAGCCTTTATCAGTTGCCACTAGCACGAGCCAAGTGGGTTAAAGATGCTCTCAACCTTGTCGGCTTTAGCCGAAATCTTTGGCTAAAGCCAATCATGTTTTATCCCTTCATATCCACTAGGCTTGTGCTAGTGGCAATTGATAACTAGCAACTTGGATTAACCATAAAGCTAAAGATGATTGGGCGGCGGCCTATGATTAATGAGAAACGAATTTTTATAGCCGGTCACAGAGGGCTGGTCGGGTCTGCGATTTTGCGCAGGCTTCGAGCCAGTGGATGTTCTCAAGTTATTACCAGAACGCGCAATGAATTGGATTTGACCAATCAGGCTGCGGTCAATCTCTTTTTCGAGAAGGAGCGACCGGAGCTAGTATTTCTCGCTGCGGCCAGGGTCGGAGGCATTCTAGCCAATAACATCTATCGAGCCGATTTCATTCGTGATAATCTCCTGATTCAAACCAATGTGATTGATGCGGCGTTTCGCAGCCGCGTTGAACGGCTCGTCTTCCTAGGCTCATCCTGCATCTATCCCAAACATGCGCCGCAGCCTATAAAGGAAGAGTATCTATTAACTGGACCGCTTGAACCGACTAACGAGCCTTACGCCATAGCGAAGATAGCAGGCTTGAAGATGTGCCAGGCGTTCGGGGCGCAGTACGGGTTTGATTGCATAAGCATTATGCCGACGAATCTTTATGGTCCGAGAGACGACTTCGATCTTCAGAGTTCTCATGTGTTGGCAGCATTGATACGCAAGTTTCACGAAGCGCGCGTGAAGGGCTACGGGCAAGTGGAAATCTGGGGCACAGGGCAGCCCCGCCGCGAATTCCTATACGTTGATGATCTGGCCGACGCATGTATATTTCTGGCAGAGCGAAGGGCAGAAGCGCTGGATGCGGCAGCGCCTGATCGAGTATTCAACGTGGGCGTCGGAGATGACCTTGAGATTCGAGAACTTGCCGCTTTAATTCAGGAAGTTGTCGAAACGAAGTGCGAACTTGTATTCGACACATCGAAACCGGACGGGACTCCGCGAAAACTTCTTGACGTGAGCCGCATGAAAGCTCTGGGTTGGACTGCGCAAACGCCGCTCAGCGAAGGGATACGAAAAACTTACGAGTGGTTTGTGAATAACGAGAGCCGCTATACGCAACCTGATGAGTTGCAGGGTAGTCAGGAAAACAGGTTCAGATAGAACACTCCTTAACGACCAGCTTCTGGAAATTCTGCATTTGATAGAGACAAGCATATCTCCTCATCTAATTCGCTCCTTGCGAGGTTGAGTTATGATTCCGCGCCGTTTCTTTTGGGCCTTCGATCTGTTGGCCCTCTGTATAGCCTTTGTCGTCGCCTACTCGCTAATCCCGCGTCTAATACCTTTCTTTGAGCCGAACGGTATCCTGCGGTTCTCCTGGCTTGCCGCATTGGAACTGCCGACAAGAGAGGGCACTCTGCCGCCGTTCTCAGAATCAATCTGGATTTTGTTGACCGTAGCTCCGACCGCGCTTCTGGTCTTAGGGCTATTGGGGCTACACGGTCCGTTGTTCAATCAATCGCGTGCGCGAATCGTCACGGGGAGTCTGCTGGCGGCCTTTGCCGGATTGAGCCTGATTACGCTGGCGATGTTCGCGCTCAAGAGTCCTGGTTGGAGCCGTCTGCTTGTCTTCTTGTTTGCTTTACTGAGTTGGATAAGCCTGAGCACGTACAGGTTTATCTTGCGCCGCTACTTCTTGTCCAGGGAGGCAGCCGGATACTATCGCAAGAATGTTCTGTTCATCGGCCTCACCTCTTCGATTCAATGGATGGCGCAATACTTTGCAGAGAATGAGGAGGCTGCCAATTATCACCTGCTCGGTTACCTCAGAGTTCAGGCAGATCAATTGCTGCCGAAACCTTATTCCAATGGTAAGAAGCAGGCGGAGACTGCGCTTTCTCCTTTAGGCGGTGTGGAAGAGTTGGGCGACCTTTTGATTCACAGACCTATACATGAAGTTGTAGCCATTCATCCTGTGTCGGGAGGAGACTGGATCAAGCAGGTGATTCAGGATTGCGATTACTTCGGAGTGCTATTGCGAATCGTGCCGGAAGCTCTTCTGTTGGGAGAGCGCAAAGGACTAAAGACGCTCTTCCCTATGGAGCCGCTGCATCTGCCAGCAGTGGTGCTGACTCCGCCTCGTCAATGGGATTCAGAAGCTCTCTTTTTCAAGCGCCTGTTCGATCTGGTTATCTCAGCCACGCTGCTCGTATTGCTGATGCCACTGATGGCTCTGATCGCTCTGGCAATCAAGCTGACCACGCCCAATCTTCCGATCTTCTATCGCTGGCGCGTTGTCGGTCGAAACGGCGTTGAGTTTACGGGCTACAAATTCACGACGATGATGCCCGATGCAGATCAGGTCAAAGAAGAGTTGATGCAGCATAACGAAATGACCGGACCTGTTTTTAAGATGAAGGATGATCCGCGTGTCACGTGGCTGGGGCGCTTCCTGCGTAAATATAGTCTCAACGAATTGCCGCAGTTGTGGAGCGTATTCAGAGGCGACATGAGTCTTGTCGGTCCGCGCCCTGCATTCCGCCATGAGCTTGAGCGATATGAATTCTGGCATAAGCGAAAGCTGAGCATACAGCCTGGAATCACATGCCTGTGGCAGGTGAGCGGACGCAACAAGATAAATAATTTCGACGAGTGGGTGAAGATGGACTTAGAGTATATTGATAATTGGTCGCTATGGCTGGACTTCAAAATCCTGCTCAGGACGGCTAAAGCTGTCATCACTGGAACAGGATGGTGATGAAAGAAATTATGAGAGACGAACCAAAAGGATGAGAACTCTAGTCACGGGCGGAGCCGGATTCATCGGGAGCAATATGGTGGATCGACTATTGCGAGCAGGCCATACTGTAATCGCCTACGATAATTTTTCTACAGGGCAGGCACGATTTTTAGAGCACCTTTCCGGTTCACCAAACTTCACTCTGGTAAATGCGGATGTTTTAGACTTAGGCGCTTTGACCGACGCTGTGCGCGGTTGCGACATAGTCTTTCATTTGGCCGCCAACGCAGACGTTCGCTTTGGCACAGAGCATCCGCGCAAAGACCTTGAGCAAAATACCATCGCCACCTTTAATGTTTTGGAAGCCATGCGTGCTGTCGGTGTGCGGCGCATCGTCTTCTCTTCCACAGGCTCTATCTACGGCGAGCCTGAGATTTTTCCTACGCCGGAGACAGTACCGTTTCCCGTTCAGACCTCGCTCTACGGAGCTTCAAAACTTGCTGGAGAGAGTTTAATACAGGCCTACTCAGAAGGTTTCGGATTTCAAGGATACATCTTTCGCTTCGTCTCTATCCTGGGTGAAGGCTACACGCACGGGCACGTTTTCGATTTTTATAAAAGCCTGCGAGCGAACCCTTCTGAATTGCGCGTGCTCGGTGACGGCCATCAGCGCAAGTCCTATCTTTACGTGCAGGATTGTATAGACGCTATTTTCCTTGCTCTCGAACGAGCGCAAGGTAAAGTCAACATCTTCAACTTAGGCACGGATGAATATTGCGAGGTCAACGACTCCATCGGCTGGATCACAACGCATCTGGGCGTGACGCCAAAGCTTAATTATACTGGCGGAGATCGAGGATGGATTGGCGACAGCCCATTCATCTTTCTGGATTGCAGCAAAATTCGCGCGCTCGGTTGGCGGCCTGGCCTCTCAATTCGTGAGGGAATTATTCTGACCTTAAAATATCTGCAAGCTAATCCGTGGGTGCTGGAGGCGCGTGCATGAAGGTGTGCGTCGTCGGACTCTGGCATTTGGGGACGGTCACGGCTGCGTGTCTGGCCGCAGGCGGCCACACGGTCGCCGGACTCGATTTCGATTCGAGCACTATAGAGTCTTTGCAGACGGGGCTGCCGCCGCTTTTCGAGCCGGGACTGGAAGAGTTGGTGAAACGCGGGCTATCGGAAGGAACTCTTTCTTTCACGACAGATGTTGCTCAAGCCACAAGGGAAGCGGAACTGATATGGGTCGCTTACGATACGCCTGTGGATGAAGAGGATCAGGCTGACGTTGGGTTCGTCCTGGAGCGCGTGACAAAACTCTTTCCTCATACGAGCGCGGGAACTTTAATTTTAATCTCCTCGCAGTTGCCCGTAGGAACAACGCGACGCCTCGAACAGATGTATGCTTCGGCCTATCCGCAGAAAAAAATCTCTTTCGCCTACTCGCCCGAAAACCTGCGGCTAGGTAAAGCCATAGAGGTCTTCACTGAGCCTGATCGTGTGGTGGTCGGCCTGCGTGACAGTAAAGATTCATCTGCTGCGGCAGACCGCGAGCGCATAGCAGAGTTGTTCGGACCATTCACGGCAGCAATCGAATGGATGTCGGTTGAGTCTGCGGAGATGACCAAGCACGCGTTGAATGCTTTCCTTGCAACATCAGTCACATTTATTAACGAGGTGGCGGCTCTCTGCGAACAAGTTGGGGCTGACGCTAAAGAGGTTGAGCGAGGCTTGAAAACCGAAGCGCGAATCGGTCCGAAGGCTTATCTGGGAGCGGGTGCTGCGTTCGCAGGCGGAACGCTGGCGCGCGATGTGGCATTTCTTGAGCAGGTAGGAGCGGCAAAAAACCAGCCAACGCATCTACTATCCGCTGTGCGCGCGAGCAATGACAATCACCGTAAATGGATACATCGAAAACTTGAGATGTTGCTTGGCGAGTTGCGTAATCGGACCATAGCTGTATGGGGACTCACCTACAAACCCGGAACGAGTACGCTGCGCCGCTCCTCTTCGGTTGAGTTGTGCGAATGGCTCCATGACGAAGGCGCACGAGTGCAGGCACATGACCCGGCCATTCAAGCGTTGCCTGATAACTTGGCGCAAAAGATTGTGCTTTGCGAGACTCCTGTGGCTGCACTTGAGGATGCGGTTGCGCTCGTACTGGCAACAGGCTGGCCTGACTATAAGGCTTTAGCAGCAGAGGCGATTCTGTCTGCCATGCGCGAACCCGTTGTGGTTGACCCGAACCGTTTCTTAGAGAGCACGCTCGGCAACGACCCGCGCGTTCGATATACGGCAGTTGGGCGAGGACGGCTCTGATAAGAGCTTTATTATGTTACGGGCTGAAGTAAATTAAAGCGTTCGCACTCGAATCCATCAGGTTGCCAAAATCCTTATGACATATTCTCTGAAGGGACGCGCGGCCATCATCACGGGCGGCAGTCAAGGGCTTGGGCTGGCTATTGCTCGCACTTATGTTGCGGCGGGGGCAAGCCTCCTCTTATGCGCGCGCGATGCTGAGACTCTAAATCATGCGCGCGATGAACTGCTCGCATTGGCGACACCCGAACAAACGATTGCCGTTCAGGCGGCAGACGTTTCCAAGCACGGGGACGTTGAGCGACTCGTCGCAACAGGCTTAGAGATTTTTCCGCAGATACATATTCTTGTGAACAACGCAGGGGTCTATGGTCCGAAAGGATTGATCGAAGATGTTGACTGGAATGATTGGGCCAAAGCGATTGAGATAAATCTGCTTGGCTCTGTGCTTGTTTGCAGAGCTATCCTGCCTCATTTCAAGTCTCACGGTTACGGCAAGATAATACAGTTGTCGGGCGGCGGCGCGACTAAGCCTCTGCCGCGCTTGAGCGCATACGCTGTTTCCAAAGCAGCCATCGTGCGCTTTGTTGAGACTGTGGCCGAAGAGGTGCGCGGGCGTCACATAGATATCAACGCGATTGCGCCCGGAGCTTTGAACACGCGCTTGCTGGACGAAGTCCTGGCCGAAGGTCCTGAGAAAGTTGGACAGGAATTCTATCAACGTTCATTAGAACAGAAAGCTAATGGAGGAGTGCCGTTGAAAGTCGGCGCAGACCTCTCCTTGTTTTTAGGCGCAGCCGAAAGCGATGGGATCACAGGGAAACTGCTGGCCGCTCTGTGGGACCCTTGGGCCGATCTGCCTGAACACCTGGAAGATTTACAGCGAACCGATGTCTATACCTTGCGTCGAATCATACCTACGGACCGAAACTTAACCTGGGGAGAGTGATTTGACTTACGGTGTTGCGATCATAGGTTGCGGGTTAATCGGACAGAAGCGAGCCAAAGCTCTGGGCGCGAGCCGCCTTGCTGTCTGCGCAGATGTAATCCTTGAGCGGGCGCAAGCTCTTGCCCAGACTGCTCCCGGTGCTTTTGCAACTAATGATTGGCGAGACGCGGTTAATCGCACGGGAGTTGATATAGTAATCGCTTCGACCACGAATGATGCTCTGGCTGAAGTGACTCTGGTCGCAGCGCGGGCGGGCAAGCATGTCCTGGTTGAAAAGCCTGCCGCGATTAATGCAGGCGAATTAGAAGTATTGATTCCGGTGGTCGTGCGCGCGGGCGTGCAGGTGCGCGTAGGTTTTAATCACCGTTATCATAGAGCGTTGCGCAAGGCGCGTGAACTCTATGACGCGGGTGCTCTGGGCGAGATGATGTTCGTGCGTGGTCGCTACGGACATGGCGGGCGTCCCGGTTATGAAAAAGAATGGCGAGCCGATCCGCGTCTATCCGGCGGCGGCGAGCTAATAGATCAGGGCGTACACCTGATTGACTTGGCGCGCCTGTTTCTGGGAGATTTCACAGAGGTGCACGGATTCGCCGAGACCTATTTCTGGCCTATGCCGGTTGATGATAACGGCTTCATGCTGCTCAGGACTCAAGGGCAGCAGACAGCTTTCCTTCATGTCAGTTGCACCGAGTGGAAAAATCTCTTCTCGTTGGAAATTTATGGAAGGCGCGCGAAATTGCAGGTCGAGGGTTTGGGCGGAAGCTACGGTGTGGAACGATTAACTTACTATCGAATGCTGCCGCAGATGGGTCCGCCCGAGACTACCATCTGGGAATATCCTATGGAAGACGATTCATGGCAGGTAGAATTCGCAGAGTTTCTGGAAGACATCGAGCTAGGGCGCGAACCCGCAGCCAGCTTGAATGATGCTTATGCTGCTCTTAAGGTCGTCGAGTCGGTCTATCAAAACTCTGGCATCAGCTATTAGTCCGAATACATTTTCTCTCTCATTGATTTTTACGGCTCGGCTCACTCCAACACATTTCTTATGATAATCACACGTAGTCCTTTGCGCGTTACATTGGGCGGCGGCGGCACAGACCTGCCTTCTTATTATCGTCAACATGGCGGCTTTCTGATTGCAGCCGCGATTGACAAGTATGTCTATGTGACCGTCATGCGCCCGTTCGTTCCCGGCATCTTTCTTAAATACTCTAAGCTTGAGCATGTCGAGCGGGTGGATGAAGTGCAGCATCCGATTATTCGAGAGGCGACGAGGATGCTGGAATTCAAGACGCCGCAGATTGAGATTACTACCCTTGCAGATATTCCAGCCGGAACGGGCTTGGGGTCTTCAGGAAGTTTTACGACGGCGCTCTTGAAGGCTCTTTACGCGCACCGCCGACGCCTTGTGCATCCGAATGAGTTAGCGCGCCTTGCTTGCGAGGTTGAGATAGACCGTCTTAAGGAACCCATCGGTAAACAGGACCAATACATAGCCGCTTACGGCGGCCTGACCTGTTTTCACTTTCACCCGAACGAAGAGGTTGAAGCTATTCCGCTACAGGTCAGCATGGACACGCTGTTTGATCTGGAAGATAACCTGTTGCTCTTCTTCACGGGCTTCGCGCGCAACGCTGGCAGCATTCTTAAAGATCAGGACGTGCGCAGCCAAAAGTCGGACCAGGAGATGCTACATAATCTTCATTACGTGAAAGAGCTTGCCCTTCGCAGCCAGAAGGCGCTCGAAACTGGTCGGACAAATGAGTTCGGCGAAATCCTTCATGAACATTGGGAGCACAAAAAACGGCGCTCGAACGGCATGAGTAATCCACACATTGATGAATGGTACGAGTTAGCGCGCAAGAGCGGTGCAATCGGCGGCAAATTAGTCGGCGCGGGCGGCGGCGGATTCCTGATGTTTTATGCAGAGGACCGCGCACGCCTGCGCCACGCGATGAAAAAAGCAGGTCTGGAAGAGGTGCGCTTCTGCTTCGATTTCGAGGGCACGAAGATTCTATTCGGATGACTCTACCCGTTGCTATCCTGGCCGGAGGCATGGCTACTCGTCTGCGGCCACTCACAGAGCTTATGCCTAAAGTGCTCGTGGAAGTCGCGGGCAAGCCTTTTGCGATTCATCAAATCGAGTTGCTGCGCCGCTACGGCTTAACCGAGATTGTATTTTGTGTAGGACATCTGGGTGAGCAGGTCCAGGAATTACTTGGTGACGGGCGACGTTGGAATGTAAATCTAAGATACGTCTTCGATGGGCCAAACCTTCTGGGAACAGGCGGCGCATTACGAAAAGCCTTACCGCTATTAGGCGAGGCTTTCCTGGTCATGTACGGCGATTCGTACCTTGAGTGTGACTATAGCGCCGTCGAGCAAGCTTTTCGAGCGAGCGATAAGCTTGCGCTGATGACTATCTTTCGTAACGCTGGCCGTTGGGATCAAAGCAACGTACTGTTTCGTGATGGGCAGATTCTTCGTCACGATAAACGACACCCCACTCAAGAGATGCAGTACATTGATTATGGCTTAGGAGCATTGCGAGCCTCCGCCGTTGAAGCGTACACGGCGGGCGAGCCGGTGGATTTGGAAAAGATTTATCAAGACCTGATTGCGCGTAATGAGTTGGCCGGATTCGAGGTGACAGAGCGATTTTACGAGATCGGTTCTACGGCAGGATTGGAAGAGACCCGGCAATACTTATCAAAGAGAAGAACGGCATAGATGAATTACATAGAGCTTCATCTGAATGAAGCTAATGCTCTGAAATGGAAGTTTTTTCAATTGCCTACAGCTTTAGCTGTAGGAAGAAAGAGAGAGAAAGATTCTGGCTTTAGCCAAAGCATTCGGCTAAAGCCGAGCATCTTTCTGTCTCATCTGTCCACTAGGCTTGTGCTAGTGGCAACTTATAAAAGCTAGTGGCAATTGAAAACTTTCATTACAGAACAGTAGTCGATCCGAGTTATTCAAAGTATGTCATCAAACATAGTCAATACCGATAGCACATACAAAAAGTTGGCGAATTCGGCCAAGTCTAATTCGCCAGGTTGGGCGCGAGCGCGCGTCTCGCTTTTACTCGATAAGATAATTTTTTACGCGCTGCTGGTGGTCATTGCGCTAACGGCTATTCCTTATGGAACTGTTGATCCAATCTGGGCAGCTCTCTTTGAATGCGCTGTCTTTGCACTTACGGTGCTGTGGATAATTGAAGGACTCTTTAGCGGGGCGCGGCGTATAAGTGGACGCTCTATGCTCGTGCCGCTTTTAGCAATGGTGGTGTTCGCCTTTGTTCAGACGCTGCCTTTGTGGAGCGCGAGCGGCGAATTTGCGGGTATCGAAGGAACAGTATGGAAAGCCATAAGCGCCGCTCCTTACGAGACGCGCTTTGTCGTGCTGAAACTCATCGCCTATACGCTCACTTTTGCATTGCTTCTGCGTTACACATATAGTCAGTTTCGCTTACGTGCCCTCATCTACACGGTTATAGGGATTAGTTTAGCCAGCGCTCTGTTCGGCATCATTAGACAGGGAACACAGCATACGATGGGCTTTATCCTGCCGCGCTTAAAACCGGGGCAAGGCTATGGACAACTTATCTATCATAATGCTTTTGCTTCCCTGATGGTCATGTGCTTTGGTTTGATTCTCGGCTTAGCACTAAGACGTGGCGTGCGTCGAGATAGACTCTTAATCTATCTAGCCATCGCGCTGCCAATCTGGACCGCCCTGGTGTTGTCGAAATCTCGTGGAGCCATTTTCAGCATGATAGGCCAGGTGATCCTGCTGGCTCTGCTATATAGTTTCAGACGGCCTTCAAGAGAATTGAGGAATGGCGAAACAGATGAGCGGCTATCGCCAAGCGCTCGTTCCATCATTTTACGTGTAGCGTTCATCACAGGTTTGATAGTGCTGCTAACCATCAGCGTCTTTTGGATAGGTGGAGACCCGCTTGCGGAGAAAGTAGGGCAGGATGAACTCACCACAGAGAGTGGTAAATTTACTGAGCGGCGCATAGACCTTTGGCGCGAGACATGGCCGTTAATAAAAGCTAACCCAATCGCCGGGGTTGGCTTTGGGGCATACTGGGTATCCATTGACGAGTACCTTAATCGTTCGGGAAAGATGAAGCCATATCAAGCGCACAATGATTATCTGGACCTACTTGCCAGCGGTGGAATCATTGGAGTTGCGCTCGCTTGCTGGTTCGTCGTCGCCGTAATAAGACGCGCGCGTGAACATCTGCGTTCGACCGATCCTTTTCGTCGTGCGGCATGTTTCGGCGCGCTGCTCGGTCTGTTCGGCGTGGCCGTTCATAGTCTGGTAGATTTCACTCTGCAAATCACAATCAACGCGGTGATATTTATCGCTTTGATTGTAATCGCAACTGTGGACGTTCGCTCAACTGCGCCGTAGTAATAGCGCCAAAATTCAGGAAGCGGCGACAGGGATGCGCCTATGAAGCAGGGTTATGCATAGAGTCAAAAAACTGACCTTTAGTTCAAAAGAAAAACCTTGACCATATCAACCCTTGGCAGTACACTTGGTCGCTACTCTGGCAATACTGTAGGAGTGGTCTAACCGGCAAGTTTGGTAAATCAGTCTTTTCAGCCCGATAAGGAGGCTTAACAATCATGACTCAGGTACCTCAGAAAGCTTTTCGAGCGCTCACTGTGCTGCTCGCAGTTTGCTTACTTCAGGTTTATGTATTAGCCAGCGGAACGATGCCCAATGCATCTACGGGCAAATCAGCCCCTGCGTTGAACGGCTTGGTACTTGGTCGGCTGATAATAAACGAGAGTCAATCCATTCTCGTTGACGGCAACAACGCAAACTCGGGTACGACAATCTTCTCAGGAGCGCGCCTGCAGACTCCCGAGGATGTGGACGCTACTATTCAACTTGGCTCTGCCGGTAAACTTTACATTCAACCGAATAGCGATCTCATAGTGAGTTTTAATAATGAGAGCATAGATGTAAGGTTGGCTACAGGTAATGCCTTTGTGGCTGCCAGCGCGGGCGTCAAATATTCGGTGACAACGCCGGACGGGAAAACCGCTTTGTCTGTCGGTGAGCCGGGTGATGCGCCACCTCCTCCGCCCAAGCCTTGGAGTCAATGGACGAAGGGGGAGAAGGTCGCGCTCGGTGTCGGCATAGGTATCGGTATCACCGTCATACTTTATTTTGCGCTTCGCGATAACAGTCCGAGCCGCTGATAAAGGCCGGGAGCAATACCGCCAAGATATTAGTGGGCAGCAACTACTTTGCCATCTGAAATGTGCCCTCCTGTAACGGGAGGGCACATTCTTTTTTATTGCTTGAGTCCCGGCTAAATTTTAATCGGGCAATCTGCAAATTCCCGCTCGTAATTTATGTATCGCGCCATCATACGC
>QHXM01000267.1 GCA_003222945.1 Acidobacteriota bacterium
CTAACAGCAGCTATTACGAAAGTATTAGCCAAACAGAACCCTAATGTGGCATTCGTAGCCTTTGACCAGATAGACAAAGCGCCTGAGGAGAAGGCACGAGGAATCACAATAGCCACAGCGCACGTAGAGTACGAGACAAAGAATCGGCATTACGCGCACGTTGATTGTCCCGGTCACGCCGATTATGTAAAGAACATGATCACAGGCGCAGCACAGATGGACGGAGCAATTCTGGTTGTAGCAGCAACGGATGGTCCTATGCCGCAAACACGTGAACATATATTGCTGGCTCGTCAGGTAGGAGTGCCTGCAATGGTAGTGTTTATGAACAAAGCGGATGCCGTAGATGATGAAGAGCTATTGGAACTCGTTGAACTGGAGGTCAGGGAACTACTTTCACAGTATGAGTTTCCAGGAGAAGATATTCCAGTGATTAAGGGAAGCGCACTAAAGGCTCTGGAAGGCGATGAGAAATGGGAGAAGACAGTGCTGGAACTAATGGATGCAGTTGATTCTTATATTCCCACACCTGCCCGTGATGTTGAAAAGCCATTTCTAATGCCCGTAGAGGATATCTTCACCATTCAGGGCAGAGGAACAGTTGCGACGGGAAGAGTTGAAAGAGGGCGTGTGAAAGTAAATGAGTCGGTGGAGATCGTTGGCATTCGTCCCACACGTAATACTGTTGTGACAGGTGTGGAGATGTTCAAGAAGTTGTTGGACGAAGGCGTAGCAGGCGATAACGTAGGGCTATTACTCAGAGGAGTGGAACGTAAAGACATAGAGCGAGGACAAGTCATTGCTAAACCAGGCTCTATCACGCCTCATACGAAGTTCAAGGCAGAAGCTTATGTTCTGACTAAAGAAGAGGGAGGGCGTCATACTCCGTTCTTTACAGGTTATCGTCCTCAGTTCTACTTTAGAACTACGGATGTGACAGGTGTGGCAAAGCTTCCCGATGGAGTGGAGATGGTGATGCCTGGAGATAACGTACAGATGGAGATTGAATTGATCGCTCCTATAGCTATGGAGAAGGGGCTGAGGTTTGCTATTCGTGAAGGCGGAAGAACGGTTGGAGCGGGCACTGTCTCTGAGGTAGTGGAGTAAAGATTCATTCTGATGGCGAGACATTACGTCATCCGTTCCAAGTCTGTTTTAATTTTGAAGGTGATTTATGCCGCGCGATAATATTGTGCTTCAATGCACGGATTGTAAGAGTCGTAATTACGTGACGACAAAGAATAAGAAGACGACCCCTGAGCGTCTTGAGTTTCGTAAGTTCTGCCGCCGTTGCCGCAAGCATACGGGACACAAGGAAACAAAGTAAGGGATGAGGGCGGAGGGATTAGGGATGAGAATGTTATTCATCCCTAATCCCTAATCCCTCCGCCCTGCTTTTGGGGGTATAGTGTCAATGGTTAGCACGTCGGTCTCCAAAACCGAAAGTCCGAGTTCGAGTCTTGGTACCCCTGAGTTCAAAAGTCGTTCTAGGGAAGGAATAGTTAGTGTCGAAGAAAGCCGAGAGAGCCGATAAGATTATGGCCGATAATGATGACTCGGAAGATTTGCCGCTAGAGCCGGAGGCAGCGCCCGGGCGCGAGAGTTCTTCGGATGTTCCGGCAAGTGTGCCGCCGCCGCGAGCCGCACGTTTTGGCGAGGGCGCAGAAGGCAGAGGCATTCGTCGTGAGCGCGGCGTGACGGGAGCGCGCGCCGGGTTCTTCGCGCGCACAGGTCAATTCCTGCGCGATGTGCGCGCGGAGATGAAGCGCGTCTCGTGGCCCACTGCCAGAGAAGTTAAGAACACTACGATCATAACCTTGGTCGCGGTCATCTTCTTCGCAGTTTACTTGTGGGGCGTTGACCAGGTGCTCGTGCAGTTCGGACATTTCTGCGGTTGGTTGCTCTCTTTAGTCGGGCTGTCCTAAGGAAAGACGTTGCGAGGTTTTCAGAAATGAAGCAGTGGTACATACTTCATACTTATTCCGGTCACGAGAAGAAGGTGCGCGATAGCCTGAAGGCGCGCATACGCGACACTGCTTTGCAGGACGAGATCGTTGAGGTGCTCGTCCCGACAGAGACGGTCGTTGAGATGCGCGGCAACAAGCGCGTCGAATCATCGCGCATGTTCTATCCGGGCTACGTGCTTGTACAGATAGAGTGCGACGAGCGCGGGCATATTCCAGACAACGTCTTTCACACGATCAAGTCAACACCGAAGGTGACTGGCTTCGTAGGAGGACAGAACCCTACGCCTCTGACCGAGCAAGAGGTCAACCAGATCGTCCACAACGTGACAGAGGCTGCGGAGAAACCGAAGCCGAAGTTCTCTTACACGACTGGCGAGACTGTGCGTATAAAGTCCGGTCCGTTCGCAAGCTTCACGGGCAAGGTCGAAGAGGTTAATGAAGACAAGTCAACCTTGAAGGTGACGGTCACAATCTTCGGGCGCTCGACGCCGGTTGAACTGAATTTCCTGGACGTTGAGAAGGTAACGTTCGCAGAAGAAGAGTAAACAGTTTTCAGTTTTCAGTTTTGAGTTTTCAGCCCGTGGCTGTGATTCAAGTTCTGAAAACTGAAAACTCAAAACTGAAAACTGAATCATGGCAAAGAAAATAACAGGCTATATTAAATTGCAAGTTCCGGCGGGCAAGGCCAATCCTGCGCCGCCGATTGGTCCGGCTCTGGGTCAGCACGGCGTAAACATCATGGAGTTCTGCAAGGCTTTCAATGCGAAGACCGCGCAGATGGACCCGGACCTAAAGATTCCGGTTGTGATTACGGTTTATGCCGACCGCTCCTTTACGTTTGAGACGAAGACGCCGCCTGCGGCTGATCTTCTAAAGAAAGCGGCAGGGATAGCGAAAGGATCAGGCAGTCCCAAACGCGAAAAGGTGGGCACAATCTCGCGCTCCAAGATTGAAGAGATTGCCAAGACCAAAATGCCGGACTTGAACACAACTAGTTTGGAGAACGCCGTCAGGACCATCGAAGGCACAGCGCGACAGATGGGATTGACGATTGAGTAAGAACTGATTTCAGATTGAAGAAGAGGGAGAGGATGAACTCTTTAACGTTCACCCTCGCTTGAACCTCGGAGGTGAAGAAATTGAGAAAGCATGGGAAGAAGTATCGTGCGGCTATTGAGAAGATAGAGGCCGGACGAAAGTACACGCTCGAAGATGGCGTGTCGAAGGTGAAGGATATCGCCTTCGCAAAGTTTGACGAGACGGTTGAGTTGACAATGTGGCTGGGAGTTGACCCGCGCAAGGCGGACCAGCTTGTTCGCGGAACAGTCGTTCTTCCGCACGGTCTTGGAAAATCTAAGACCGTACTTGTCATCGCTCAAGGTGACAAGCAGCGCGAGGCTCAGGAAGCTGGCGCGGATTTCGTTGGCGGCGATGACATGGTTGATAAAATCAAGGGCGGCTGGCTCGACTTCGATGCCGTAATCGCTACGCCCGACATGATGCGCTCCGTCGGCCAGCTTGGAAAAATTTTAGGTCCACGCGGGCTTATGCCCAATCCGAAAACGGGCACAGTGACGTTCGATGTGAAGACGGCTGTGCAGGAGACGAAAGCTGGCAAGATAGAGTATCGCGTTGATAAGACCGGAGTGATTCACGTGCCTGTCGGCAAAGTCTCGTTCGAGGCGCAGAAGATTCAGGAGAACGCGCTCGTGCTTCTCGACGCAGTTGTGAAGGCAAAGCCTTCGACTGCTAAGGGTAAGTACGTGAAGAAGGTTAATCTGGCCGCGACGATGAGTCCGGGCGTGCTGTTGGACGAAGCGGCTTACACGAAATAAGTGAGGAGCGAAAAGGGATGAAGACAAGAGAACAGAAGCAGAAAGATTTGGACGCCCTCACGCAGCAGTTTCAGAAAGCGCAGGCCGCTATGATCGTGGGCTTTAACAAGATGACAGTCCCGAAAGATCAGGAACTCAGAAACCAACTGCGCGAGGCGGGCGTGCATTACGAAGTGGTCAAGAACACTCTTGCACGGAAGGCCGCCGAAGGAACGGCTTTCGAGCAGGCCGCAGGGCATTTCAAAGGCGTGACGGCGATTGCCACGAGCGAGGGCGATCCTGTAACTCTATCGAAAGCGATTTCAAAGTTTACTAAAGCCAACCCGGACGTGTTCACGTTCAAGGTGGGCGTTGTCGAAGGCAGGGTCGTAGAGCTTCGTGATGTAGAAGCCATAGCGAGCCTGCCGTCGAAGGAAGAGTTGATCTCGAAGATTATGTTCTTGATTAATTGTCAGGCGCAGCGTCTGGTCACGGTGCTTTCAGCCGTGCCGCGCAATCTGGCAATCGTAGTCAAGCAGATCGGCGAGCAGAAGGGCGGCGAAGCCGCATCGTAGGATTTTGGATTTTGGATTAACGAAACGACAGGACTGAGCGTAATCAAAGGATTTCATTCAATCCAAAATCCAAAATTGAGAGACTGGCCGGACCAAGGAAAACGAGCGGGATGAGCATGTCAGGCTTATTCTTTTCGGCTCGGACGTTTTCAAAGTTTGTGATGCAGCAAACCGAGCAAAAGCGTCCCGTGGGTTCTTCGGCTTGCGAAACCGTAAACAACACAAGCAACAGAACCCTTTTTTAGGAGGATTGAAAAGTTATCATGGCAGCTACACGTGAAGATGTAATCGAGTATTTGAAGGGCATGACCCTTTTGGAAGCCTCGCAACTCGTCAAAGAGTTGGAGGAGACGTTCGGCGTTTCTGCGGCGGCGGCAGCAGTCGCAGTCGCTCCGGGCGGCGCAGGCGCGGGTGGCGGCGAGGCCGCTGCTCCGGCTGAAGAGAAGACCGAGTTTGACGTTATCCTTCAGGCCGCTGGCGGCAACAAGATCAACGTCATCAAGGTCGTCCGCGAAGTCACGGCTCTCGGATTGAAGGAAGCCAAAGACTTGGTTGAAGCCGCTCCGAAGGCCGTCAAAGAAGGCGTCTCAAAGGAAGAGGCCGAGACGGTTCGTCAGAAGCTCGCAGATGCGGGTGCGACCGTCGAAGTGAAATAAGTTGCTAGTTTCGGGTTTCGAGTTTCGCGTTTGAATTGACTCGCAACTCGAAACCCGAAACTCGAAACCGTTTTCCGTCTCTTGACAGTTTAACCGTTCGCGTTTTAATGTGAGGGAGTATTGAGGCGCTGGCGTTACTCCCAAAAATTTGAGTAAGAAAATTCC
>QHXM01000268.1 GCA_003222945.1 Acidobacteriota bacterium
TTGATATTTATCCGGGCGAGACGCTCGGCCTGGTGGGTGAATCCGGCTGCGGAAAATCAACTCTGGGTCGCGCGATTCTTCGTCTTACAGAACCGACTGGCGGACAGGTGCTCTTTCGCGGCAAAGACCTCGCGCACCTTTCGCAAAGAGAGATGCGCGACGAGCGCAAGCATCTACAGATGATCTTTCAAGACCCTTACGCCTCATTAAATCCACGCATGACGGTCGGTCAAATCATAGGCGAGCCGCTTGAGACTTTTCGCATTGCGACGGGGCGCGGGCGCGATGAGCATGTGCAGGAGTTGATGGAGACTGTTGGATTGAGTAAGCGTTTCATAAAACGCTACCCGCACGAATTCTCTGGCGGTCAACGCCAGCGCATAGGCATTGCACGCGCGCTTGCCGTTGACCCTGACTTCATAGTTGCTGATGAGCCAATCTCGGCTCTGGATGTTTCCATTCAGGCGCAGATTATGAATCTGATGGAGAGGCTTCAAAGAAAGAACAATCTTACTTACCTCTTCATCTCGCACGACCTTCGCGCCATACGCCACGTCTCGGACCGTGTGGCCGTGATGTATCTTGGAAAGCTCGTAGAGATAGCCGATGCCAAAGTTATTTACGACGAGCCTTTGATGCCGTACACGAAGGCGCTCATTTCAGCCGTTCCCGTTCCAGACCCGGAGATTGAAGCGACTCGAAAGCGCATGGTTTTGGAAGGCGACGTGCCCTCTCCCATAAATCCGCCGCAGGGTTGTCGCTTTCACACACGCTGCCCTTTTGCGATTCAGGCCTGCAAAGAGGTTGTGCCTCCCCTTGCAGAGATTAAGCCCAACCATTTCGCAGCCTGCATACGCATAAGCCCCGAACAACCCCATATTGAGAAGGTTGCGGAAGGCGATGCGCCCGGCCTGCGCGACGCTCAGCGCATCATAGCAACGTGAAATAAAGCTTTTATTCGACATTTACATCAGGGGAGAGCTGATTCTTGCGTCCACGTCCCAACGTTTTCACAGGCGTTCTCTCGAAGATTTCGCTTGTCTGAAAGCTTTTGGACACTTATACTTCTTAGTGGGCTGCGGTCTAAACCCAACCGCTATTCCACCACGATTTGAGAGCCGTGCGCGATAGAAAAGCGCCCCCGTTCTAGCGCGCAAGCCTCAGCCCTCCAACAACACTTCGGACGTAAATTTTCGTGAATCTGAAGACAATGGATGAACCGGTCGTGCCCGTACGCGACAAAGGTAAAGCCCTGAACAATCAAGTGCCCGACGATTGGCCTGGTCTCCAGGACTCTCTTGCGGCGGCTTCGGGTCTGTCCATTCTTCTTGTCGAAGGGCATCAGCCGCCCGCGCTCGCCACTTCTAACAACAACTCCATCTGTCACGCATTTCAATCTTCAAAGAAGCACGTTCATCTTTGCGATCCCTACTGCGGTGTAGCTTACGACCGCGCGATTAAAGCAGGAGAGGCGATGCACTATCGCTGCCACGCGGGTCTTCATTGCATTGCCAAGCCTGTCAATCTTGGGGCGGGGCGACAGTTGGCCGTCATAGAGGGGCGAGCGTTTTTAACAAGCGCAGACTATCGTGCGCTCGCAGAACGCTTCCGCGTAGGAGATTTGCAGGAGCTTCTTTCGACTGAAATTTTCAGAAATCTCATCTTCGCATCGCGCGAAGATTTGGACGACCTTGCGCGCCGCATTGAGGAAGCGACCAGAGAACTGAGCGGCGAAACTCGTGTGAGTGATCGCGCGACGCAAACGGCGATTTCGGAATCAGGCGCGGCGAAGAAGATTGAGACGGCTGAAACTGTTGGCAAGATAGAGCCGGAAAAGATAGTGTTGGAAAGAGCCGTCGAAGAGCAGACTGTTCGTCAGGAGGCGGATGAGCGAGCGGCGCTCTGGCAGGATCGCTACTTTCAGGCCGAAAGCGAGTTCAAGGAAGCTTGCGGCTCTGCGCTTGAAGTTCTCACCAAAAAACAGAAGCTTGCATCGCTCTCTCTACTCTTACGCGAGCGAGGCGCATTCATTTACGCCTGCGGCACCGGGCGTTTCAAGGACGCGCCCCTTCACCTTGAGATAGGCTCGAAGGACGCGCGCCTGTTCCTTACAGCAAAGGCAGCTTCGTCGCTAGTCCTGCGCGAGACGGAGGAAGGATTTAAGCCCGCCGGAACGATACGAAAGCAGATGGGGGAAGCGGCAGAAAGATTGGCAGAGCTTTTCCCGCTCATCGTCGGCGACGAAGTCAAAGCCGTGCTTCTAGTCGGAGACGCAGAGCTTACAGATGAGAGGAGGCGGGCAATCTCCGCTTACTGCCGCGAGATAGCTCTTCCTTTGGAAGTCCTGCGCCTTCGTCATGAGCTTGAAAAACGCGCACGATTCGCAGAGCACCTGCAAACCTTCGGCGAGCGAATCACAACTGTGAATCCGACTGAGACTTACGACGCGGTGCTTCGCATGTCAACGGACCTGCTGCACGCCGAGCGCGCATCTCTTCTTCTCTTTGACGAAGCCTCGAATGAGTTGGCTGTGAAGTCCGCAATCGGTCCGCGAGCCGAAGCCGCGCGTGAGGCACGCATTCGCATGGGCGAAGGCATTGCGGGCACAGTGATGTCTGAGGGTCGTCCGCTCGTCGTGCGCGATGTGGAGACGACCACTCATGCTCCTGCGCCAGCCGAACGAAGCTACAAGACGAAATCTTTCATTAGCTATCCGATCTCAATCGGCGGGCGAAAGGTTGGAGTTCTGAACGTCACGGACAAAGCCGGAGGCGGCTCTTACGACGATATTGATCTCAGTCTGATTGACTCCATAGCGCCGCAGATGGCTATGGCGCTCGACCGTGCAGAGTGGCAGGAGAAAGCAAACCAGTTTCAGTTGATGTCAATCACGGACCCGCTCACTGGGATGCTCAATCGTCGTTACCTGATCGAGCGCCTAGCGGAAGAGTTGAAACGCTCGAAGCGCCATGAGTATCCGATGAGCTTCATGATGATTGATATTGACGACTTCAAGATTTACAACGATCACAATGGTCATCAAGCGGGCGACCTTGCATTGGAGATGACCGCGCAATGTTTGAAATCTGCTCTTCGCGCAGCCGATGTCGCGTCGCGCTATGGCGGCGAAGAGTTCTGCATACTTCTGCCGCAGACTACGATTGAAGAGGCTGTCTCGATTGCCGAAAGAATCCGAAGACGCGTCCTGCGTATGCGTTTCCCGCACGGAAAATCTCAGCCGCAAGGAGCAGTCACCGTGAGCATAGGCGTCTCCGCTTTCCGCCCGGAAGTTGACACGCCAGAGATGATGATTCAGGTCGCGGACCGCGCGCTCTATCTCGCAAAAAATCGCGGGAAGAATCGCGTTGAGGTCTCGGAACAGTTCTCCGCGATAGTCGAAGAGAGAAGGAATGCCGCCGAAGAAGGATAAAAATCTGAGAGCGCGGCCAATCATGGGTCGCATCACCCCTGATGAATTTGTCGGGCGTCGTGACGCGCTCGCAGAAGTTGTGCGGCTCGCCGCGCCGGACGCGCACGAGCGCGGCCTTCTTCTTCTTGCTGCGCCATCTGTAGGCGTCTCTGAACTTCTGCGACAGGCTTATGACGAGCTATTCCGCGAGCGCGGCCTGTTGATTCCAATCTATTTCGCTCTGACGCCGAACGACAGAACCGCTGTCGTAACGGCTGACCACTTTCTTCAAACATTCCTACAGCAACTCGTATCCTTCCGTCGCCAGGATGAGACGCTCAGCAATGCCTCGCTCTCGACGGCAGACTTGATGGAGCTTGTGCCGCCCGCAGATTACGAATGGGTTGAGCGGCTGGTAGAAGTTGTGGAGCGAGTACGCGCCGAAGACGATCCGAGAGCTTTTATTCGTCTCTGCCTGAGCGCGCCGCAACGTGCGGCGTCGAGCGGGGCGAAACCCTTCGTCCTTGTTGACGGCATTCAGTTCGCGGAGCAATTAAACGGTGCAAGCCTTTCGCTCGGAACTGAGTTTGCGCAAGCCTTGATGCATTCGGGTGCGCCTTACGTTCTGGCGGGTCTTCGTCGCCACCTGCTGGACCTGATGCACAACGCGCGAAACGGAAACGATTTTGCAGGCTCGCTTCGCCTTGAAGGATTGAGCGATGAAGACGCGCGCACGATGGTCGAACGACTTGCGCGGCGCGACGAAGTTTCGATCAACGACCAGACGCGCGATCTAATAGCTCAACAGACTAGAGGCAATCCTCTTTACATAACCTCTCTCTTACGTGCTGCGCGTGAACGAAACGTCGCGCTCACGAGTTTTCGCAACTGCCAGCAGCTTTATGTTGATGAGTTGATGGGCGGTCGCATCAACCGACACTTCTCGTCAATACTGGAAGAGATAGCGCCGCAAGCCAACACGCGCCGCTCTCTCGTTCGAATCCTTTATGAATCCGCGCAGAATGAGAATGGCCGCGCGACAATTGATGTCTGGCGCAAGCGGCTCAATATTGAGCCGGAGCAGTTTCAGAAGATCATGCGCAAGCTTCACGTTCATGAGCTTGCGAGTCTGAGCGCGAACTTCATAGAAGCTGGCAGCGATTCGCTCGTATGGTCGGATTACCTGCGCGCGCGCTATCGCCTTGAGGTTGAAGCAAGTCCGCGCGCTCTCGTTGTTGCAGAGACGTTGAGCGAGACTTTGAAGCGCGCACCGCAGACGATGGCGCGGCATTACAGGCGCGAGGCAGCGCTTGGTCTTCGAGAGCTTATGGAGAGATTCAACTGCCAGCGAGTCCCCGCGAGCCTCTTTCATTACGACCGCTTCAGCCGCACGCACAAAGGAATGACAGGGGACGAACTGACAACCGCGCTCGATGCTGAAACCGATCTTGTTAGATTGCCGCAGGTCATCCATGCAGCAAGCTGCGCATCGTTTTATCCTCCGATTGAACAGTCTTGCGATGAAGAGCGTTGCGCAGTCGCGCACGGGTTCGACGCAGGGCAGTACGTTGATGCGAACGAAGTGGTCTGGATTGCGGCTGAGATTGAATCGAAGCTTGAGGCTGGTCGCGGCGTCACGGAAATCTGGTGCGACCGACTGATGCAGGTTGCGCGTGCCTGCGGGTTTAATCGCGTTCGGTTGTGGCTCGTCTCTCCCGAAGGATTCTCTACGGACGCAAGCGAACTCTTGAACGAGCGCGAGGCTTACGGCTCAAGCCGCCAGCAGTTGGAACTTCTAACACAAAGAATCAACGCGGCGTCTGCAGCTATGGCAGCCCCGATAGAAAAATTTATCAGCGATTTCGTGTAGAAAGTGATAGATTAGTAGTCACGGTTTCCAGTCGCGGGGTCGTCCCGTCGCAGTTTAATGCCCAGAAGTCGGAAAATAATAACGGCGACGATGCAAACGATAACGGCAAAGAGCGACGCGGTTGGGGACTGAAATTGATTCGCAGTCTGATGGATGAAGTTGAGTTCGAGCGCGTTGACGACGGCACGTGCCTGCGAATGACGAAGTACCTACGCAAGAGCTAAGGGTTGCATCTTTCTTGTCTTTTCGTTGTTTACTAAAAATTGATTACGATTTAGGATGGATTGCCTTTATAGGTAGGTTGGAGGGGAGCTTAACTAATAATGGCTGAAATTACTGCGGGTTCGACTGTGCGCTCGCGCTCCGTCGGAGACATGGCAATCGTCTATGCGGGCGACTATCTGAACAAGTTGAGCGGCGAGCGCATTGAGCGCGAATGTCGTCGCCAGTTGGAAGCAGGATGTCGCGCTCTTGTTATAAATTTCCGCGAGACGGAGCTTGTCAACAGCATAGGCATCTCAATTCTTCTGGGCGTGATTGATGCCGCGGAGTCAACGGGCGCGCAACTTATCTTCTCGGACGTAAACCAACAAACGGTCCAACTCTTTGAGATGCTGGGGCTGACGCGCCACGTCGCGCTTGCACGCGATGAGCAAGAGGCTCTGGCAACGCTCAGGGAATTCGCTTCAGTACCCGGAGCCGCAGGGCATTGATTAGCGATGCAACAGGGCGCGTCTTTCCAAAAATTACTTCACACCTTCGCCGCACTGGCCGATTTGGGTCAGGAGATAGCCGACACACGTGATTTCGAGGAGAAGATGCGCGCGGCGCTTCATCTAATCCAAGGCTCGCTCGGAATTATGCGCGGCGCTCTTGCAGTTTTCGATAGTGAAACTCAATCTCTGAAATTCATCGCCGCTCGCGGAATGAATGATCTCGCTCAGTCGGACCTAGCACTCAGTTCTCAGGAAGTTTCCGATCTTCTAAGCCTTGGCATCTGCGCTTTAACGAAAGATGACGAGAGCCGCGCCTTCGTAAATTTCAAAAACGGACGCAAAGACCTGCTCGACTCTCTTCGCGTTGATCTGATTGTGCCTATGGTCGTGCGCGGGAGTCCGGTCGGGGTTATCCTGCTCGGCGGCAAAGCTACTGGCGAAGAGTTTGCTACAGAGGATCGTGAAGTGGTCTGCGCTATGGCGCGACACATAGGCGTGGGCATTCACGAACATCGTCTCTTTGAAGAGCTTCAGCAGCGCGCCGACGAGAATCATCAACTCTACGACGAGATGCGCGTGATCTACCGCGACACTGTGCGCGCGTTTGCCGCCGCGATTGACAGCAAGGACAAGTACACGCAGGGTCATTCGCAGCGCGTCGGAAAATTCAGCGAGATAATAGCGCGCGAGATGGGCTGGAGCGACGAAGAGGTCGAAGGCATAGCCGTCGCCGGATACCTACACGACATAGGCAAGCTCGTCGTTGAGCGCGACATCATTAACGCGCCTTACAGGATTAACGCGAAAGAGTCGGTTGAACTGAACCGCCACCCTTCAATCGGCTACGAAATTCTTTCGCCCATCAATCATCCTTACGCAGACATACCGCTCGCCGCTCGCTACCATCACGAACGCGTTGACGGGCGAGGCTACCCGGACGGACTTACCGGAGAAGAGATTCCGCTAGTTGCAAAGATAGTCTGCGTCGCAGATTCGTTTGACGCCATGACGACGGATCGGCCTTATAAAAAGCGGCGAGCATTGGAAGAGGTCGTTGATGATTTTCGTCGAAACTCCGGCAAGCAGTTTGCGCCCGAAGTTGTAATCCCGTTCTGTCGTGCGCTGTTCAAAGAATTGAACGGCGAGACTGCGAACCGTCGAATCGTCAAGCTGCTCGGCAAAGATTACGTCGAGCAGGAACGCATAGCGCCACTTCTTCAAGCCCTAATCGAAGACCTAGAGTCCGGCGCGATAACTGCCACAGCGGGAAACGCCTAATGATTGCGGATAACGGGAATTCGGATTGAAGAAGAGTCTCAAATGGTTTGAAAAAGAGCTTTCGAGGTTTCGTTAAGAGGTTTTCTAGTTTCGTTAAGAGCTTTTGAACATTCCGTAGCAGCTTTTTGGTTTTCATTAGTAGCTTTTTGGTTTTCATTTACAGCTTTTCGGTTTTCGTTTGCAGCTTTTGGGTTTTCCGTAGCAGGTTTTGAAACTTCAAAAGCTCCTAATGAAAACCAAAAAGCTCTTACGGAACATCCGAAAGCTGCTAACGAAAACCAAAAAGCTACTAACGAAACTAGAAAAGCTGCTACGGAAACCTCGAAAACCGCTTTTTCTATGCCTTTTGTACTATTTCCGAGCGGATTACGGACTTTTGAGCCTGCCGAACTGCCTTTTTCAATCCGCATTCCGCCCGTCCGCATTCCGAAATCGTCAATACGCCAGAATGAAAGCAATTGCCTGAATCACTAAACCGATAGCTATAGCAG
>QHXM01000105.1 GCA_003222945.1 Acidobacteriota bacterium
AACGCGCTTCCTGACCTCCTCGCGCGTGAGCGTCGAGTCATGCTCGTAGTTCGACACGATCATGCAAGCCACTTTCTCGCCTAAACCGTCCGGTAATCCAACGATGCTCAACTCTTTTATGAAGGGCGAAGTGTCGTAAGCCTCCTCGACCTCGTCGGGGTAAACGTTCTTGCCGCTCGCATCGAGTATGACCTCTTTGGACCGACCGATGAGATAAAGATTGCCCTCGTCATCCAACTTTCCAATGTCGCCCGTGTGCAGCCAGCGGTTGATGAGAGTGCGGCGCGTAGCATCTTCGTTCTCGAAGTAGCCGACCATCACGTTCGGACCACGCGCGATGACTTCGCCAATGCCGCTCGCATCAGGCTCAAGAATTTTTACTTCGATGCCGGGCAAAGGTTTGCCGACTGTTCCGGCCAAAAGCTTGTTCTGCGGGCGCGTGACCGTCAGCACGGGCGAGGCTTCGGTCAAACCGTAACCTTCCAGAATTGTGAAGCCGAGACCGTGAAAATCTTTTTGAATCTCTTCATTCAAAGCAGAACCGCCGCTGATTAGATAGCGTATGCGCCCGCCCATTCCTTCGTGAATCGGATAGAAGATTAGCTGTCCCAGATTGAGCGGCGTGTTGTCTCGCACCCATGAGTTAAAGCGCAACATTAGATCAAGAGCGCTGCCGACCACTTTGCTTCGCTCATTAAATTTACTCTTAATCCTGCGATGCAGAAGCTCCCAAACGGCAGGCACGCCGACCATCCCTGTGACGTGGCCGTTCTTGATTGCGCGCGTCAGGGCTTCGCTCGACAACTCTTCAAGATAAGTTATCTGCGCGCCGCGACTCAGAGGCGCAAGAAAGCCAGCCGAGAATTCAAACGTGTGATGAAGCGGAAGGACCGACAACACTCCGTCGCTCGTCGCCATGTCAATGATGGACGAGAGCATAGAAGTCATGCTCGTCAAGTTCCTGTGCGAGAGCATAACGGCCTTCGGGTTGCCCGTCGTTCCCGAAGTGAAGATGAGCGATGCGATTGATTGAGCAGTCACGCGTTGTGGCAGCAGAGCGATCCTTTCATCTTCCGTTTGCTCTTCGCCCATCTCGAAGACTTCATCGAAAAGCCAGACGCGAGTCTCCGTCAATCCGGCTTCGATCAATTTCTCTCTAAGGTCTGCGTGCTCTTCTTGAATCTCACGGCTCACGACAATACCTGCCGCGTCTCCTGCTCGCGCGAATTGAATCACCTTCTCCGTAGATAGCTCAGGGTCAACAGGGATGCAGGTCGCTCCCGTTTTCAGAACGCCGAAGTAGGTCATGCCCCACTCAGGCGCGTTGCGGCTAAAGAGCATTATGCGATCACCTTGCCGGACGCCCTGACTTACAAAGAATGCGGCGGCGCGTGTAGCCAACTCGCGCATGTCGGCGTAGGTGTACTGCTCCTTGCGCCCGTCGCGCTCGATTCGCATTGCAACGCGAGTCGCATGACGCTTCGTTGTGGTCTCGAAGAGTTCCAAGAGGTCTCTGTAGGTATAGACGCGCTTCGGTTGAGCGCGCATGTCTTCTTCCAATTTCGGGAAGACCCATTTCTTGAGGCCTGGAAAATGCGTATTCATCCAGTAGTCGTACCAGTCGAACTTTTCTGGATGCCAGGAGAGTAGCGGCTGCTCGTCCTTTCGTATTCGAGACATTAAGGATCGCACGTTGTCCGCTCGGAAGATGTAAGCGTTCTCGACCGTGAAGGGGCGAAACATCTCGAAGGCTTCCTGTGTCTCGCGCGTCAACTCTTCGAAGCGATCAACCTTCTTCTTGACTTGATCTATGACTTCCGTGACGCGCCCGCCTCCCCAACGAGGACGCACGCGGTCCAGAAGGTTCGAGACTTTCTTCGCCGCAGCATTGACCATAGGCGTAGAGGTACGATCAAAGTGTGTGGGCGTGACAGATCTCGTCTCCATACGCGCAGCAATCTCATTTACGAATTTGAAGCCAGTCTCTTTCTCCTGAAAATGTTTTCGTTTGAAGAGACCGAGCAGGCCGACGATGCGGCGCATGTCGTTCGGGTTAGAGTCTCCGGTCGCGGCCTGATGAACAAGACGCGGCTCTTCAACACAAGCCTGCGCTGCGACTGCGAGCATAACGGCTGCGACCTGGTCAACGGGCGTGATGTCTAAGATCAATTTCTCGTTGACGGGGATGAGCGATTGGCCTTTGAGCGCGATGAAGATTAGCGGCGCAGTCGTAGTGAATCCTTCGTTCCATCCGGGGAAAGGATAGGAGATTGCGGATTCGACAATCGAGGGGCGAACGATTGAGCGAACGATTCCGTCCTCTGCCGCTACGAGTTGCTCGCCCAGACTCTTCGTGTATGTGTAAATGTTCGGCCAGCCCCACCACGTTGCGCGTTCAATTCCAAGATCGGTGAGTCGTGTTCGCGTCCACACCTTTCTTTCACGAGCAACGGCCAAGCCCATCGCGTCCAGGTCATCAGGGTCGCGCCCTTCTTCAATCAAACGCTTTCTGGCAAGCTCACGAAAACGCGCGGCCATCAAGGCGTCTCGTGCTTCATCGCGCACGCGCGCCGCCAGCTTCGCGCAGTCTCTTATCTCCTGTTCGACGGAGAACTCAACGCCTTCCATGCCCTCTGCCTCGCGGCGCGGGAAATAGCCTATGACCGGGTCAGATTCCCACACAGCACCCGAACGATTTCCAGCGACGAAGCATGTGGAGACGTGAATTAGAGCAGGGCGCTTCATGCGCTTCGTGAACTTGATGACATTCTCTGTGCCCACGACGTTTGTGCGAAGCGCGCTTTCGAGCGTCGGGTTGAATGTAACGTTGCCCGCGCTATTGATAACAACGTCAACGTTGTCAGCAATGCGCTGAGCCTCTTCTTCCGTATAACCTAAATTGGTTTCCCCAATGTCTCCGCCTACAATCTCAACCTTGTCACGTATGTAACCTTCAAATGCATCACCGTAACGCTCGCGCAAAGGATCAAATGGAGGCGCTGTGATGACGTTGTTCCAGAATCGCGTGTGAGACTCTTCCAGCGAGCGTGCGCGCACAGTCACATAGACGCGTCCTATGTTCGGGAAGCGGTGCAGCAACATAGAGAGCGTGACCTTGCCAAGAAAGCCAGTGCTCCCTATAAGGAAGATGTTGCGACCTTTGAAAATTTCTGTCGGAGATAATTTCATCTTGCTCTTATTCCATATCAGCAATCCCGATCATAGGCTGATGCAGCATTGTAATCTCTGCGGAGCGTCCCATGTAACTGCGAGCCATAGCAATCGCTTCCGTTAAATTGTCTGCGCGATCCCAGCCGAGCATCGCTGGAACGTGCGCGTTCTCTGCGCCTGCGGCTATGACTTTTCCAACGTGCTGGCGACCGTTCTCGCCCCAGTACCACATAAAAAACGGGTGCGCGCCATGATAGGCATTGCCGCGACGATACATCTCAATATAACTAGGGTTGTTCGCAAACTCGCGCTCGTACTTTTCGCGCAAAGTAAATGAGTCGCGCGTCTCAGGCAATAGACGGTTGAAGAATTCTATGTAGCTTGGATGAAAGTTGTGGTCGAACTCATCGTAACAGGGATGGTGAAGAATCAATACGCCGCCCTTCTTCAACAAGGGCTTCCCGCGATAAAAGTTAAAGTGATAACCAAGCGCCATCACCTGAACAAGCAAAGGGTTTAATATTGAATAGACATTGTAAGGAGAGATGTCAGGTATGCCTGTCACTAGAATGTCGCATTGGCCTTTAATCGGAATCACATACTGGTCAAAGTTCTTCTCAATGATCTTCTCGTGAACAGCATCGGTCCGCCCTGCGTGACACGCGATCATCTCGTATTGCGACGGCATGGAATGTAGCATCTTGCGGCGCGCGGCGCGCGGCAATTTGCTCATGGTCCTGCGAATGGTCTCGAATTTAAGACGATCAAACGAAGTGAAGTCGTCTTCGTTCTTGAGCAGGAAATCGAGAGCGCCCGTGTACATGCGATTATTCAGCGCCGTCTCAATGTGAAAGACGTTCAACTTCTCGTCAACCATTTTGCCCAAGGGGATGATCTTGTGATTCAAAGCCGAGCGCGCAGGGTCCATGTAGCTGTCCGAGTCGCGTATGGTCTGCGGCTCGTGATGCGAGCGAAGAGATTCGTAATCGCAAAGGCCGACGGCGACAGACTTGTGGCCTCCGTCCATAGGAACGAGGTTGATATTAACGTAGATAATTAAATCGCTTTCGACGCAGCGACGATTGATGCGAAGCGGCTCTTTGTGTTTCGTGTGGCCGATTGTGACTAAGCCTTCTGCCCATTCCGCATCGTGATTGTAGTAGCGGTCCGGGTAGAACTCGTCGAAAATCTTTGAGCCTACCATGCGCTTCATCTCCCACTCGGTCAACTTTCGATGAAGCGAGTTGGCGATGATTATGTGCACGTCGTCAACGCCGTGACCTGCGAGCATATCAGCGACGATTTCAATCACAGTCTGGCGGATGTCGGGCGTCGCCATAGGCGGCAATGGAAGGCTTATGTCATCAACCGCAATCGTTACTTTCATTCCCGGATAAAGCTGCGCGAACAGAGGATCGCAGTCGTGCGGGTGATTCAAAGCATAACGAATCGCAGCCTCACGATTCGGCAAACCCTTAATCGGAGGCTTCGGATAGATGACGCGCGTGCCAATGGGCAAGTCTTCGAGAATGAAATCCTCGCCCGAAGGCATAATGCGCGGCGCGCTGTCGCGATCAATATAGACGACCGATTCGTGTGTCTTTCGATGAAGTTGTAAGCTCATAAGAATAGTACTGAGTACTGAGTGCTGAGGACTGAGTTAAGGAAAGTTTTTACTCAGTCCTCAGTTCTCAGTCCTCATCACTTCTTTTCAACCTTAATGTTTAGCGCTCGGACCAGAAAACCGTAACGGTCCGTGACCTCTTCTATGGTTTTTGAGATCGGGCGGCCTGCGCCGTGGCCTGCCTTTGTCTCAATGCGTATGAGTATGGGGGCTGGACCTGCCTGCGCCGCCTGCATAGTTGCGGTGAACTTGAAACTGTGGCCGGGCCAGACGCGGTCATCGTGGTCCGCCGTAGTAATCAGCGTCGGCGGATAGCTGGCACCCTGCTTTATGTTGTGCAGAGGCGAGTAGGCGTAGATGGCTTTGAAATCTTCCGGGTTATCGGGCGAGCCGTACTCCGTCATCCACGCAGCGCCGATTGTGAATTTGGGAAAGCGAAGCATATCCATGACACCGACTGCCGGGAGTGCTGCTCCGAAAAGTTCAGGGCGCTCTGTCAGAACCGCGCCGACCAGAAGCCCGCCATTGCTTCCGCCAGTGATTGCAAGGCGAGGAGTGCTCGTGTACTTGTTCTTGATGAGCCACTCGGCGGCTGCTATGAAGTCGTCAAAGACGTTCTGCTTCTTAGACTTCATTCCGGCTTCGTGCCACTCCTTGCCGTATTCACCGCCGCCGCGCAAATTAGCAACGGCATAAACGCCGCCCATCTCAAGCCATGCTAGATTCGCAACGGAGAAGCCCGGCAGTTCCGAGATGTCGAAGCCGCCGTAAGCGTAAAGAAGCGTAGGATTGTTGCCGTCTAGCTTCAAACCCTTCTTGTGCGTGATGAACATCGGAACGCGCGTGCCGTCCTTGCTCGTGTAGAAGACCTGCTTGACCTCGTAATCGTTCGGGTTGAAAGCAACTTTCGGTTGACGAAAGATTGTGCTCTTGCCAGAGGCAACGTCGTAATGATAGATGGGCGTTGGCGTCGTGTAGCTGGTGAAAGAGTAGAAGGTCTCGTTGTCACCGCGCTTGCCGTCGAAGCCGGAAGCACTGCCTATGCCGGGTAGCTCGACCTCACGCACGAAGTGTCCTTGAAGGTCGTAAACCTTAACGAGCGAGTGCGCGTCTTTCAGGTAAGAGGCTACGAACTTATCACCAACGACGTTCACGCCATTGAGCGTCTCTTTCGCTTCGGGGATGACGACTTTCCAGTTCTTCTGTTCAGGAGCGCGCGTGTCAATGGCTATGACTTTTTTGTGCGGGGTGTCCTTGTCGGTTGAAAACCAGAAGACAGGGCCATCATTATCTATGAACCTGTAAGCAATGCCCGACTCATCCAGAAGTTTTACCAGAGGGGCATTGTTCGCTTGAAGGTCTTTGTAATAGACGCGATTCTCTGAGCTTGCGCCGGGACTCAAGTTTAAAATCAGATAGCGACCATCATCTGTGACGAAACCTCTGTAAGTCCAACGCTTCTGCTTCTCATCGTTGCTGGAATAGACGAGTACATCGTCGGACTGCCGCGTGCCTAAGCGATGATAGTAGAATTTCTGATATTCGTTAACTGCCGCAAGCTTGTTGCCAGAAGTTGGTTCTTCGTAGCGGCTGTAGAAGAATCCCTTGGCATCAATCGTCCATGCTGCGCCGGAGAATTTCACCCACTTGATTGTGTCCGGCAGGTCATTGCCAGTGTCAACGTCGCGCACATGCCATTCGGTCCAATCAGAGCCTGAAGCGGCCAAGCCATAAGCCATCAACTTCCCGTTGTGGCTAATGCGAAGACCTGAAAGAGCCACAGTCCCATCTGTTGAGAGAGTGTTGGGATCAAGAAGCGCACGGGGTTGGCTCTCCAAAGAATCAACCGTGTAGAGCACGCTCTGATTTTGAAGGCCGCTGTTCTTCGTGTAGAAATAACGACCACCCTCTTTGAAAGGCGTTCCGAATCTTTCGTAGTTCCAAAGCTCTGTCAGACGCGATTTGATCCAGGAGCGTTCAGGAATCTGGTTCAGGTAATCGAATGTAAGCTTGTTTTCGGCCTCAACCCAAGCTTTCGTCTCAGGCGAATCCAAATCCTCCAGCCAGCGATAAGGGTCGGCCACCTTCGTGCCATGATAGTCGTCAACCTGATCCGACTTTCGAGCCACCGGATAGCTGAGTTTGCCGCCGGTCGTGGAGTTCAGAGATGTCACAGTCCCCTGGCCGAACAAAGCCGATGCCAGTAACAGAGCTGTTAAAAGAGAAGCGAATGGTTTGAATTGCCGCATCCTCATAAAATCCTTCTTTCGATATAATCGTTAGCACGTTCCTTGCAAAGTCGCGCGGTTAGTAAAGCTCCTAAGACCTATTTCAAATTCAATATAGGCCAATCATGATGCAATGCTGTTTGCCTCAATCGCATGTCGGGGTTGACTGCCGCCGGGTGGCCTACGACCGAGAGCATCGGAAGGTCCGACATGCTATCCGTGTAGGCATAAGAATCGCTCAGGCTCAGACCCTCGCGCTCTGCGAAAGTTCTAATCCATGATGCCTTAGTCGCGGCGGCGACAACAGGCGGAAGCAGTCTTCCAGTAGCGACTCCGTTGACAAACTCCAGACGATTCGTGACGTAATCATCAATTCCCAGATACTTCATCAAAGGCACAACAGAGAGATCGAGCGCGCCTGTGACGACAACCTGCCGCAAGCCCAGGCTTCTGGATTTCTCTATCAACTCAATCGCGCCGGGATAGATGGCCGGTTTCAGCACGCCCTCGAAAAGTTCTTCTGCGAAGAAACGCAATCGGTCTTCGGATTCGCCCTTATACCTTTTGAAGAAGAGGTCGTTGAAGACTTTTCGGCTGTACTGGTCCGTAACCGCGAAGACCGGGATGCTGAGAAGCGTCGAAGCGCTCTTCTTGAACGTGCGAAACAGACCTTGCTGGTTCTTCGCGTAGAACCCAAGCGTGTGAACAAGATTTGTGCTCACAAGTGTTCCTTCAAGATCGTAGAACGCAGCCGCCGCCACAGAAAAAGCCCTCCAATGAAGCGCAATCTTCGCGCATAAGTTTTCGTCGGTTCGTACCGGAGACCTTAGCCGGTTATTTGTATAGAGGTTTGAATGATACCCTATTCCGCCAGATTTAGGTAAGCTATCAGGCGCAAACTAAATTATACGAGCAAGCTCAAAAAGGTTTAAGCCTGAAGAGGAATGAGAAATAGAATCGAATTGAAAAGAGTTTATCGCGTTCTGCTGCTGGCAGGATTGCTCTGCTTCGTCGTCTCATGCTCATCGAAATCCGACATGCAACAAGAGGTGGCGCAGGACAAGGCTCAATCTGCCGATCTAGTCGCACAGGCAGACAAACTCTATGCGGAGCGAGCGGACCTTGCGAAAACGCGACAGGGGATAGCACTTCTTCGCCGCGCTGCGACACTGGACACCGGCAGCTACGATGCCGCTTGGCGACTGTCTCGGTTCGACTATTTTCTGGGCGATCATACGAAAGACAAGAGCGAGCGCGACCGCGCATTCAGCGAAGGCATAGAGGCCGGACGACGCGCCGTCAAGTTGCAGGACGGAAAACCGGAAGGCCATTTCTGGCTCGGAGCAAACCTGGGAGGTCAGGCGGAGAACAGCACGCTGAGCGGATTGTCTTCTGTTGACGAAATCCGCACGGAGATGGAGCGCGTCATTCAACTAGACGAAGGCTTCGAAGCCGGAAGCGCCTACATGGCGCTCGGACAGCTTTATCTGGAAGCGCCGAAGATGCTCGGCGGCGATACAAAGCGCGCGGTCGAAACTTTAGAAAAGGGCGCGCGTTTCGGGCAGGAGAACGAGCTTTATCACCTGCAACTTGCTAAAGCTTATAAAGAAGTGAAACGCACTGATGATGCGCGCAGGGAACTCAATACTGTTCTCAGCATGAAGCCCGATCCAAACTATTTGCCGGAACACGATGATGCCGTCGCAGAGGCTAAAAAAATATTGGACGAAATGAAGTGAGAAAACTCGCCGCGTATAGCTGATGGAAGAAGCAAAGTGCCCTTGCGCAAATCTCGAACGGCTCGAAGGCGCGAGCGTGCCTGCGTATATTTCCGCCTACCTTGATCGGGTCGAAGGCGAAGCTTCTGAAGAAGAGAATCGCTTTCGTTGTCGTGTCTGCGGGCGCGGGTGGGAGAAACGTTTGCCGGAGAATGAGAGGGAAGGAAAGCGACCTTCGCTTGTGAGATTAACTTAAGTGCTGGGAACGCAGGCGGCTCGCCTGCGTTCCCAGCATTAAATTCTCAATCCCGTTTGAAGGTAAGGAAAGGGAACGTGCTCGGCATCCCGCCCAGCATCGTGGAGTATGTCGAGCATTCGTTGAGCGCCCGTGTAGTTCAGAGAGTGAATGACAATTTGAGCATCGCGCTGGCTATCTGGATGTGAGGCGAGCCAAGCGGCTATGGCGTAGCCAGTGCGCTCGTCGTCAGGCTCATTTGAAAAGTAGTGTTCGTCCGCAAGGTCGTGGTCCAAGAGAATCGTCGCGTACTCGCGCTCCTCAAGCCAAACTTTAGCCTCGCGCACATCGCAAGTGACATCAAGAACATGCGAAGATAGCCTCTCCTGAAACCAAGCGCAACGCATCTCGTCATCTTCGACAATCAGAACGCGACCCATATAATTTCGGAATTCGGATGCGGATTGAAAAGCGGCTTTTACGTTCTCTTAAATCCGCCGGTCCGTTATCCGCACGTCCGCAATCGTTAAGGTTTGCCCGTCGCTTTCTTCAACTCTTCAAGATCGCGTTTGAGCGCATCAAGCTTCTGGCCCGCTTCGCCTAGTTTGCCTTCGGCTGTGAGACGCTGGTATTCGGCGAAGTCGTCCGAAGCGCGGTTGATAAGTTGCTGTGTCGTCGCGGGCTGCGCCTGCTGAGGCGTTTGTCCCTGCGGAGTCTCAGAAGGTTTAGGCTGAGCGTTCGGTTGTTCGGGCTTTGCTTGCTCGCCGGGCTTGGCTTGCGCTCCGCCTGCTGAGGGCTTCGCCCCTTCGCCAAAGAGTTTCGTCACGGCTTCCTGAAAACTCGATCCGAAGACTAGATGGTCCTGCGTGGCTAGGACTACAAGACGCAATTCAGGCATGGGGCTTTTCTCTGCCTGCAAGTAGATCGGTTCAACGTATAGAAGCGAACGACCAATAGGAATAACTAACAAATTGCCGGGGCGCACGCGCGAGCCTTGCTGATTCCAGAGTGAGAATTGGCCGGATAGCTGCGAGTCTTGATTGATTCTCGCATCAATTTGAGCAGGTCCGTCAATCAGTCTTGATCTGGGGAAATTATAGACGAGAAGATGGCCGTAGTTGTCTCCATCGCTTCGTCCAGCCACCCAGCCAATCATGTTATTCTTGTTGGCTGGCGTGAAGGGCAAAATTTCTACGAACTCATTCTGTATCTGCTCGCCCGGCAGTTGCATCAATACAAAATAAGGTTCGAGCGGCTCAGTCTGTTGCTGCTGCTTATCCTGATTCATCGTGACACGACCTGCCACGCTCCAGACATCGTTGCGCTGGAAGAAGACGCTTGGGTTCGTCGTGTGATAAAGACCGAAGACATCGCCCTGCGCTCTGATTAACGTTTCTGGATAACGAACGTGACGGCGCAAGTCGGCTGGCATCTGGTTATTATCTTTGAAGAGCGCGGGGAAGATTGAGCGGTAGGCGTTAATCAAAGGGTCTTCCGTGTCGAAGACGTAGAAATTAACGTCGCCGTTGTATGCATCAATGGTAACCTTGACGCTGTTGCGTATGTAGTTGGCGGTCTTATTAGCAACCTGAGTGTGTCTTGAATATGGATAGCTCTGCGATTCCGTGTAAGCGTCTATGACCCAGAAGAGACGCCCGTCGTCTGTGACGACTATGTACGGGTCGTCGTCGTAAACCAGAAACGGCGCGAGAGCGTTGACGCGGTCGCGTATGTTGCGACGCATAAGGAGGCGACTGTCGGGCGTCACTGCATCAGAGAAGGGAAGCTTTGACAGATCGCCTAGCGCCCACGCTAGAAGAAATTTATGGAAGAAGCCACCGACTTGAATGCCGCCCGTGCCTTCATAGACTGTCGTATTGTCTGTTTCGCCTTGCGGGAAGTTGAACTCGACCTGCTTGGTCTTAACATAAACGTCCGTGTCTGTCTTTTGGCCGAAGTAGATTTCCGGGCGCGTCAGTTTTATCTCAGGCGCGCTCGATTCAATCGGCATGTTTGAGAGAATGAAGCGCGGCATTCCTTCGGGCGTGAATTCGTTCGCCGTGTTCATAGTAACGCCGTAGCCATGCGTGTAGATTAGCTTTTCGTTAATCCACGTTCGTGACTGCTCAGGCAGCTTGTTAACGTCCAACTCGCGCGCGGCGAGCATCATCTGTCGCGTTTGACCGCCGACCTGATAACGATCAACATCCACGTCCTGAAAATCGTAGTAAGGGCGAATCTCCTGAATCTGTCGAAGTGTGTCGCGCAGCGCGGACCAATCCCAGAGGCGTATGTTGTCAAGCGTCGTGCGATTGTTTGTAAGATCAAAACCTTCGATTGAATCGTTAGCCTCAAAATCGCGCATCTCTATGCGTTCAAGTCCGAATGCGCGGCGCGTCCAAGTGATGTTGTCCTCTATGTAAGGCATTTCTTTCCCAAGCTCGTTCGGCTTGACCACAAAGCTCTGCACATAGGCTGGGATAATCATTCCAGCGACGACATAAGTTAAAAGGGGAAGCGCAATTGCGCCGAGAATGAAACGCCGCTTGCGCATCGTGAATGCGTTGATGAGAATGATGGCTGCTGCGACTATTAGAGCGATTGCGACGATCAGGAGCGCTGGAAGGTAGTGGTTGCTTTCGGTGTAAGTGACGCCGGAGAAAGATTGATGGTCCTGCCACAGATATGGAAATCGCGCAAGGTAAGTGCGCCAGGCGCCCATCAGCAGAAAGGCTGCGAGCGAGATAGAGACGGCGACGAAAGTACTCCTTGCAATTGACTCCGTCGCGGCGCGGCTGGCTCTTTTCTGCGTCTTGGATAAAATGGCAAGGACGGCAGCGATGATAAGTATGACGATAGTTATCTGTATCAGCCACCCGCTGACAATCTGGTGAACAGGCAGCGAGAAGAGATAGAAGCTGAGCGGCTTATGAAATATGGGATCAGGCGCAGGAGCGGAAGGTTGGTTCAGATAAAGCGCAATCTCGCGCCAGCCCTCTTTCATTCCCAGCCCGAAGCCCAGGCCGATTAGAATCGAGAGTATCCACGCGGCGGGACGAAAGAGTCGCGCAGGATTGATGCTGATGGTCTGATTATTGACGACAACTGTGCGACGTTCGAGCGTGCTCGCTGAGAATGCTCGTTCAAGCAGCCAGAACGCGCCGCGCAGGATGGCAACGGTCAGAGCAGCGAAGATGAGAAATACGTAGAGCTTCATGCGGAAGATGTACCAATAGACAGATGAATAGCCTAGCGAGCCGAACCAGAGCGCGGAGATATAAATTGAGACTGAACGGAAGAGCGCGACTAGAATTACAATCGCAGCCACAATCAGAATGATTAGCTTGCGTCGCCCGCGCCGCTTAGGTTTTGACGGGCCAATGTCAATAATTTTATCGTCATCATTCAGGTCAATAGGAAAAGGTGTGCTCATGAGGCATAGCATACGCCTAACCCTGCGCAACACTCAATACCGTTTGCTTTGAGAAGAAGCAGGCGATAGTTAATCATCGCCATATTAAATTCACTGAAAACAGAAACAAATTTTCTTGAAATCAATCCTTAAAATCCGAATCCTGCTTATCCTTCTTTGCCTGGCCGCATCATTTCTTGGCCTCGCTTGCTCACGCGCGCCGCAACCGCGCACGCCGCTCAACAGGATACGCACGATTGCAGGATCAAACTCTGTTCGCTTCAATGATCCGTTCGGTATAGCTTTCGCTTCAGATGGTACGATCTATGTTTCGGATGGCAAAGCGGAGCGCATATGGCAGATTGCGCCGGACGGAAGCGTAAAATCTGTTGCAGAAAATCTGAGCACACCTTCAGCGATTGCTCTAGCGCCTGATGGCACGCTTATCGTAGCAGACACAGGTTCGCACACAATCAAACGAGTCGTTCCGCAAACAGGAAGCGTAACAGTTATAGCAGGAGTCGAAGGCCGTGCAGGTTTCAAAGATGGAAACGGCGCGGAAGCTCTCTTCAACGGTCCGGTTGGCGTTGCTGTGAAGCGCGATGGAACGATCTTCGTCGCGGATACTTACAATGATCGAATTCGCTCGATTGATAAGCAGGGAGAAGTGCGCGCAGTTGCAGGCGGAGACGAGGCGGGGTTCGCAGATTCTACGAATGGACGGGACGCGCGATTCGATACGCCCTGCGGAATCGCTGTGGATGTGGACGGAACGTTGATCGTAGCCGACACTGGAAACAATCGTCTGCGCCGCGTCGGGTTAGATGGAGCGGTGACGACGATTGCAGGAGCGGGCATACGAAGCAGTCAGGACGGAGCTTTACAGGATGCTTCATTCAACGCGCCAGCGAGCGTTGCCGTTGATGAAGAGGGCACGATTTACATCGCAGAAGCAGGCGGCTCTGCCATTCGCGTTTGCAGTCTTGGTCTATGGCCGCATGTTACTACTCTTGCGGGCGTCGCGGATTCCGGTCTGCTCGATGGCGAACTTGAACGCGCGCGTCTTAACAGTCCATATGGCATCGCTATCTCAACTGACGGAACTTTAATCGTCGCGGACACCGGCAACAGACTCGTTCGCGCTCTTTTGAGAGAAGGCGATTCGCGCGGCGTGGAATTGACGCGCGAAAGTGTGGAAGCTATGCGACCGAAGGCTTCTGATTTTAGAAAGCAAGCGCCTCCACGCTGGCCTTATGATCCGCCGGAGCGCCCGCGCGAGATAGCTGCTACTTTCGGTGAAGTTCGCGGAGAGGTGGGCGAGGGCCGAGAGGCGTGGTTTCATAACGGGCTTGATATTCCGGGCGCGTATGGCGAGACGGCCAGACTTGTTCGGTCCGAAAAAATTCTGCGCCCGCTCGCGGTTGACGATGTCGGAGGCGTGCGCGAGCGAATACGGTTTCCGACAATGGGCTACATACACTTGCGCATAGGGCGCGATCAGGATGATAAGCCTTTCATGGACGACCGTTTCATTCTACGGCGCGATGCGAAGGGAAAAGTTGCGGGCGTTCGCGTCCGGCGCGGGACTGCTTTTAAGGCTGGCGATGCTGTGGGGACGCTCAACAATCAGAATCACGTCCACCTTATTGCTGGTCCGACAGGCTCTGAGTTCAACGCGCTCGCGGCGCTCGAACTGCCCGGCGTGAAAGATACGGTTGCGCCCGTGATTGAAAAAGATGGCGTGCGGCTTTTCGATAATGAGTGGAGAGAGTTCGCCGACGCTTCTTCATCGAAAGATGCGAAACAGGCCAGAAGTAGCCCGCTTGTAGTTCGCGGCGATGTACGTGTCGTCGTTCGCGCTTACGATCAGATGGACGGGAACGCAACGCGGCGTCGTCTGGGCCTGTATCAACTCGGCTATCAGGTTCTCAACGTGGATGGAAGTCCCGCTCAAGGATTCGCTGAACCGCGCTGGACAATTTCGTTTGAGAGTTTGCCTGATGATGCGAGGGCAGCGCCGCTCGCTTACGCGCAGGGCAGCAAGGCGAATGCAACGGGCGAGACAATCTTCGCCTACATCGTTACAAACATAATCCGTGACCGCGTGGCACAGGAAGATTTCTGGCACAGTTCGGAACTGCCGGAAGGCGATTACATCCTGCGCGTTTTCGCAGCAGACTACTTCGGGAATAAGAGTACACGCGATGTGGCCGTGAGGGTTGTTTCAAACAATATGCGATAACAATTTCAAAAATCGCTTCGGAAGAGTTATATTAACGCTCTCGAACAGCTTGACCGTTAGCGCTCTCGTTCATAACTTCCCGGAAACATCTTTAAGTAATCCCGAAGGAGATAAAGCAGTGAACAACGCCCGCTCGCAACGCCAACTCCTGGCTGCCCTGGTCCTCGTTTCTTCTCTCTTTACATTGACCTATCAATCGTCGGCAAATTCAAACGGAGACAAGGATAGATCGCCCGCGCCTGTCATACGCGCCGCGCCGCCCGCGCCTGCCATTGACGATAAAGAGCGGCTTGCTGAACTCGCTTCGCGTCGAGCGCGTGTTGCAGAGAAGATTGGACCGAATAGCGTTCTGGTGCTCTTCAGCGCAGACCCGCGCGTCTATGCCAATGACGTGGATTACGAGTATCGTCAGGAGAACAATCTCTTCTATTTGACGAACCTGAAGCAGAAGGGTGCGACGCTCGTGCTCATTCCGGGTAATCAGCAGATGCACGAAATACTCTTTCTGCCTAGACGCGACCCGACAGCCGAGACATGGACAGGCCACATGTACAGCGCAGAAGAAGCACAGGCCGCTTCAGGCATACGCGAGATTTGGGAGGCGAAAGAGTTCGAGCCATTCATGCGCGCTCTGAGGAATCGTCAAGCGTATCGTCCGAAGGCAGAGGCTATATTCATGTCGGCAAGCGCGCACGGTTCGACTCAATCTGCAATGATTGGCGGCGCTGCGAACGCTGGACAGGCAAATTTGCCGACGGGCTTTGAAAATCTTTTCAGCGCGATGGCAAGAGATGAAGCCTCGCTCTATCTTCTGCTGCCGCGCGAGGATGAGAGCCGAGAGTATAAACAAGAGCAGGCGTTCGCGGCACAGTGGGCAAGATCAGCGGGCGGCTTTAACGTCCGCAACGCCGCGCCCGTCTTCGCTCAGATGCGCCTTATAAAATCGCCGATGGAGTTGAAGCTATTGCAGCACGCGATTGACATCACGACGGAGGCTCACGAGCGTGCGATGGCTGTCGCTGGAAGGTCTGAGTGGGAATACGAGGTAGAGAGCGAGATAGTCTATACCTACAAGCGACGCAACGCGGACCACTGGGGCTATCCAGATATTGTTGGCTGTGGTCCGAATGCAACGACACTTCACTATCAGGAAGCGCAGGGACGCGTAAAGCCTGGCGATCTTCTGTTGATGGACGTGGGCGCTGAATACGGTCATTACACTGCGGACGTGACGCGGACGTTTCCTGTGAACGGAAAGTTCTCGCCCGAACAACGCGACATCTACCAGATTGTTTACGACGCGCAAGAAGCCGTTGCAGCAGCTACGCGTCCCGGCGCAACCTTTCCGACAGACGTTCACAACGCTGGAGTCGAGAAGATTAAAGACGGCCTGCTGAAGCTTGGACTGATTACCGATAGAAACGGAACGATTACGCTTCCGGGTTCAACAGAGCTGCAGCCTCAGTATCGCATCTGGTTCATGCACGGAACATCGCACTGGTTGGGGATGAACGTTCACGACGTTGGCGGGCGAAACGTGAAGCTTCAGCCCGGAATGGTCTTCACAAACGAACCCGGCATATACATTCGCGGAGACGCTCTCGACAATCTGCCGAAGACGCCTGAGAACCAGCGATTCATTGAAGCCGTTCGTCCTGCGTTTGAGAAGTACAAGAACATAGGCGTCCGCATAGAAGACGACCTGCTCGTGACAGAGAAAGACGCGAAGTGGTTGTCGGGTGCGCTGCCTCGCTCAATCGCAGACATAGAAGCCTTCATGGCACGCGCGCCCAAAGAGATAAGCATCAGCGCACTTGAGATGCGATGGCTTGAAAGCAGGATTTTTCCGCTACCTGCTGTCGCATTGAATGCTAGAAGAGATTTACGATTTGGCAGAGATTGAAGAGAGACAAATTCAGTGAAGCTAGTTTAAATGGATTATCCGGCTAGATGCCATCTCGTTTCAACTCGGCAAGAAGTTCATCGTGTGAAATAGACTCATCGTTGCGCCGTTCAGCTACAGACGCGAGGTCTTGTAAATCTTCGAGCAGTTCCTCAAATTCATAGATGGGCAAAATAACAGCAGTCTTTTCGCCCGCCTGATTCGTCACATTCTGAAGATCATCCTGTTTCAGGATTAGCATTCTCAAGCATTTTACGACTTTTTTTCAAGTTAAATTATCTGCTGACGCCTATCGTTTATTATGGCTGGATTCGCAATGTGAAACTGCAAATCTCAATCTTCTGGTCGGGAGCGACCGGCGTGCGCTGCTCGCGTGGGACTTCCTGGCCGTTGATGAGGGTGGCGTTGCGTCCCTTCGGTGTGAACCAGAATTGGCCGTTCTGATCTCGTTCGAGCGTGGCGTGTATGCGGCTTACTTCCGGGTCGCCCTTTATCGGAAGATCAACTGTGACGGAGCGCGAGCCGCGACCTATTGTGATCTCTGATTTTGAAATGGGAATTACGGATTGACGAACGCCCTGATGCCAGACCTCAACGTTGTAGAGAATCTGTGTGCGCGGGCGGACCACTGTTGAATCGTCGCCTGTTGGCGCAAGGTCTAAGACCTCCGCGCCCTGCTGAGCGCCTGGCATAGAAGTCTTCAGCATCTGCTCATTGGGTCGCGCTGTGACCATCGTGTGGCCGCTCTCGGTTTCGTCCCAGACAGGCTGAACGCGAAACTCTCCCTTGTTGAGCGTGCCGTCAACGCGCAGTTCAACTGCGAAGGATTTCGTTGCGAGTTGTGTTTGGCCGGATAGTTCGCGTGCGCGCTCCGATAGAACGTGAAAGAGTCCCTGCTCCAATCCGCGACGCTTCTCGCCCTGCCACTCGCGGTCGTCGTCGTTGCTTAAATAGACGATGTACTCGCGCGGTATGAATGTTGGACCGCCGGGCGGCGTGAACATCTCGCGCTGCATTGCGGCTTCGACTTCGCGCGCGACCTTTACTAAAAACTCTTCCCAGACGCGGCGCGGTCGCGCCTGCTCGTCCGCATCCAATAGAGGGTCTTCCGCACCCTCGCCGTCAATCCATCTACGAATGGATTCAAGTAGCCCCACAGTTTTTATCCTCGCTCCTTTAGAAGCTTCGCATTAAGACTAATCAACGTCCAGAACTTTTCTTCCCATCCAGCCGTGCGTTACCGGATTCGTGTTATCTGGATTGCCGTTTGAATCCAGAACCTCAACCTCGAACCAAGTATTATTATCATTAACGCTCAAAATTCGCACCCTCGCGCCCCTGTCAACAGTGCGTAGCGTCGGACTGCTCATGCTGGGATCGCGCCGCAGATTCGCTTGAGTAGTAACATTCACTTCGCGCCCGACGAAAGGCGAAGAGGTATTGCCCGAAGGAGTAATGGCGCTCTGCTGCTGCGCTGCCCTCTTACGGCTCACGTAATAGTGCGTCGCAAGAAGAATGCCTGCGAAAGCTAGAATGATTAGAAGCGCTACGAAGATGCGAAGCGTTCGTCTTCCACGACGATCAGCAGGCAACGCAATGTAGTCAGCATTTGCAGCTGCGTTCGACTGATGTAGCACTTGAATCGCTGGCTGCTGATATTGCGGTTGATTCGTGTAATTCAGTTCGGGTTTTCTGACAGGCACAACTATGCGGGGTCGTCCGCCGTTACCCTGCGCCTGAGATTGATTGAGACGGTCGCGCGAATCGAAACGCGGGCGCGGCGGAGCTTCAACGACTGCTGCAACTTTCGTCAACTGTGAAGAGGGACGCACGCGCGCTTCCGTTTCATCTTTAGGTTTTAGCGGCTGCGTCGGAGGAAGAGAAGCGTCCGACAACTCTTCCCAGAACTCCTGCACAGTTTGATAACGATTCTCAGGCTTCTCTTCAGTCGCACGCTTTAATACGCGAAGAATATCAACAGCCCAAGTCTTTCCTGCGATTGATTCCGGCAACTCCGTAATCTGCCTGTGCGAGAAGCGGCGCGGCGGCTCACCCGCTAAAAGAGTGTAAGTGGTCTTTGCGAGCGAGTAGATGTCAGCCGCTGGCGTAAGATGCGGTTCGCCTTCAATTGCCGAAGCGTCTAACTGGCCCGTTTGAACCAGAGGATTATGCTCAGGCGGCGCATAGATGTTCGTTCCGACTCTTGTGATAACGCCTTCGGTCGCTTCCAATTTTGCAACGCCGAAATCCGCTATCTTGACAATCTGCCCGTCTGCCTTGAGAAGAAGATTCTGCGGCTTTATGTCTCTGTGAATCACTCCGCAGTCATGCGCGTGAGCAAGACCCGAACAGACCTGCTTCAGATAGAAGAGAGCGCGGTCGAGCGATAACGATTGTTGACGGCAGCGCGCTCCTAAATCTCCGCCTGCCATGTATTCAAGTACGATGTAGTGAAAGGCTGTGCCCGAAAGGTCAATGGCCGTGCCGTGTCCCAAACGACTGATGATGTTCGGGTGGCGAACGCGATCCAGCGCAACAGCTTCGTTCTGAAAATTCTCAATCAGTGTGCGTTCAAGATCGGTATCAGGCACGCCCTGAAGAAGAATGTTCAGAGCCTTGATGACGACAGTCGTTGGCTCGCCTTCTAGCGCGCTCAAATCCCGCGCGACGTAAATCTCCGCGTAACTGCCGCGCCCGAGACAGTCCAGTATCTCGTAGCGACCATCCAGCAGAGATTGTTGAAGTTTGAGTTCCGTCACGACCGATCAAGCGCTTCTTTTAAGATTCAAAAACTCGCTTCCTTTAGATGCTCTTTGGCGAGCGAATAGATTCTCCGCACATTACGCGAAAGACACGAAATTATAAGATTTCCTTCGCGTCTTTCGCGTAATGTGCGCAGAGAATTCCAACCCTTTACTGAGACGGCGGCGACGGGCTAGCGCCTTTGTCAATTATTTCGTTAAAAGACTGTAACGCTCTGCGCTCCGCATCAGGTTGCAAATATCTGAGCATGGAGGCAACGGCAAGCTGAGAAACTCTCGTTTCAACCCTCAGCCTATCGTAGAGCGGCGACGTGTTATCCTTCAGATTCGCGCTCGCATGCTCAAACGCAGCCAGAGCGCTCATGTTATCGCCAGACAGCATGGAAGCCCTGCCATAAAGATAAAGAAATTCTGGGTCAGTAGAATCGAGCGGATTACTCACACCTTTGGCGACCATATCATCGTGCATAGTTTTCGCCGCAGCCTTCGGCGCACGATCAACATCGCGCCGCTTCTTCTCAAACTCCATAACAGGGTCAGTGGGTGTTGGCGTAGGTGTTGGGGAAGAAGTGGCTCTGGCTATTGCATCTCTAGCTCCGCGATATGCCTCGTAAACCATTCCGCCGTAGAAGGCAGCAGCGCCGATGCCTATGATTACAATCAGCACGAGCAGGTCACGCGCGCCGCCCCTTAAACGTCTCTCCTTGCGCCGCTCAACGGCAGGAACAGGATTAGCAGGAGGCGCAGCCTGTTCGATTACAGGCGGGGGAGTGAGCGAGGGTTGAGCGATCTGAACTGTAGGGGCAACAGGAGGAGCGGGCGGAGGTTGAGCAAGGCTCTGCGGTTGACTGAGCGAACTGTCAATGGTCGTGCCAAGGTCGGCGCGAGTAGAGATAAGAGTCTGCTCATCATCATAAGTAGCTGCGCTTGCCGGTTGGCCTACGCGCACAATAACGGCAGTCAGATTATCCTCAGCGCCGCGCTCGTAACATCGCCGCTTCATCTCTGCGCACGCGTCTTCAAGTTTCGGTATGCGCGCGAGAAGCTCGCCTATCTCTTTATCTGGAATGTGGCGGGTGATGCCGTCCGAGCATAGAAGGAAGGTCGTTCCGTCCTCTATCTCAATCATCTTCATGTCAACTTCGACGCTAGGCTCAGCGCCAAGCGCGCGACTGATTACGTTGCGGCTTGGGTGATGCGCTGCCTGCTCAGGCGTCATGCGGCCAGCGCGTACTTCCTCTTCGACAACAGAGTGGTCCGCAGTTTCTCTGTGAAGCTGCCCGTCTGGACTCAGGCGATAAAGGCGCGAGTCTCCGACGTGGCCTATGGTTGCGATGTGGCCGTCCAGGTGAAGCGCGACAATCGTCGTCGCCATAGCGGAAAGTTTCGGACTGTCCTGCGCCATCTGATAGATGGAGTTGTTGGCGCGCTGAATTGCAATCTCCATCAGGTCTTCAAGGTCCGCTCCGTCTAGTTGATGACGAAAGGCTTCATCTAAAACTTCTACGGCGGTCTTCGATGCAACTTCGCCAGCCTGCGCGCCACCGACTCCGTCCGCAACTGCGAAGATGCGCCGCTCCGGGTCTGAAAGATAGGAGTCTTCGTTCAGAGGGCGCTTTTCGCTCAGGCCACGATCAGAGATGACTGCGACTTCGATGGGAACGCTTGTTGTCTGCTCTGTCATTGAACGGCCTCCGGTGCGTTTGGATCACCCGCACGCCTTCCTTTGCGCACAGCCGTGCGTGCATCAACAGCGTTTCGGTGCGAGAAAGCCATGAGCATTCCAAGCATTGCAAAACTTGTAATCAAACTGAAACCTCCGTGGCTGACAAAGGGCAGAGTGATTCCCGTCATTGGCAAAGCGCGCGTGATGCCGCCTATGTTGACGATTGCTTGAAAGCCTATGAAGGCGGTCAAGCCTGCCGAGCAGAGTTTTGTAAACATATCGCGCGCATCAATCGCTGTGCGAATTCCTGCCCAGATGAAGACTATAAGTGCGAGTATGATGATTGCGCCTCCGACAAGCCCCATCTCTTCGCCAATCGCAGCATAGACGTAATCGGAATCCGCAATCGGAATCACTTCGGCAAAGCCAAGCCCTAAACCTCTGCCCGTATTTTTTCCGGCAACAATGCCGAAAGTAGCCTGCGCTGGTTGAAATGCAACGCGGTCGAACCAGACATCAACGTTCACGACGTGTTGCATGGCAGGGCTTTCAGCCGCAAGCTCACGAAGGGTCTGTTTGCCTTCCTGCCCGCTCTTCTTCTCGTCTTCTGCCAGAGCCTCGTCGTAATCTTTCTTCCACCACTTCACTTGCGGGTCGGGCGGAGTGAAGCCATCCAGCCATAGATGAAACCTCTGCTGAATTCGGTCCGGCAGAGCGGCTTTAACGGGGCGCGCAATCGTCGGAAGGAAGGGAACTTTCTCCTGCACGTCTTCAGGCAAAGCGCCGACGACGAGAACGCTTGCGACAAAGAGAACAGAGCCTACGAAGAGCAGAAGCTGAGGCCAGCGACGGACCGCAACGAGATAGAGTGTCGCGTATGCGCCGCTGAAGACCAGCATCTGTCCGAAATCTTTCAGAACGAAGAAGGGGATAAACGGCATCACAGCCATTGCAACGAGTGGCACAACGTCGCGCGCTCGCGGTATTCCCCAGTAGGTTCTAGCTAAATCCTTGTAGCGAGCCGTCAGGATTCCTGCAAAGCCCAGAAGGAACGGAATCTTCGACGGCTCCCATGGCGTCATGTTTCCTCCGGCTTTACCAAACCGAGAGGTTGCGACCGCCATGCCCAGAGGAATCAAGGTCAGCACAACTATCATAAAGCTGTGGCGCTGCATCCATAGCAGAAAGTTTTCACGAATGCAGAAGGCGAACGCAACGCAGAAGGCTATGAACGCCGTTATTGGAATCCACGTTGCGCTTGATGTCAGAGCGTTGCTCACAGTGTAGCTGGATTTAATAGTCGCAGCCGACTCCAAATCCTGCGGCTGCGGAGGTGTCGGCGGCAGTCCCATCATCTGCTTCTTCGCCGCGTCGTAGTTTTCGTTGATGTAGCGCAAGCGCAAAGTGTCGGTCTTCTCCTGTCGCGCCTCGGCCTTGTTCTTAGCGTTGTACTCAGGGTCAGAGTAGAGCCGATATTGAATGAGCAACCCAACGGAGAAGAGAAGTATGGCCGTAGTGTAGAGCGTCCAGTTGCCCGCAAACTTCATCACGCGCGTGAGCCAGAAGACTATGAATACGACGGGCACATACATCAGTAGATCGCGTGCGCCTGTTATCCACGAAGTCTCGTAGCCCCGAATCAGCGCGGCGCGATGAATGGCGTAGTAGCCTACGATCTCGAAGCCAATAATCAGCAGCAGTGCAAGCAGATGTGACGATGCGCGATTTTTCATAAGTCAGTTTTCAATTTCGGTTTTCAGTTTTCAGCAGCTCAGCTTTTTATCTGTCCACTGAAAACTGAAAACTCAAAACTGTTTCATCTTTTCTTCGGTGTTGCCTTCGGTTTCGCTCCCTGACGCGGTTGATTCGGTTGCTGTTGTTGTCCGTTCTGATTAGCGGGCTGATTGCCGAGCAATCCTAAGTCTCTCGCTTTCAAGACAAGCGCGGCTGCAATCGGCGCGGCTGAGCGCGCTCCGTAGCCTCCGCCTTCGACGATGACAGCCATAGCAATCGTAGGATGTTCTAGCGGCGCAATGCAGAGAAACCAGCCGTCAATGCGCGGCTTGTCGGCCATCACAAGAACTTCGTGCTGGCCTATGATGTTGCCCTTCGGGTCTTTGTCGTAAACGGTGCGTCTGATGGGTTGCCCCGTCTTCGGGTCATAAGCAACCTCGTTAGGACGATTCATCTCAATCCTTGGCTTCATCAAATCGCCATTCATGTTTGCTATTGTGGAAGCAAGAAGCGCCATCTGAAACGGCGTCATCTGTCCGGCGTAACCCTGACCATAACCTTCGAGCGCAAGATCGAACTTATTAAACTTTGGGCCGAGCTTTCCAGTCACCATAGTCGCTTCCGTTGGAGCGAGCGCGCGTTTTATAGCATCCGTGCTTGCATTCCAGATTTCAACCTCCCGGCGTCCGCGCGTGGTCTCTTCTGGCGTGTCGTAAGCTCCGATGCCGACGAGCTTCGCCGCCTCTCTGATTCTTTCCGGTCCAAGCTTGACGGCCATCTGCGCGAAATACTGGTTGCAGGAAACTTCATACGCGTGATCAATTCCGAGCAGGCCGTGTACTTCGCCCGGACCACCATCGTCGAAGATTGGTTTTGCGCCGGGCATAGCGATGTAGCCTCCGCCGCTGCAAACAAACTCAGTGTCCTGAATCCCGGCGCGATGCGCAGCAATTATCATCAGCGTTTTGAAGGATGAACCCGGAATGTAGTATTGATGAAGGGCGCGATTCAAGAGCGGCTTGTCGCGCTCGTCTGCATTAAGCTGAACCCAGCGAGCCTCGTCCTGAACCTCTTTCAAGCTGTAAGAAGGGTTGCTGTACATTCCCAACACTTCGCCCGTCTGCGGATTGAAAATGACGACCGCGCCGTTCTTGCCTTTGAGTTGGTCAACGATTGCCTGTTGCAGTTCGTGATGAATCGTAATCTGAACATCCTTGCTCGCACGCTGCTGAACGTCCTGCCCAAGTACGACCTGCAATGCTTCGGGGACATCTATGCTCTGAACGCCGAAGAGTGTGCGTTCAAGCCCTGGGTCGCCACGGTCTGAACCGAAGAGATGAGCGAACTGTGTGTCCATTGGATAATCACGCTCGATGTTGCCGTTCGCGTCGCGGCGATAGAGCGCAAGAGCATTCTTCAACTCGCCCGTGCGGTCCAGAATCCAGCCGCGCAAGGTTGATTCGCTTAGACGACGGTTGCGCAAATCCTTGTAGCTGAGTTCCTGAAAGCGCTCATTGGTCTGAGCGGCGAATCGCGCCCAGTAAACGTGAAAGCCGTAGGTCGTGAGCGCGAGCACGATGAAGAGCCAGCGCAGTACGCGCAGGCCGCGATTAGTCGAAGTCGCGCCCAATCGCTGCCGCACTTCATCGGGCAAATCTTCCGGCGCGATTGCGGCCAGCGCTGAGCGTTGGCGGCGATGGCGTATGAGCGAGATGACGAGCCACAGCACCATCAGGGCAAGCCCGCCGACGTAAATCAGACTGAGAAGTGCGGGCTGTTTTTCAAGCGACGGAGATGCTGCGTTATTGTTTGCAGTAGCAGTCGCTGTGTTCGCGGCTGTTTGTAAAAGCAGTATGAGAGACATAGTGGAATCTACTTATGTTTAAGAAAGCGAACCTCTACGTCGCCGAAAGCCACGACATCGCCATCCTCTATCTGGCGTGCTTCGCCGTAGCCTATGCGACGACCGTTTATGTATGTCCCGTTGGTCGAGCCTGTGTCGGCTACAAGAAGCGTCCCTTCACGATTCATCACTAGCGCCGCGTGAATCTTTGAAACGCTCTTGTCGTTAAGAAACAACTCGTTGTCCGTGCCGCGTCCAACGCTCAAGCGACCGCTTCCGAGTTTGAAAGTTAAGGGAACGTCCCGCGTTCCATCCATAGTTGTGACGCGGGCGGTGACATGAGCCTGGTCAATGAAACCTTTGGGAATGAGAGGCGAGCCTAGCTCCTTCTCCCTTCGCTTTGCTTCGTCCTGCTCTCTGAGTTGTTCTTCAAACTCGCCAAAGGTTGGATCAACCGAAACGCCAGAAGTGAAAATATCAACCTGTGCTTCTACCTTCACGGGCGCAAGCGTCGTGTAGCGGCTATCGTTGATGTAGTCAATCGCGGCGGCTAGGACTTCGTGCTCAAGCTCTTCAATGATTTCGGGCGGGGCTTCGGAATGCGTGCCCCACTCGACCTTGAGTTTCATAAAGTGCGGGGCCAGGCGCGTGCCGTCATCTTCCACGCGGGCGCGCTCGTCAATCAGATGCTTCATGCGATCTAAAAGCGCAGTCGTAGTCAGCCTGCCCGCAGAAGTCGTGTCGCGCCCAAGGCCGCGATCAACCACTGCGCCCATGCCTTCAAAGACGCGGCGCAGGAGTCTTTCGGGCAGCGCCTCTTTTCTTTCCTGAGCAGGTTTCTGATCCTTCTCGTTTTTCATAAAGACAATAAACCGTTGATGTCTGGCACGAGCGCACTAGAGTTAATCAAGGGCCGAAGACCGGCTCTCAAACGCCTGGTCAAACTATTTTACGGGGGGAGAACGAATCTTTTCATTCAAGCTCCGCTATTCTATCCGAAATGCACCGTCAGGGAAAAGTAGTAGGCAGTAGGCAGTAGGCAGTGGGCAGAAAAACAGGAAAGCTTTTCTCTTACTGCCAACTGCCAACTGCCTACTGCCTACTGCCTGCTGCTCTTTGTCTCGCAGCCTCGAAAAGAATAATACCTGTTGCAACCGCTACGTTGAGGCTTTCGACGGGCGGGTGCATTGGGATTGTCATAGACTCGTCTGCTGTGGCAATCTCATCCGGCTCAAGCCCCGTAGCTTCTGAACCTATTAACAATGCTATGGGCGCTGTCCAATCAATCTCCGTGTGCGAGCTTCTGCCGTGAAGCTCTGCGCAGATGACCCGAATTGATTGCCTCCTGCAAAAATTGATTGCCTGAAAAAAATTTGCGCCCGTCCAGATTTTCAATCGAAGGCTTGAACCCATTGCCCCGCGAAGCGCCTTCGGAGCAAAGATGTCTGTTGCGCCTTCGGTCACGATAACTCCGTTTACGCCCATAGCCTCAGCCGTGCGTAAGATAGCGCCCGCGTTCGATGGGTTATTGATTTTGTGCATGATGACGAGCAGGGGAACTTCGTCTGAGATTTTAAGCGATGAAGAATTCTTGTTGACCGGACGCGTTGCAAGAATGACAATCCCTTCCGGCGACTTCATGTTGGAGATGGAGGTGAAGACGGATTCGCTGACGAGAGTCAGATGTTTTCCCGACTCTCTTAAAGAATCAAGTAAGTAAGAGCCGCGCTTATCATTAGATATTCTCTCAGTGTGGATGACATCAAGGATACTATCTACACTGAGAGAATCAAACGCCTCTGCACACAGCCGCAAGCCTTCAAGAAACATTAGCCCACGATGCCTGCCATCTCGCACGGCGCGCGCGTACTTGATGAACGCATTGCTGCGACTTGTAACCATCTTATTCGTCATGCCGTGTTAATCCTTCAAATCAATCTCAGCCCATACAGGCCAGTGGTCCGAAACGCTCAAGCGGCGCACAACGCCGTAACTTAAAACTTTCGCGCCGCGCGTGAAAATCCAGTCCGTGTGCAAACGAATGGGGCCTGAGCGCCACGTCGCAGTGCCCGTGCGAAACGGTGTCGTGTAGCCTCTGGATTCAAGAAACTCCCGTATGCGCAGGCATGAGCGCTTCGAGAGCGTGTTGAAATCGCCGAGCAGGATAACAGGGTCATCAATCTCATCTGCGTGTGCGAGAACGGCCTCGTGCTGTTCGATCTGCTCTGGAATCGTCGAGTGCGGATCAATGTGAGAATTGAAGAGGTGGAGTCTTCGTTCGCCAATTTGAAACGTTGCGGCAATCGCCAGTCTTGGTCGCCATGCACATTTGTGCCAAGGTAAATCCAGACGCTTAATTTCAGCGAAGGGCAGGCGACTGAGAAGCGCTACGCCCGTTCTTCCGGTCTCAGCGGGCGAGATTTGCTCTTCAAAGTTTAGATACCATTCTCTCGATTTAGGGCTTTCACCCTGCTCTACATTCAAAGGAGCGAAAGCGTAGTTCATGCGAAGACGCCGGGCCAACTCGCGCGCTATGTGATGGCTTCCCGCACGAACAGTCTCTTTATCCGCCTCCTGCAATGCTAAAATCTGCGGCGCGGGAAGACGCAGATTGTCGGAAAGTATTCGCGCGCCCCTCTCTATATTTCGCTCGACGAGACGCGGGCGACGCTTCGGCAATGAGATTCCAAGTCGGCGACCGAGGCTTCCACCTATCAGGCGCGAGCCGACTGCGTAGCGTATATTGTAAGATGCAATGACGAGGGTTGATTGCTCTCTTTCAATCTCGAATGGTCCGGCGAAGCTATCAACTTCCAGACAGCTTCCCGCTTCGTCTGAAGTTCTAAGGCCGTCTTGTTGAAGAGTCGCCATGTGTGAAATATCTTTTACGCGAATCGAAAAATCAATGCAAAGTTTGCGGGAAGCATTTTCCGGGAAAGAAAAGTAGCAAATGGGAAAATATGTGTTGGCCGTTGTGGACGATATGTTCTTCGCCTCGAAGATTCGCGCGACAGCCGAGCAGATCGGTTTGGAAGTGCGCTTTGTAAAAAGCGCCGAAGATGCTCTGGAAAAAGCGCGCGCTGAATCACCCGCGCTTATCATCGCAGACCTTCATTCAACTAAATGCGATCCGTTTGACCTTGCGCTACAGATAAAAGCGGACAGTAGTTTACAGAGCACGCCTCTGATAGGTTTCTTCTCACACGTCCAGACAGAGTTGCAGCAGAGAGCCGGGCAATCAGGTTTCGACAGAGTTATGCCGCGCTCAGTGTTCAGTAAGAACTTGGCGGAGATTCTGGCTGGAAGAGTTAGTTGATGGAAACCCTCGCGCGGCAATGGTCAACGCAGAATCTATCTTAACTTATCGGCGGCTTAAACCTGCGCAATCGTAAGCTGTTCGTCACGACCGAAACACTTGAAAGCGACATCGCGGCACTTGCGATTATGGGCGAGAGCAGCCAGCCAGTGAATGGATAGAGCAGTCCTGCTGCTATGGGGATTCCTATGATGTTGTAGATGAAAGCCCAGAAGAGATTCTGTTTGATGGTGCGAATCGTCGCGCGCGAAAGTGCGATAGCCGTTACAACGCCGCGCAGGTCGCTGCGGATTAACGTGATGTCTGAGGCTTCGATTGCTACATCAGTGCCTGTGCCGATTGCGATTCCTACGTCGGCTTGAGTGAGCGCGGGCGCGTCGTTGATTCCATCGCCTACCATGCCTACGACTTTCTTCTCCTCCTGTTGAAGCCGCTTAATCTCAAGGCTCTTGCCTTCCGGCAAAACTTCCGCAAGGACACGCTTGATGCCGACGCGTCTTGCAACCGCCTCAGCCGCCGGGCGATTGTCGCCCGTAATCATTACGACTTCGAGACCAATGCGTTTGAAGGCTTCGACTGCTTCTTTGGACTCAGGCTTTATCTCGTCCGAGACGGCAATGATTCCTGCCGGGCGATTATCTACTGTGATGAACATTGGCGTCTTGCCTTCGGAAGCGAGATGGACTGCGCGATCTTTCAGGCCGTCGAGAGCGATGTTACGTTCAATCATCAATCTTGAATTTCCGAGCAGCAGATGATGACCGCCAACGTCTGCTTCAATGCCGCGACCTGCGATTGCCTGAAAGTTTGAAGCATCAGAAAGCGTCAGACCACGCTCTTGAGCCGATTCTACAATCGCAGCGCCTACGGCGTGCTCGCTCCCTCTCTCGGCAGATGCAGCCAACCTCAACAACTCTTCATCAGAGATTTTGTCCAGGCCATCAAGTCTTACAATGTCCGTAAGCGCTGGCTCTCCGCGCGTGATCGTTCCGGTCTTATCGAGCACGATTGTCTGAATCCTGTGTGCAATCTCCAGCGATTCGCCGCCCTTTATTAGAACGCCGTTCTCCGCGCCTTTGCCCGTCCCGACCATGATTGCCGTAGGCGTCGCTAGCCCCAGCGCGCAGGGGCAGGCTATGATTAGAACAGAGACTGCGTTAAGTAAAGCCATAGTGAAGCGCGTCGGTTCGGGAGCAAGAACAAACCATGTGACGAACGTTGCTATTGCGATCAAGATGACTAGGGGCGTGAAGATGCCGCTGATAACATCGGCCATGCGCGCAATCGGAGCTTTCGAGCCTTGCGCGTCCCCGACGAGTTTTACGATCTGCTGAAGCGTAGTATCACTGCCTACCTTTGTCGCGCGGAATTTGAAAGAGCCTGTCTTGTTTAGCGTCGCGCCAAAGACCTCCGCGCCCTTCGCCTTCTCAACAGGCAAACTCTCGCCTGTCAGCATAGATTCATCAACGGCTGACGAGCCTTCTATAACCACACCATCAACAGGAATCTTTTCTCCGGGTCGGACCAAGATGATGTCGCCCGTCAAAACCTCTTCGACGGGAATATCTCTTTCATGATTATCGCGCACGACGCGCGCCGTCTTCGGCTGAAGACCTATAAGACGACGAATCGCATCGCCAGTTCTTCCTTTGGCGCGCGACTCAAGCATTCTTCCCAGAAGGATGAGCGCGATGATGACAGACGCAGCCTCGAAATAGACTGGCGACTCGGAAGCGCTCATTCCGCTCATGCCCGGCATAGCAGCGCTGTTTGCTTGCGCTGAAAAAAAGTTTGGAAAGATTGTGGCTGCAACCGAGTATAGATAGGCTGCGCCCGTGCCGACTGCAATCAGCGTGTTCATGTCGGCAGCGCGATGACGAAAGGCAGCCCATGCGCCGCGATAGAACTGCCATCCGGAATAGAAGACTACGGGAGTCGTCAGGGCGAGTTGAAGGTAATTGATGCCAGAGAAGTTTAAGAGTGAGATGCGACCGTGCGACATAGCTATGACTAGCACTGGAAGAGAAAGAAGCGTTGCGAACCAGAATTTTCTACGCAGTCCCTTATACTCTGCTTCGCGCGCCGCCTGTTCAGAATCCTGAGCGGCTTCGTCCCCGCCGCTTCCAGAGACTTCGCGCACGCGATAGCCCAACTCTTCAATCATGCGCCGAATCTTTCTTACTTCGATTGATTGAGGAAGATATTCTGCGCGCACCTCCATCGTGCCTAAATTGAAAGATGCGCTTACGACGCCGCCGAGCGAATTAAGACGCTTTTCAAGTAATCGGCTTGTCCCGGAAGGCCGCGCCGAATCGTCAACGATGAAGCAGACGCGCGCCGTGCCAGCCGTCCCGTAGCCGACATCTTTCACAGCCTCGATTAGCTTGCTTACGTTCGTTGATTGCGGATCGTACTCTACAGTCGCGCGCAAAGTAGCAAAGTTAACGCCCGCTTGATGAACGCCCGGAGTCTTCGATAGCTTTCGCTCAATGCGTCGCGCACATGCGGCGCAGGTCATCCCTGTTATCGGCAGATCAACTCGCTCACTCGCAGCATCCGACGCAGACTGAGCATGATGAATCGTTTTCTCTTTGATTGTCTTACTGCTTGCCATTGTCGTTTGGTTCTTATTGTAAACGTTATTCGCTCACAAATAAAAAGGGAAGGCGTCGAAGCAGCCGCCTTCCTCTATACGTCTGGTTTTAACTGACATCTATTCCCCGCGCTTCGGCCTTTCGGCCTTGGCACGGGGCTTTACTCTGGTCGCCCGCTTGCGCGGGCTAAGTTGTAAATTAGCCAACAGTGGCAGGTGTTATCACTTCATGTATGGCTCTCACTTCCTGAACAAGCTGGTCGTACTGCTCAAGCGTCAGTGCCTGCGCGCCGTCTGAAAGAGCGCGTTCCGGCTGATCGTGGACCTCTATAATCAATCCGTCGGCTCCGACGGCAACGCCCGCGCGAGCGAGCGGGATGACCATGTGATTCTTGCCAGTGCCGTGCGATGGGTCAACGACAACCGGAAGATGAGAGATGCGGCGCACGGCTGGAATCGCCGCGAGGTCAAGAGTGTTTCGAGTGTGCTGTGCGAAGGTGCGAACGCCGCGCTCGCAGAGCACAACGTTGTAGTTTCCTTCTGCCATGATGTACTCAGCCGCGAGCAGCCATTCGTCGAGCGTTGCGGCCAAGCCGCGCTTTAGGAGAACAGGCAGACGGGAGCGACCCGCGCGGCGAAGCAGAGAAAAGTTCTGCATGTTGCGCGCGCCTATCTGAATCATGTCGCCGTAGCGTTCGACCAGATCAACTCCGGCTTCATCAAGAGCTTCGGTTACAATCTTCAATCCGTAAGCCTCGCGCACTTCAGCTAGAATCTTCAAACCCTCTTCGCCTAATCCTTGAAAAGCGTAAGGTGACGTGCGCGGCTTGAACGCTCCGCCGCGAAAGAATCGCACACCGCTTCGTCGCACAGACTCTGCGATAGCGAAAGCCTGCGCGCGGCTCTCAATCGCGCAAGGGCCAGCGATGATTGCAAGCTCGTCGCCTCCAATCGTAGCGTCGCCGATGCGAACGACTGTCTTATCCGGTCTGAGGTCGAGCGTGATTAGCTTGTAAGGCTTGCTTACGCGAATGGCTTCTGCAACACCCGGCAGATTCTCAAAACGGGTCACATCAACCGCGCCCTGATTGCCAGTGATGCCAATGGCCGTGCGCGTAGCACCCGGCATAGTGTGAGCGCGCAACCCAAGTTCATTAACGATGCTGACCACATGATCTATCTCGCTCTCGGTCGCATCCGTCTTCATTACTATTAACATAAATATCTCCGCGTGAATCGAAACTCGTAAATCGTGAATAGTGAAAAGCTTTTTCATCTATCTACGATTCACGATTCACGAATAAACGATTCAAGCCATTTATACCTTCAATATTTAATAAAAGTACAGTGAAAGCGGGCAAAGGAAACTCCTTGTTACATTCGTTCAGGAACACTAATGCCGAGTGTTGCAAGCGCCGAAGTCAGTTGACGACGCGTTATGTCTGCGACTGTGACGAGCACTGCGCGGCGCGTCTCATTCTCTTCGGCGATAATGCGGTGACGATGGTAGAAGAGATTGAAGGCACGCGCCAGATTGAAAGTGTACTTTGCAACGAGCGCAGGCTCTGCCGCTGCAACTGCCTGCGCGACTGCTTCGTCAAGCCTTGCGGCAAGAGTCACGAGCGACCAGATTTCATCGCCGCTCTCGCCTTCCAGAACGCGCGCCATCTCTTCCATAATCGAAGCGTCACCTCTTGCTGCAAGCCCGATCTTTTCAACTGCATCGGCCTGCGCCGCTTCGTCCAGTTTGCGGAAGATTGAGTTAGCGCGCACGGCTGAATACTGGCAATAAGGTCCTGTCTCGCCTTCAAACGATAGGGCTTCTTTGAAATCGAAAGCGATTACGGAGTTACGCGTGAATTTCAGTAGGAAGTAGCGCAACGCGCCGACGGCGATGATGTGCGCTGTTGCGCGCCTCTCTTCATCTGAAATTTCAGGATGCCTGGTTTCAACTTCGCGTAGCGCGTCCGCTTCAAGGCGATTGATTAGATCGTCCGCTTTCACGCCCAAGCCTTTGCGACCGCTCATCTCAACGAAGGGACGTGCGCGGTCTTCGTCTGATAATTTGATTCCAAGCTCGTCGCTGGCGGCGATTGAGAGCGCGACCATCTCGTAACTGAGATGCACGCTCGCTTGCTCGCCGATATGGGGCGCGACTGCCGCAACACCTCTGCGCACTATGTCCTGAGTGTAAGACTGGCGCGAATCAATCACGTTGTAAACAGTTGCGCCTGCGCCAAAGCTTGGCAGAACATTCTCGCCCGGCTCGCAGCTTTCGACTGGCTGAGCTTCTGCGGTTGTAATCCAGGTGATGTGTCCGTCCGGGTAAGAGCGAAATGGCTTGTAGTAAAAATCCAGATCAAGCTGTCCGAGTTTCCAGAGTTGATATGCGATGTCTTTGCCCGTGTAAGTGACAGTGCCGTTCGAGCGAACGATTATCTTATCGGCTTCGTGCTCGTCAGTTCCAGTGTGGGACTCAAAGGGCATCACCCAACAGCCAGCATTTCTTCCTTCCGTCTGACAATGAATTGCACCTGTCTCCTTCATTCTTTCGAACGCATGATCCCAGAATTTCAGACGAAGAATTTCAGACTCGCGCGGGAGCACATCGTAGCGAATGCCAAGACGCTCCATTGTGTCTAGTATGCACTGTACGTTTCGCGTTGCGACGTAGTCTGCGAGTTCTGCTGTCGGATTGTCGCCCTCTTCGATTAAGTGAAGTGTTTGGGCGCGAAGTTTCAATCGCTCTACATTCGTTTCGCCGTTCGGGTCATCGTCGCGGTAGAAGAGACCAACGCGCGTGTACAAATCCCAGCAGTAGTAATCAAACAGGTGGTCCGCTGGAAGCGAGCGGTCCAGAGCTTTTATGTCTTCGAGCGCCATCTGTTCAAGTTGAATGAAGCCCACGACAACGTCTGCGACCTGCACGCCTGTGTTGTCAATGTAGTTCTGAACTTCGACGCGCTCGCCGGCAGCTTGAAGTATGCGGACGAACGTATCGCCGAGCACAGCGTTGCGGACGTGACCAATATGCGCTGCCTTATTCGGATTGATACTCGTGTGCTCGACCATGCGCTTCGGTCGAGTGTCAGTAACGGAATCAATTTCGGTTGAGACTTTGTCTTGCGTCGAGAAATTGGAAAGAAACCTTGCGCGGTCAAAGAAGACGTTCAGGTATCCTGCTCCTGCGACTTCAACGCGCGCAACGCCTTCGGTCTTCTGAAGCACATCGGCAAGCTGCTCTGCGATTGCGCGAGGTGCACGTTTCTCTCCCGTCGCCTGCTTGATTCGCTTTGCAAGCTCGAATGCGACCGGGAACGCAATATCGCCAAGCTCTGTGCGCGGCGGGACTTCTGCGGAGACCTGTTCGAGCGTTACAGCAAAAGAATCTTGCGCGGCTTTAACGATGGATTCGCGCAAATTGGTTTGTAATTCTAAAAGATTCATGTTCCTTTATCTACAGTAGCAAATAATCGTTTTCAGCAAAGTAGGCAGTATAGCCCAGTAGGAATGTAAAATTAAAAATGCAAAATGAAAAATTGCGGACAGCTTCCCTCAGGATTTTTCATTTTGCATTTCTCATTTTTAATTTTTTGGTGCGCTCTGATACCATCCTTAATACTCGAATGAGCGTGAATCAAGAGACCGGAATCTCCGAAGAGTTGCGCAGGCGATTCAGAGAGGCGCGGCGCGTTTTCGTTTTGACGGGCGCGGGCGTCTCGGCTGAATCAGGCGTGCCCACGTTTCGCGGCGGAGGCCAGACGGCGGTTTGGAAGGGAATGCCGTTCGACAAGATTTCATCAGCAGGAATGCTTGAGCGCAATCTGGCGGAAGTGTGGGAGTGGTTTAATTATCGCAGGGATGTAATTGAAAGCATCGCTCCGAACGCGGCGCACCTGGCGATTGAGCGCTGGCAGGACCGGTTCGAGGATTTCACGCTCGTCACGCAGAACGTTGATGGGCTGCATCAGGCGGCAGGCTCGCGCTCTTGTATTGAGCTTCACGGAAATCTTTGGCGAGCACGATGCATTTGGTGCGAAGCGAAGTACGATCTTCGCAACGGGGAGACGACGGCGATCCCCACTTTCACGTGCGAGGATTGCGGAAACTACTTGCGGCCTGATGTTGTTCTATTCGGCGAGATGCTGCCCGTTGGCGCATACGAACTCGCGGCGGCTAAGGCCAAAGACGCGGAGCTATGTTTCGTCGTAGGGACTTCCGCGATTGTCTATCCTGCGGCAAGTTTGCCTGAGATTGCGAGCGCGGCTGGCGCTTATGTGGTTGAAATCAATCCAGAGCCTACGCCGCTTTCTAACCTTTGTGATGAAGTGATAATGGGAAAGGCAGGAGAGGTTCTGCCTCTATTTGAACTCTGATGAGAACTCTCTATTTCGACTGCTTCGCTGGCGCAAGCGGCGACATGATTCTGGCCGCACTGGTCGGCGTCGGAGTCGAGCCGCGCGAGTTAAAAGAACAACTCTCATTGCTTAACGTCTCCGGTTACGAAATTAATTTCGAGATCGCTGACCGCTCAGGAATCAGCGCAACGCGCGCGCTCGTTCACACAGAGCATGAGCACGCGCATCGTCACCTGAGCCACATTCTGAAGATCATCAACGACTCGCGGTTGAAGGATCGCGTTAAAGAGAGAGCATCGCTCATCTTCAAACGTCTTGGAGAGGCCGAAGCACGCATTCACAATGTTCCAGTTGAGAAAATACATTTTCACGAAGTCGGCGCGCTCGACGCGATTATTGATGTCGTGGGCGCTTGCATAGGGTTTGAGTTGCTCGGCATTGAGCGTTTTGTCTGCTCGGAATTGCACGTCGGAAGCGGAATGGTAGAGATGGCGCACGGGCGTTTTCCGATCCCGCCACCTGCTGTCGCAGAACTTCTGAGAGATGCGCCTGTCTATTCATCAGACATCAAAGGCGAATTGGTAACTCCAACGGGCGCTGCGATCATCAGCACTGTCTGTCAGGAGTTCGGTCCTCTGCCGAAGATGAAGATTGAGAGAGCGGGCTATGGCGCAGGGAAGCGCGAGTATCAGAATTTTCCAAATGTGTTGCGCTTAATGATTGGGCATGACGAAGCAGTTGATTCCGGCGAAGAGCGTCTGGTCGTCGTCGAAACGAACATTGATGACATGTCGCCACAAATCTACGAGTACGTGATGGAGCGTGCTTTCGAGTTGGGGGCGAAAGACTGCTACCTAACGCCCGTGCAGATGAAGAAGAATAGACCCGGCGTCGTCATCTCAATCTTGTGTGGACAGGCAGAGCTTGACGCTATGTGCGAGCTTTTGTTGACTGAGACGACAACGCTCGGCGTGCGCTTCTCTGAAGTCAGGCGTCGCGCGCTTGAACGCGAAGTTGTAAAAGTTGAGACTGAGTTCGGCGCGATTGATGTTAAAGTGGCTAGATTGAATGGAAGCATCATCAAGGCAATGCCTGAATATGAACAGTGCCGAAATCTTGCGCGCGAGCGAGGCGTTGCGCTTCAGACAATAGAGCAGGCAGCGAGCGACTCCTTCTTGAAGTTGCAGAGCGAAGGGTAAAGCTATGAGCACAAAGTTTTCAGAAGAAGAGGCGTTGAAGCAGGAAGAGCGCGCAAGGGTTGACCTTGATATGATTGCTCGCGGTGTCCGCTTGATTCTCGAAGGCATAGGCGAAGACCCTGAGCGTGCGGGGCTGCAAGACACGCCGCAACGCGTCGCTGAGATGTACGCGGAGTTGACGGCAGGGATGCGCGAAGATCCACAGCAACATGTCATTCCGCTTCCAGGCGACAAGCACGACGAGATGGTCATAGTCAAAGACATCAACATAGCTTCGATCTGCGAGCATCACCTTGCGCCATTTGTGGGCAAGTGCCACATTGCGTACATTCCCAAAGGGGGGCGCATCGTAGGACTCTCAAAACTTGCGCGCCTAGCGGAAGTCTTCGCGCGACGCCTTCAGGTGCAGGAGCGGCTGACTTCAGAGATTGCGAATACGCTTTACGAAGGATTGCAGCCGCTCGGCGTGATGGTCGTGATTGAGGCCGAGCACACCTGCATGACTTTGCGCGGAGTTAAAAAGCCCGGCGCGATCACTATTACTTCGACCGTGCTTGGCGGATTCCGCAAAGACCCGCGCACGCGAGCCGAAGCGATGGCATTGATAAAAGGAAAATAGTTCTCGCTTGAAGCGTGTACGTTTCGTTGAGGAGAAAATTTTATGAGAAGACAGGAATCCTTAATCACAGGTTGGCTCATCCTTGCGCTCTCTTTTGGCGCGTTGGCGCAAAGACGGCAGAGCGCTCCGAGCGCAATGAATATAAGTCCGATTAGTATCAACACCCTTCGGGCGCACATTAAATTTCTCTCTGACGATCAGCTTGAAGGTCGCGGCACAGGTGCTCCGGGCGGCGAGCTTGCGACCAAATACATCGCGGCGCAGCTAGAAGCTTTGGGATTAAAAGGCGCGGGCGAGAATGGCAGCTACTTTCAACCCGTCTCGCTCGTTGGTGTGAAAGCTGACCCCAATACAGTTCTGAGCGTAAGCTCTGGCGACAAGCGAGAGACGTTTAAGTTCGCGGACGATTACGTCGCGTTCACAGGAGCGCAAGCGGCGGAAGCTGATGTCAACGCCGAACTGGTTTTCGTAGGCTACGGCATTGATGCGCCGGAGCAGAAGTGGAACGATTATAAAGGAAGCGCAAGCGATTATCGCGGCAAGATTCTTGTGATGTTAGTCAACGATCCACCCGCAACACCGGCAGAGCCGAATCTTTTCGGTGGCCGCGCGCTCACTTACTACGGACGCTGGACCTACAAATACGAAGAGGCCGCAAGGCGTGGCGCAGTGGGCGTAATTCTTCTACACACGGATGAGTCGGCTGGCTACCCTTGGAGCGTTGTCAGAACATCGAACGGCTCCTGGCGCTTCGACATTGCGCGCGAAGTTAATGACAAGACTCCCTTCCTTAAAATTCGCTCGTGGATGACGGACGCCGCCGCTCACAGGATGATGCAGCTTGCGGGTCAGAACCTTGAGGATTTAAGACGGCGCGCGGCGTCAAGAGATTTTCAACCTGTAAAACTCAACCTGACAGCTTCTATCAATCTCAAGAGCGAGGTCAAGCGCGTCAAAGCTCCTAACGTCGTAGGCATTCTGCCCGGTCGTGATCCGAAACTGCGCGACGAGTACGTTGTCTTCTCCGCGCATTGGGATCATCTTGGAATAGGCGAGCCTGACAAGCGCGGCGACAGAATCTATAACGGCGCAGTTGATAACGCGTCGGGCGATGCTTCCATAATTGCGATTGCAGAAGCGTTGACCAAGCTTCCTGAAAGCGAGAGACCGCGACGCTCAATCCTGTTTCTGTTTCCGACAGCCGAAGAACAGGGCTTACTCGGCGCAGAGTGGTATTCAAAGCACCCGCTCGTTCCTTTGAAGAAGACGGCTGCGAACATCAACCTCGATTCGATGAACGTGCTCGGACCTACGAGCGACTTCGTTCCACTTGGTGCGGAGCGTTCTACGCTCAAGGCGGTCGTTGAAGAGATTGCCAAAGAGCGCGGGATGACAGTTACACCAGACCCTAGACCCGAACAGGGTTCGTTCTATCGCTCGGACCATTTCCCGTTCGCCAAAGTTGGCGTGCCTTCCATCAGCCTGAAGGAAGGGAGCAGCTACGTGGGCCACACGAAGGAGTGGGGTGAGCAGCAGTTCAAAGCCTACAACACTGCGCACTATCATCAACCTTCGGACGAATACAGCGACTCATGGAACTTTGAGGGCATGGCTCAGGAGGCAGAGATCGCGCTAGCCATAGGCCGTCGAGTCGCAGACATGCAGGAGATGCCGCGCTTCAACCCGAACGACGAATTTGCGAAAGCGCAGCAGAATAGATAAAACAGTGATGAGTACTGAGTACTGAGATAGAAGCTCTCACTCCGTCCTCAGTACTCAGTACTCATCACTCATTAATTTGAATGAAAACATTTTACGTTACAACGCCCATTTACTACGCCAACAGCTTCCCGCATCTTGGCAGTCTTTATCCTACGATTGTCGCGGACAGCTTGAGGCGTCATTATCGACAGCGCGGATATGAGACCTACTTTCTGACGGGGACGGATGAGCACGGGATAAATATTCAAAGGCTCGCGGAGCGTAGAGGGATAACGCCGAAGCAGTATGCGGATGAGATAGTCGCAAGCTTCAAAAAGACTTTCGGTGAATTTGGTCTGGACACGGAGCACGGTGG
>QHXM01000106.1 GCA_003222945.1 Acidobacteriota bacterium
AAAAGCTTTCGCGCCTGCACGCACATCCCGCCGGGAGTCTTGATATTTTCTGCTTCGGTCTCGCAACGAATAGTCACATCAAGGTCAGTTCCAATGATGCGGATTGTGTTCTCTCCGACAGACTCTATCAAAATATTGGAGAGGGCAGGAATAGTGTTCTTTCTTTCAACGATGCCCTGTACAAAGCCAAGCTCTTTTTGAAGAGCATTCTTGCTGATACTGAATTCCATCTATGAACTCCTTTGGACTAATGATAGCTTCATTCTACTCTTTGCTAAATCAACTTCAATCAGCCCTCGCCTTTTACTACTTATACTAATTAAATACCTAGTATCTATATATAGTAGTAGTAGTAGGGCCTGTGGAAATGTGGAAAAGTCACTTTAGTGTTGATGCTAAAGGAATTGATTTCCACAGGGGCTGTGAAAATCTCTGTGGAAAACTTCGTTGGCCTGTGGGAAAAATCCTCGCCGATAGAGTTTTCCACATTTCCACAAGCAGTTTTTTATTGGACCTGTGGAAATGTGGAAAACTCGAAGTTAAAATTTATGTACAAAGAGCTTAACTGAAAACAGTGCTGTGGAAAACTTTTCCGCGTGAAAACTCTTAACTAGCTGCAAAGATTATCCATAAGGTCGCTTACGACCCTGTGGAAATTCGGGTCCTTCAAAACTAACGCTTCGATCTTCTCTACAGAGTGAATTACGGTCGTGTGATGCTTGCCGCCAAACTCGCGTCCTATCTCCGGGAAGCTATGTTTTGTTAGACGCTTGCACAGATACATCGCTACCTGTCTCGGAACGGCTATCTGGCGCGAGTTATTTTTTGAATTCAACTCGTCAACGCGAAGACGGTAATGTGCCGCGACCGCCTGCTGAATCTGTTCGATTGTGATTCCGGCGGGTTGGTCATCTTCGGCAATATTGCGTATTGCGTCTTGCGCAAGCATCTTCGAGATTGGCAGCCCACGCAAAGATGAGATTGCTACAAGACGAACGAGCGAGCCTTCCAGTTCACGTATGTTGCTCTTTACTTTGCTGGCGATGAAGAAGGCCACGTCGTCGGGAAGCGTGACGCCGTCAAGATCGGCCTTGCGTTTCAAGATAGCGACTTTAGTCTCAAGGTCCGGCGGCTCCATGTCCGCAATCAAGCCCCACTCAAAACGAGAGTGCAATCTTTCTTCCAGTGTTGGAATTTCTCGCGGCGGGCAGTCAGAAGAGATCACGATCTGTTTCTGACCGTCGTAAAGAGCATTGAATGTGTGGAAGAACTCTTCCTGCGTTCTCTCCTTGCCTGCCATGAACTGAATGTCGTCCATCAGCAGAACGTCTATCGAACGATATTTCTCACGAAACGTCTGCGCCTTATCATAACGAATCGCGTTGATCAATTCGTTCATGAACTTCTCCGCCGAGATGTAGGACAATCGAAGATGACGATTGCGCACCTTGATCTCGTGACCAGCCGCGTGCATCAAATGTGTTTTGCCAAGCCCCACGCCACCGTAAATATAGAGCGGGTTGTAGGTCTTTCCCGGAGCTTCTGCAATGGCCTGCGACGCTGCGTGTGCGAACTGGTTGCAGGAGCCTACGACGAAAGTCTGAAAGGTGTATTTTGGATTCAAGGAGAGTTCTATTGGTTCTATATCTACAAAGGTAGTAGCACCAGGCATCAAGCCGTCAGACTCTGCCGCTTCCAAGAGAGTAAATAGACTGGAGCTTTTAGTTCTTACATTTTTTGTAGCACTTTCGGATGAAGCGTAACTCTCCGTTTCCTCTTTCTCTTCTGTAATTTCCTGAGAAATGCTATTTTGCTCGTCCTCTACCATCCAATCGACATGGTAATCGGCAAGATTTAGCTCTTCGAGCGATTCATCCAGGACTTCCGAATAGTTTGAGCTAACCCAGTCTTTGATTACCTGATTGGGGGCGCGCAGATGCAGAATCTGTTCTGAGTCGTCACAGCCGTCAAATCTTATAGGACGAAACCATGTCTCGAAGCTCTGCCGATTGAGTCTTTTCTCCACTGCATGGAGAATGTCACTCCAGAGTCTATTCTCAATTACTGTGCTCATAGTCACCTTATCCTATCTCTGAAAGGCAAAGATGTTAGTTGTAATGAAACGGTACGACCAAGCGTTTCAGCATCTCTCAAGCTGTTCCTTGAGTGGTAGCGTGGAAAATGTTGCAAGCGCGCCTTTTGGTCTTTTCCTAAGCCAATATCTAAAGGTTTTCCACAGGCTTTTCCACAGGCTTGTGGAAAACCTTTATAAACTTAAAGTAGTGCTTTAAGTTTATATTTTTCAATCACTTACGAGCCTTGTGGTCGTAGAAAACGGGGCGGAGACTAGCACAATATGAACTAAGAAGCAAGAGAAATCCACAGGCTTTAAGAAAATTTTTTTTAGGCTAAATTTATCGTCGATTTTTCGCTCTTTTTGAATGTGCCATTAGCTAAAAGGACGATAATAATACAATTTTTGAGAAGCCATTCAAAGCTTCTGATACCTCGAAAAACAACTTCTGAGCATGAACGACGTAGAAAAAGCTGAAGGTTGGGGTTCTGAACAGGAACGATTGGCAAACTTAGTCAATCTTTCCACTAATTTTGTCCACCGTTTCTGTTTTGAGGTTGAATCTTCCTGTTCTGAGGATGAATTTACAAGCTTTGAACATCAATTTTTATCGCCTTTTCTTGACAGAATACTCTTCTGACGGTTAGTCTTACGCTTTTCGTCTGAGTGGAGAATAGTTGACTATGTCGAAACGCACTTTTCAGCCTAATAATCGTCGCAGGGCAAAAACACATGGTTTTCGCGCCCGTATGGCAACCAAGAATGGTCGTCTTGTTCTAAAGAGACGGCGCGCAAAGGGCCGCAAACGTCTTACACCCTCGCATTACTAAGGTTCGTAATTGCCTGTTTTCATCCGATTACGCTCTTCCGGCGATTTTCGTAAGGTTTATGCCAGCGGCAGGCGCTATGAAAGCCGTTTAATGACGGCCTTCGTACGCCCTAATGGTTTAGGGCATCATAAACTTGGCATCACGGCCTCTCGTAAGGCAATCGGTAATGCCGTAGAGCGCAACCGCTCCAAGCGTTTACTTCGAGAGGCTTTTCGGCTGAGCCAGGAAGCCTTAGACGGGCTGGAGATTAGGTACGACTGGGTCTTAAATGCTAGGCGGTCTTTATTGAAAGTTAAATCAAGTGAATCGCTTGAAGAGTTTCAAAAGATAATCGCAAGGGTTTCTAGCGACGAGCCGAAGTGAGCTGCTAAAAAAGGATAGTTAAAGTGAGAACAGTTCTCGTCTCACTCTTAAAATTTTATAAGGTTGCAATCTCGCCTTTGCTTCCGCCTTCTTGCCGGTTTATTCCAACTTGCTCGGAGTACGCGTGTGAGGCTATAGAGCGGTACGGCGCTTTACGTGGAACGTGGATGGGGATTAGGCGTATCTCACGTTGTCATCCGTTTCATCCCGGTGGGTACGATCCGGTTAAATGAGATCGATGTGAAATAATATGATCTATTGAGTTGAAACTTAATAGAAAAGATACTCGCAATTATATTCGATGGATAAACAAAGATTTGTTCTGGCTATAGTTCTTTCGGCAGCGATCCTCTTTGGGTGGAGCATCCTTTTTAGACCTACTCAACAACAGCAGAACAACGCCAACGCAAACGCTAATACAGCCACGACACAACCAAATAGCTCGCCAACATCTTCGCCACAAGCAGCAGGAAATAATCCAGGGCCGTCGTCAGCACAAAATGAGAGGCCGGGCTGTAGTCTAGATGAAGATACAGTTGCGGTCACTTTGCCGTTGTATCATGTCAAGTTAGATAAATGTGGTGCTGTCGCAACAAGCTGGATAATTGATAAGAACAAAGAGACCAGCGGCGCTCTCTATTCCGTTGCAGGCAACAAGACGCCGCTCGAACTTATCTGGCAGGGCGAAGAAACTAATAAACGAACTTCGCTTGAAGCGCCGCTGCGTCTAGCAACCGGAGATGAAAAAATTGATCGCGCGCTTGCCACCAGCAAGTACCAGATCACAAATGATACTGAGAGCAAGAGCGGCGAGAGAACTATAGAGTTTTCATTGACGGATGAAGAGAATAAACTTCACGTAAGAAAGCTAATCATCTTTCACCCGGACCAGTACAGCGCGGACATCAAAATTAATTTCGAGCGAGATGACAAACCTGCTCCCGCCAAACTTCTAATCGGTCCGAGCATCGGTGACCAGGGAATACAGCATTACACTTTCTATTCAATTTCGCCAGAAGGTGTAGCTGCTGTCGGAGACAAAGTCGGACGCCATAATGCTACGGCGATTAACCAAAGAAGCTCCGACAAAGAAGTCGTGGATGGCTTAGTTGATTGGGCCGCCGTCGGCGACACTTACTTTACGATGGCCGCTGTGCCTTCACAAAAAATGACCGGCCTCGAATACCACACAGCGATGGTCTCTCACCCTGTTACAGTAAACGGGCAGCAGACCAAAGAGGCCAGATATTTAATCACTGGATATGTTCCCGTTCCTACGGATGGTTCCCTGACTCGTTTATATATCGGACCGAAAGATCATTACCTCTTGAATGAAGCGAGTGAAGATTTTGCTAAGTCGATTGCTCGTCCGGTTGATCTTGAGGCGATGATTGATTATGGATTTTTGAGTTGGATGTCGCGCCCGCTGGCCGTTCCAATTCTCGCCTCAATTAAGTTTCTTTACAAGGTTACCGGAAGCTACGGCATCGCAATCATACTCTTCACAATTGTCATTTATTCCCTGTTTTTCCCGCTAAAATGGCGATCTTCAAAGGCCATGAAGAAGGCGCAGAAGCTTGCGCCTCGCATGAAGGAGTTGCAGGAAAAGATCAAAGGGATGAAGAAGACTGACCCGCGTCTGAAGGAATTGCAGATGGAGCAGATGCGTTTGATGAAGGAGGGCAATCCGCTCGGCGGCTGTCTGCCTCTTCTGATTCAGATGCCATTCCTCTTTGCGCTCTATCGTGCTATCACCATCTCGATTGATTTTCGCCAAGCATCATTTTTATGGATTCCTGATCTGTCAGCCGCAGAGCCAACATCAATTCATATTCTTCCGCTTCTAATGGCCGGATCAATGATCGTGTTGCAACTAATTACTCCCGCGCCGTCAGCGGATCAGACGCAACGAAGGATGATGGCTATAGGTATGCCGCTTCTTATGCTGTGGATGTTATGGAGCGCGCCCGCAGGTCTTCTTGTTTACTGGCTGGTCGGAAATATTGTAGGCTTCGGCCAACAGTTTATAATCAACCGCTTGACGAAGACAGAAGATGACGAGCAACCACCTACAGGTAAAAAGGCCGAGACGCGCTCAACGAAAAAACTGAACGCGCGCGTTTCACAAGCGTAAGGTATGAACAGAACAGAATAGATTTACTGGCTCGAAAAATATTCCGCGATGAATGAAGTTTGCACCAAGGCCCAGGATTTTCTCAACACCACTTTTAATGGTGCGGGTTTCGACCTGCGTGCCAGGAATGAAGACGCGCCAAGCGGATGTCTTCTAAATCTGGATGGCGCTGACGCTCCGCTTCTGTTGAGTGAAGGCGGTGAACTTCTTGAAGCTTTACAGCACTTGGTCAACCAAGCTTTTGGTCGAGAGCTTCCTAAAGGTGAGCGGATAGTTTGTGATGTGCAGAACTTTCGTGCAACGCGTGAAGCAGAGTTGCGAGCGATGGCTAGACACGCTGCCGAAAGAGTTCGCTCCACGGGCATTGCCTTCACATTCGGACCAATGATTTCAAACGAACGTCGTGTGATTCATCTCGCTCTTGCAGACGAAGAAGACCTATACACGGAGTCAGTCGGCGAAGGCTCCGCGCGCCGTTTAAAAGTAAGTTTGAGAACTTCCCCCAGAAGTTGAATCACGATTTTGGATCGTGAGCCATGAGCGCGATCCTCTCTTCCTTTGCAGTGTCCACCATCAAAGACACAATCGTTGCTTTATCAACGCCGCCGGGTCGAAGCGGAATCGGCGTTGTACGCTTAAGCGGCACACGCGCGTTGGAAATTTCTCAACTACTGGTCCGGGATGAAGTGTTTGCGCTTGAGCCTAATCACGCAACTCTAAAAAAACTTTATGACCCTGCTACCGGCAAAGTTTTAGATCACGCTCTTCTCACTTATTTCAAATCTCCACACTCTTTCACAGGCGAAGATGTTGTAGAGTTTAGCTGTCATGGTTCGCCAGTCCTTCTGCGCTACCTCATTGACATCATCCTGAGTTTTGATTCACGTCTTGCTGGACCAGGTGAATTTACTTTGCGTGCTCTGCGTAATGGACGATTGAATCTGAGTCAGGCAGAAGCAATCCGTGATCTAATAAATGCGCAGACCAAAGCGGCTGCTCAACAGGCCACGCGCCAACTCGGAGGTGAACTCTCCGCACTGCTTCAACCGATCAAAGATGGTCTTCTGAATACAATCGTTCCCTTAGAATCTTCCCTTGAATTTGTTGAGGATGACCTGCCAGAAGTTTCAATCAAAGAAATTAGCGCAACTCTCTTTAGTCTTATCAATCGAATCGAAGAGATAGCCTCCACTTTTCAAACTGGCCGATTATTAAGGGAGGGGCTGAAGGCAACTCTCGTTGGTCGCCCTAACGTTGGTAAGTCTAGTGTTTTCAACAAGTTAATTGCTTCAGACAGAGCCATAATTACTGATATTCCTGGCACCACGCGTGATAGTTTGAGTGAAATGTTAACCATCGAAGGCGTGGCTATTCTGCTGACCGACACAGCAGGCCTTCGTGTGTCAGCGGACGTAATTGAAAATCTGGGAGTTGAGCGTACCAAGCGTGCTATCGCGGATGCCGATCTAATAATTCTTGTGATTGACGGCTCGCAGCCTTTAATGCCGGAGGACATAGATATCTTCAAGGATATTTCTTCTGGTCCGCATCTGATAGCGGTAAACAAAAACGACCTTGAAGGTTTTAGACTGGATGCGTTGGCTCTTAGGGAGAATAAGTATAATGAGGCAAGAGCTATAGTTAGTATCTCGGCTAAGAGTGGCGCGGGGTTTGACGACTTGCGTTCTGCTATAATGAAACCTTTTAATGTTTGGGATGCCAGTGATAATGGATTATTCATAACTAACGCGCGCCATTTTGATCTACTTCAACGAACTCAATTGGCGTTACGCTCTTCTGCGGATTTGCTCGAGGCGCGGGCGAGCGAGGAGCTTGTGCTTGTGGGCCTTTACGATGCTTTGCGATTTCTAGGAGAGATTACGGGTGAGACCACCACGGACGACATCCTATCGCAAATTTTTGCGACCTTCTGTATAGGGAAGTGATTATGAGTTTTGATGAGGCTTTTGATGTAATTGTTATTGGAGCGGGTCACGCTGGTTGTGAAGCCGCGGCGGCGGCTGCTCGTCTTGGTGTTCAGACTGCGCTAGTGACCCTCAATTTAGACCTGATAGGTCAAATGTCCTGCAATCCTGCTATTGGAGGCATCGCCAAAGGCCATCTAGTACGTGAGATAGATGCTCTCGGCGGCATCATGGGACGTATTATTGACCGCACGGGGATACAATTTCGGCTCTTAAATCGTTCGCGTGGCCCAGCCGTTCAATCACCACGTGCACAGGCTGACCGCGCTCTCTATCGCACGGAGATGCGTCGTACCCTTGAAGTCATTCCGAATCTACATTTGCGCCAAGGATTAGTAGTTGACCTTATCGTCAAGGATAGTCGGATTTACGGCGTCGAATTGCAGGATACACGGCGTTTGCGCGCAAAGGCTGTTGTCGTTGCTACCGGGACATTTCTTAATGGTTTGATACATATAGGCCGACGCACCCATAGTGCGGGCAGAGCTGGAGAGCCTGCGTCAATCGAGTTGGCAGAGAGCTTAAAAAGGCTAGGATTCCCTGTTGGGCGATTAAAGACAGGAACTCCGCCGCGATTAGATGGTCGCACGATTGATTGGAATGTGTTTGAGCCTCAACCAGCGGATGAGAGGCCAGTCCACTTTTCCTTTGCTACGGATAAGATTGAACAGCCACAGATCACCTGCTTTATAGGTTACACGACGGGTGCAGTTCACAATGCTATTCGCGCAAATATTCATGAATCGCCTTTATATTCCGGTAAAATCAAGGGAATTGGTCCACGATATTGTCCCTCAATAGAGGACAAAGTTATCAAATTTGCTGATAAAAATCGACATCAACTCTTCCTAGAGCCTGAGGGACATAATACAAACGAGGTATATCTTAACGGTTTCTCTACCTCTTTACCGCCAGAGCTTCAGCAGGAGTTGGTGCGAATGATCCCTGGCCTGGAACGGGCAAATATTATTCGTCCGGGATATGCAATCGAGTATGATTACGTTGACCCGCGTGAACTCACGCCCTATCTGGAGACTGTTCATATTAAAGACCTGTTTCATGCTGGACAGATTAACGGGACGACCGGTTATGAGGAGGCCGGGTGTCAGGGGCTTATTGCCGGTATAAATGCTGCTCTTTCTGTACAGGGGCGCGAGAGGCTTCGTCTTAATCGTGAGGAATCCTATATTGGTGTTTTAATTGACGATCTTATAAGGCAAGGTGTGGATGAGCCTTATCGTATTTTTACATCACGTGCCGAGTTTCGTTTAGCTTTACGTCATGATAATGCAGATGCGCGCTTATCTCCTTATGGACAAAAGATAGGTCTCGTTAATGACTCTGATTGGGAACGATTCAATCAGCGCCGGGATAAATTGGTTCGCTTAAGATCGATTCTTGAATCAACTCGCTTGAGAAAATCGGATGCTGCCTATCTTTCTGTAAGCCATGCTTTAGCGCAGGATTTAGGTGATTCCATTACACTGATACAACTTGCTAATCGTCCTAATGCTCGTCCAGATTTGATAAAACAGCTTTTACCCGCAGAAATACAAACTGAAACCAATATGGCTGACTTAGAGTCTGTCCTTGCAGACTCACTTTACAGTGGCTATATAAATGCTCAGCGTGCCACCTTTGATCGTTTGCACAACCACGACAGCCTTCGCATTCCCTTTAACTTTAGCTTTAGAGAGATAAGCGGTCTATCCCATGAGATGATTGAACGATTGGAGCGAGTTTGTCCAAAGACCTTCGGCCAAGCTCGTTCTATTCCAGGACTAACTCCAGCGGCCCTTTCAACCTTACTTGTTCATTTGACGCTACAGCAGCGAACGGCCTGACTAATGTTTCACGTATCCCCAAAAGGCTTAAAAATAAGTTTGGGACACGTGAAACATACCTTTTTCGCTATCTACCTTTATAAGTGACGTGAAACAGCGTAAAAGTGTAGCGCGTTCTCTTATGTTATGTTAATTTACGCATTCAAGAAGACAGAGCGAACGCTTACCATATAATGACAAAGATTATTGCAGTGGCAAACCAAAAGGGCGGCGTTGGTAAAACAACGACAGCAGTAAATCTTGCCGCTGCTTTGGCCGTAGCGGAAATACGCGTCCTTTTGGTTGACGCAGACCCACAAGCAAACGCAACCTCTGGAGCCGGGGTTTTGCGTGGAACCTTCCGCCGAAGCCTCTATCACGCACTAGTCCTTTATGAACCGCTTCATAACATTATCCAATCTACGGAACTTCCTTTCTTAAAAATATTACCTGCAGATAAGAATCTTACAGGGGCTGAAGTTGAATTGGTTGAGCTTGAAAAACGGGAATATAAGCTGAAAGAGATACTCAGCAATGTCAAAGATGACTACGATTTCATAATCATAGATTGTCCTCCTTCGCTTGGCCTTCTAACTCTGAATGCTCTCACAGCCGCAGATTCTCTGCTTGTTCCGGTCCAGTGTGAGTATTTCGCTCTTGAAGGGGTGACAGAATTATTTGATACCTTTGCCCGCATTCGACGGGTTCTAAATCCAGGCCTAACAATCGAAGGCTTGTTGCTGACCATGTATGATGAGCGCACAAATCTTTCGGCGGCAGTTGCTGCTGATCTGCGTGATTTTTACGGTCAGCAGATTTTTGAAACGGTTATCCCACGAAATGTAAGATTGGCAGAAGCGCCCAGCTACGGTAAACCTATTATTCTCTATGATATACGGTCGCGGGGTGCGGAAAGCTATCTTCAACTTGCAAAGGAGATAATGGCACATGACAAGAAGAGTACTCGGACGGGGCCTGAGCGCACTGCTGTCGGATTCGGCGGCAACGACAGCCAGTGAAGATTTCCTTGAGATTGATATAGACCTGATTGAGCCAAGTTCAGTTCAGCCAAGGACCCATTTTGACGAACAGCGCTTGGAGGAGCTTGCACAGTCTATTCGCTCTAACGGTATCGTCCAGCCTGTATTAGTGCGTAGGCGCGGAGGACGCTATCAACTCATAGCGGGGGAGCGCAGGTGGCGTGCCGCTCAGCGTGCAGGTCTTCAAAGAATCCCAGCCGTAGTGCGAGAGATTCCAGATGATAAGTTGCTGGAATTAGCTTTAATTGAAAACATACAGCGCCAGGAGTTGAACGCCATTGAAGAGGCACAGGCCTATAAAAGATTGATTGAAACGCTCGGATTAACTCAAGAGACAGTAGCACAGCGGGTCGGGCGTGACCGCTCTTTCATTACTAACTATTTGCGTTTATTGCGTTTACCAGAAGATATCCAGCATCTATTGAGTGAAGAAAAATTGACTGCGGGCCACGCGCGGGCGCTTCTAGGAGTTGATGACGAAGAGATTCAGCGTAAAGTCGCGCGTAATATTATTGAGCAGTCCTTATCAGTACGCGAGACTGAACGAGCTATTAAAAGAATTATCGCAGGCGCAAATCCTTCTCAAGCCACTATGCCTGCGCAAAAGCGCGATGATCCAAATGTGCGAAGTGCAGAGGGGAAGTTGCGGCGACGTTTCGGTACACAAGTGCGCGTCATCCAAAGTCCTACCGGCACGGGAGGTAAGATAGAAATCGAATATTACAGCGACAGCGACCTTCATCGCATATATCAGTTACTATCCGGTGAGCAGGAAGTAGCTTCTGCTTGAAATAGGGTTTTATAAACTCTGCGGCTCAGTGCTGTCGTTCAAGGTAATAGGATCACTTTCATTAGTTGAAGTCGCCTTAATAAAATAGTCTTCAAACTCGCCAATCATCATTGTCTCCCAAGACATTATAAAAGCTATTCACAGATTGGAAATTCTTTAAGAGGATGAAAAAAAGATTAACAGAGATGGTCTCATGCGCTGGTTGAGTGGCTAAATTTTCGCCAAGCGATCTTGCTCAAGTTTTGAGCAAACTGCCAACGCAACCCACGAACGAGAGCGTGCTTGTCGGCTATGATTTAGCTGATGATGCAGGTGTGTTTCGTTTAAGGGAAGATGTTGCATTGGTGCAAACCGTTGATTTCTTTACGCCTGTGGCGGACGATCCGTTTATTTACGGTCAGGTTGCGGCCATCAATTCCCTGAATGATATATATGCTATGGGAGCAGTTCCCATCACGGCTCTATCTATTGTTTGTTATCCGCAGAAGGAAGATTTGGAAGTGCTCGGTGAAATTTTGCGAGGCGGACAGTCAGCCATGAACGAGGCCGGTGTAGTCATCCTTGGAGGACACACAGTAGATGATGCAGAAATTAAGATAGGGTATTCGGTGACAGGATTAGTAGAGCCTGCGCGGGTCATAACTAATGCCCAAGCAAAGCCGGGCGACCTGCTCATTTTAACGAAGCCTATTGGAACGGGAGTGATAAGTACGGGCATTAAGCGCGACATCGCAAGTGAAGGAGCAGTTGGAGCGGCGATGAAAGCTATGACAACCTCGGCTGCGGCTGCTTCTGCGGAGATGCAAAAGGCGGGCGCTCATGCTTGCACCGATATTACAGGCTTCGGTCTGTTGGGACACGCTTTTGAATTAGCACGCGCGAGCAACGTTACTTTAACGATTGAATCCGCGCGTGTGCCTCTGCTGCCTGATGTTCTGGATTTAATCGCGCAGGGGATGCTTACTCGGGGAGATAAGAATAACAGGAAGTATGTCGGCGACACTGTTAAATTTGGGGAAGAGATTTCGCGTGAGATGCAGAGCGCGCTCTTTGATCCACAAACGGCAGGCGGGCTTCTAATAAGCATCGACCATGCGAAAGCCGAAGACTTGGTTAAAAGAATTGACGGCGCAGTAATCATCGGTAGCGTCCAAACCAAATCGAACTATCTGATTCAAGTAATCTAATTCCAGATCATCCTGAAGTCCCACTAAAGTCTCTGATAATACCGAGCTTAAAAGCGCATCTATTACAAACCCTTGCCTTGACTGCCAATGAAATCGCGTGCTAGACTCGCAGGCTTTTGGCAAACAGAGATTTCTTTATAATAAGGCTCAAAAGATACCACTCACTTATTAGAGCTTATCGATATCTATGACTTTTCTAGCCTTCGCTGAGAACTCCATCCAACTGGTGCCGGACGGCACTTTGATTTTTCATATCGTAATTATCTTAGTGATGGTGTTCGTTCTAAACGCCACGCTCTTCAAGCCAATCAACCGCATTCTGGAAGAGCGCGAGAAACGAACTCGCGGGCGTTCCGGCGAAGCGCAAGACATCTTACGACGTGTGGATGAAAAGCTGGCTCACTACGAACATACTCTACGCGAGGCGCGCACCGAAGGTTATCGCTTGATGGAGCAGGAGCGCGGGGCTGCAATGAGCGAGCGACAGGCAAAGCTCAGCGCAGTTCGTGAAGAGATAAACCAATTAGTTGCTGAAGAAAAAGATTCAATCCGTGGGCAAGCAGAAGAGGCTCGCGCAACTCTTGAACAGGATGCGCGACGCATTGCGGCTGATATTGGCGCGCAGATACTTCATCGTCCGATTAGCGATGCAGTGATGGCGAGCGTCGGGCAGGGCGCATAAAGTTTATGCTTACTCCTCTTACAACAAGCATTATCTTCCTGGCCGAGGGAGAGGCTGCGCCCTGGTGGAACATCCCCAGCTTCGAGTTTTGGCGTTGGCTCAACCTGATAATCTTCATCGCTCTATTCATCTACATCCTGCGCCGCCCCGTCAGTGAAGCCATGCGCGCACGACGCGAAGGCATTCGACGCGATCTTATGCGCGCTCACGAAGAGCGCAACGCGGCGCTGGCGAAATTGGAAGAGGTCGAAGCTAGACTTGCAAAGCTCAATGAAGAAGTAGCGAGCGTGCGCGAGCAAACGGCAAGAGAAGCGGCTGAAGAGCGCGAGCGCATACGCCGGTCCACCGAAGACGAAGCGCGTAAACTGCGTGAACAGGCGCAGCGCGAGATTAAGAGCTTAGGTAAAGCCGCCCGACAGGAGTTGCGCGAGTTTGCAGCCGAACAGAGCATTCGTCTTGCGGAAGAGATGATACACCGCGACATCAAGCCTGAAGATGATGCACGTCTGGTTAGTCTTCGAGTCAACGAGTTGGGAGGGGTCAAGAGTTGAGCGTGCAAACGGTTGCGCGCCGTTACGCCACGGCGCTCGCGGACGTAGTCATGGCGCGCGGTGAAGCGCAGGAAGTTCAAAGGGAGTTGGCTGCATGGGGCGCTATGATGCAGTCGAACGAACAACTGCTCGAAGTCTTTCGCAACCCTACTATCCCCTACGATCAGAAACGAAAAGTCCTTGAAGCGCTAATTGCGCGCACGCGCGCCTCTCAGACGACCGCAAACTTTCTGCAAGTGCTTTTACAGAACCAGCGTCTTGCAGAGTTGAGTGAAGTCAATAAACGTTTCGCGCAAGTTCTGGACGAGCGTTCAGGAGTCGTCTCCGCGCACGTCACTACGGCGCGACCCGTAGAGCAATCTGTGCAAGATGCTCTGCAAACGAAACTCGCCGCGATTACAGGCAAGAACGTGCGCCTGACTTTTACGACCGACGAAGAGCTAATCGGCGGCATCACGACGCGCATAGGCTCAACCATCTACGACGGCTCCGTGCGCAACCAGTTGCAGCAGGTGAAAGAGAGAATGACTGGCAAGTCCGTAAATCGTAAATCGTGAATCGTAAATAGATAAAAACGGCTTTCTTCTATTCATGATTTACGATTCACGATTTACGAACAAACGGTTTACGAGGAATTTATGGAACCGATCAAAGCTAACGAGATTAACGAAATCATTCGCCGACAGATTGAAAATTTCGAGTCCGGCGTAACTGTTACAGAAGTCGGCACGGTCATCAAAGTCGGCGACGGCATCGCGGAGATTCACGGCCTTGAGAAAGTGATGGCGAGCGAGCTTCTGGAGTTTCCGCATGAGGTTCGCGGCCTCGCCTTGAATCTCGAAGAGGACAAAGTCGGCGCGGTGCTCTTCGGAGAATTTCAGGCGATTAAAGAAGGCGATCTTGTGAAACGCACGGGGCGCATCATGCAAGTTCCTGTGGGCGATGCGATGATCGGTCGTGTCGTCAATGCGCTTGGTCTTCCGGTTGACGAACGTGGTCCGATCATCACGGAGATTTACAATCCCGTAGAGCGAATCGCGCCCGGCATTGTTGATCGGCAACCTGTGAAAGAGCCTTTGCAAACGGGACTCAAAGCGATTGACTCAATGGTTCCAATCGGGCGCGGCCAGCGCGAGTTGATTATCGGCGACCGTCAGACCGGAAAGACTGCCGTTGCGGTTGATGCGATCATCAACCAGAAGGGCAAAGACGTAATCTGTATCTACGTCGCAATCGGGCAGAAGGCTTCGACTGTGGCCCAAGTAGTTAAGACCTTAACTGATTTCGGCGCGATGGACTATACGATTGTGGTGAAAGCAACGGCGTCCGATCCTGCCGCTATGCAGTTTCTAGCTCCCTACGCGGGCGCGGCCATCGGCGAATACTTCCGCGACAACGGGCGTCACGCGCTAACGATCTACGATGATCTATCGAAGCAGGCCGCAGCCTACCGCGAAATCTCTCTGCTGCTTCGCCGTCCGCCTGGACGCGAAGCCTATCCGGGCGATGTCTTTTATCTACACTCGCGCTTGCTTGAGCGAGCCGCGAAGATGTCGGATGCGAAAGGCGGAGGAAGCTTAACCAGTCTTCCGATAATTGAGACGCAGGCGGGCGACATCTCGGCCTACATTCCTACGAATGTAATCTCTATCACCGACGGCCAAATCTTTCTCGAAGCCGATCTTTTCAACGCGGGCATTCGTCCTGCGATAAACGTCGGCAACTCCGTCTCGCGCGTAGGAGGCGCTGCGCAGATCAAAGCTATGAAGTCTGTTGCGGGAACACTCCGCATTGACCTGGCTCAGTTCCGCGAGCTACAAGCATTCGCTCAGTTCGGCTCTGACTTGGACCGCGCGACGCAGGCGCAGATTGCTCGCGGGCAGCGACTCGTTGAGATTTTGAAGCAACCGCAGTATCAGCCTATGGATGTCGAAAAGCAGGTGCTAATCATCTGGTCTGCGACTACAGGAAAGGTTGACGACATTCCCATAGATCAGGTCCGACGCTTCGAGGCGGAACTCCTGCGTTTTGTCGAAAACTCTCATCCGGGCCTTTTGCAATCCATACGCGAGAAGAAAGCGCTCACGGACGAGATCAAAGCTGATATGGAACAGGCCCTGAAAGATTTCAAAGAACG
>QHXM01000107.1 GCA_003222945.1 Acidobacteriota bacterium
CGATAAGCTCATCGTTTACGCGATATTCAATCTTCACCAGAGATGCCTGCCCCTGCGAGCGACGTTCAATCTCCACAACTCCGCTGCTGCTCAGGATTCTGGCCGAGACCAGAGCCTGCGCATTAGCGTTGATTGATGCGAAGAGCGTGATGATTGAGATCAATAAATAGGTTGTTGCTCTCTTTGATAACATCTTTTCACCTGTAAAGCGGATGCACGAATTCCAAAACCTATGACAGACCGGCGCGATAACTTATCAAACATTATACCACTTGGATGCTTTAAGACGGTTTAGAGGATAGCCGTTATGCTAACAAAAAAGCGTTTACGAATCTCTCTTTAGCTGAAGATGAATTGGCGTGTGACAGAATTAATCAGAAGCAGGGGAAGCGCCAAAGACTATTGTGACAAAACTGCGCACACTCTTTGAGAACGATTTTGTATGCACTGTTGCGTGTGTTGATTAGACGTTTGAGACTTCTGTCTGCTAACGATTGCTTCACAGACAGCATACGCACAGACAGAGAGCCGACTGCGCGTGTTGAGAGCCAGCGCTTTGCGCCGAGAGGAATAGACGGGAATTGATCCCGGCCTCTAGCAGCATCTGTTGTGCAACTGCTGAGGTTGAGATATCAGTAAGGCTGAATGATCGCGCTGGAGCGTTTTGCAGGTGGTCACGCGCGCTTGCGGTCACATCTAATCTTACGGAGTGACCCGCCCCTTTTCTATATTGCGCTGCCAGGCTTCATAATTCTTAATACGCCGCTTGGCCTGCTTGCGCGTCAGATTCATTTTGCGCGCGACATAGTCTATACGCTCCGTGCGATCCTTCTTCTTATCATAAGGATGTCCAGACGCTTCAAGGTAGAAGTTGTAAGCACGTTTCCACTCAGCCTTGACTTCCGCTGTGGCCTGTACGCCACGTAGTTCCGGCATATCTTAAGTTACCTCTGCAAATGAATAGAATCGGGTTGGAACAAGAGATTACTCTTCACAAACTATCTCTTAATCTTTCGTAGCGCATCAGGTGGGAGTCGAATACGCGCCCCATATAAGCTTGCCATCGATAGATAGGACGACGGGGTTCTATATAATGTAACAAGTCCCCTTGTTTCGGCAACCCCTTTTTCGATTGCGGAATGCGGATTTCGGATTTCGGATTGAAAAGTAGAAGGCTGCAAATACAAAACGGCTTTTGCTGTTTAATGCTTTGCGGCCTACTGCCTTCTGTTCTTCTAAATCCGCAATCCGAAACCGGACCGTTTCTCCTGTGCGACACTGTTTCACAAGTGCATAAGAAATGGTATAATGCATCTGTATTTTAAGAGTGACAGATTAAATCAGAGGGGATATAAAATGAGCAAAGATTTCAGATGCGAAGCCTGTAAGAAACCGCAAGAGAGCCTGCACATGCGCAACTCCGATGGCAAGTGGGTCTGCCCGAATTGCATCCCTGCCGCAGAGCTTGATGCCTATCCGGGTTTGCGCGAGCGTCTGGGCCTTGAGCGCGCCAAACGTGCAAATTACCCGCAGAAGAAGGCCGCTTGACAGCTGTACATAGCGGTTCAATTTAGAGAAAAGAATTAACAGGGATAGACAGGATGGGCAGGATGAAAGAAGAGGGGGAAATGGGGAAAGGGCAGAGGAAGAAGCCAAATACCTTTTCCCTTTTAACCTTTCCCCATTTCCCCTTTTATCCTGTCAATCCTGTCCATCCCTGTTTGAATCCTCCTCGCATTAATGAGCCAGCCACCCTTTGTGCTCAGATTTGAAGCAGGGACGCTTCTGCTGGACGGCGCTGACCGTTCTTCCGCGAGAGTTCCGCAGCACTTTCGCTGGGACGAGCGCGTACTGCGTTGGCGCGCGCCCGCCTCGGCCTATCGTCATATTGTCAAAGAGTTGATTCGCACCAGGACTCCTTACGAAGATCGCGCACGCGCTTACGACCGCTTCGATTTTGTTTCAAAGCTTGACCGAGAGCCACGCCCTTATCAAGAGCAAGCGGTTGATGAATGGATGCGGCGCGAGCGCTGCGGCGTTGTGATTCTCCCTACGGGCGCAGGCAAGAGTCTTGTGGCGCAGATGGCAATCGAGCGCACGTGCCGGTCCACATTGATTGTCGTTCCCACGATTGATCTAATGAACCAGTGGTACGACCTTCTGCTCTCATCATTTCAAGCTGAGGTCGGGTTGATCGGCGGAGGATACTACGAGATAGGCGCTCTGACAGTTACAACCTACGCCTCCGCTTTTCGTTTTATGGAGCGATTGGGAAATCAGTTCGGGTTTCTAATCTTCGACGAATGCCATCATCTACCGAGCAGCGTGCATCGCTACGCGGCAGAGATGTCAATCGCGCCTTTTCGTCTTGGACTCACGGCAACACCTGAGCGCGCAGACGGCGAAGAGCGAAGTCTAACCCAACTGATAGGTCCGATTCTTTATCGCCGCGAAGCGCACGAGATGGCCGGAGAGTATCTTGCGGATTATTCGGTCGTTCGCATAACGGTTCGCTTAAGCGCGGAGGAGCGCGCCTTTTATGAACAGGAGCGAAACATCTTTCTGATCGAACGCTAATCTTCACAGCCGAGAACGAGATGGTCTATCGCATATCGGAAAAGTTTTTAATCCCTGCGCTCACGCACCATACCGGAATCAAAGAGCGGCGCGAGTGGCTTGAGGCTTTCAATCGCGCAGACGTGCTCGCTCTTGCGACCTCGAAGGTCTTGAACGAAGGCGTCAATATACCCGAAGCATCGATCGCACTAATCCTCTCCGGCTCAGGCTCAACGCGCGAGCACATTCAACGTCTTGGACGAATACTCAGGCCTAAGCCCGGCAAGGAAGCGATTCTCTACGAAGTGATTGCAAGCGAGACTACGGAAGAAAATATTAGCGAGCGGCGTGGGCGAAGCCGTCAGTTTCAAGAGGCAGGGTACGATTCGCTCTACCGCTTTATGAGGTGAGACTTTGTATGCTGACGGCTGATCTTGCACAAAGCTGGCGGCGAGGCGATAGGGTAAGGCCGCTCTACATCTCGCCGGACGACGTGGACTATCTACAGGACGCAGCGCACCTGATAAAACTCTTCCACGAACATGAAGGGCGCGCACGACGCGAGCTTGACCGTGAACTGGAAGAGTTTGTCGGAACGGGCACGAACTACAAAATACTTCGCGGGCTTATAAAGCTTCTGATGGATCGCTGCACTTTTAAGGCTGCGAGTGCAAAAGACCCCGCAGAGATTCGGCGCACGCTCTTTCTAAAGGCGCGCGAGCGTCATCCTGTAACGCTGGAGGAAGACGCGCGCACGGAAGTAATCAAAGAAGCTGCGCGTGAACTGCTTTGCGCGCCTGAAGTCTTAATCGAAGGACTCTATGCAGACTTGCCGGAGAATCAAAAGCTTGAAAGCTTCAAACATATAAACAACGCAGAGCTTCTTAATCTTTACAATCTCTCTCAAGCGCAGGCGCTGCTCTACCATTGCGTTGAGATGCATCTGACTGTCGAGACGCAAAACCCTGAATCTTACCGCGAACTTTTCAGCGCTATTAAAGCTTATCGTTTGATTCATACGATCAAGGGAAGCCCTGCGATGGGTTACGAAGTAAGGCTCGATGGTCCTGTTTCGCTCTTTCAACGCTCGCAAAAATATGGCGTTCAGATGGCGGTCTTTCTTCCGGCGCTTCTGCTCTGCAAGGGCTGGCGAATGCGCGCCGAGATTGTGCAGAGCGTTCAGGGCAAACCGCAGAGCGCATTCTTTGAACTCAGCAGTCGTCAGAAACATTTAAGCTCGCACTATCTGACAGACCCGCTCGCAGAGAATTCCATTCTGGAAAAGTTCGCCGCTAACTGGGGACGTGTCGAAACTCTTTGGAAGCTTGAGCCGAGTCGTGAAGTTATAGATTTGGGCGAGAGCGCATTTATCCCTGATTTCGTTCTGCGTCACGCGGACGGGCGGCAATTTTATCTCGAAGTTTTAGGATTCTGGACGCCGGACTATCTTAGAGAGAGGTTGAAGGAATTCGAGCACGCGGGCTTTAAGAACTTCGTCCTGGCGGCGTGGGATGAACTGCGCGGCAGCCGCGATCCACTTACTACGATTCCGCCGCACGCGATTATCTTCAAAAGAAACCTTGACCCTGTTGCGATTGAGTTAGCCATAAAAGAACTGTGAGTTCTTAGGAGCAATTATTTCAGTATGCTGACGGCTGTAAGAGACGACGGGCAGAAGGTTGCGGCGTGGGAGGTTGAAAGAAAGGATGGTCCTTTCACCTGCTTCTGCTGTAAGCAAATCGTGAGGCTGAAACGAGGAGAGATTAAAGCCCCTCACTTCGCGCATCTTCCCCCTATTACTTGCGAATACGGAACGGGCGAATCCGAAGCCCATCGCCGCTGCAAGATCGCTCTTTACGAAAGCCTTGTAATCAATCCTCGCGTCAATAAATGTGAGATGGAGAGAAACCTCATCACGGTCAGACCTGACGTGAGCGCGTACATCAACGACGTGCCCATAGCCATCGAAGTTCAACTCAGTAATCTCTCGCTCGCACGAATCCAGTATCGAACGATGGAGTACACACGCAAAGGAATCTATGTGCTGTGGCTTCCCATTCATACTCCTGAGTTGAAGAAGGAACTATACGCCCCGCGCCCCTGGGAACATTGGCTTCACGCTGCATATTTCGGAAGAGTCTATTACTGGCTCGAAGGCTCGCGCGTTCTCCCCGTTCATTTCCGCGATTACTTTCTTAACATGCGAGGGCGCACGCGCGATTATCAAAAGCTTGCTCGAAAGAAAGTTCCGATTGAAGGGAATGTTGTTAGCCTGACGGATGATTTCGTTCCGAAGCAGAGACAAGCCTGGTCCGGCCAGCACATTTCCATTCCTCCGGCAAAACTCTTCACCGATTCCCAGCCCGATTGGTATCTACGCTAATAGAGACTCATTTGCTTTCAATGTCTTGGGGTTTGTTTAGTAGGAGTTAACGTTGGCAAGGTTAGCCAAGTCTGTGACGGCAGACGACAAAATGCTTGCATCCAACAAAAGCCGCTCTTATTCAATCGTGGTGTTGCTGTGCTGATTAACTGGCGAGCCGACCGTCTTTGTGCTGTGATGTGAGAGCGATATTTCAATTCCGAAATCGCGCAGGTCGTAGATGAACGCTCGAATCTCTTTCAGTGCGAACGAGCGGAACTCTTCTTCGCTCTTGTAGTCGTCGCGGAAGTACAATAAGAAATGCATTAAATCGCCGTACTCTTTCATAGCGCAACCGGACTCTCTTATTCCGCACCGGAAGTTTCCCGCCACTGCGGGCGACTCTTTTCATAAGAAGCTATCTGCGGCTCGTGTCGCAGTGTCAATCCTATGTCGTCCAATCCTTCGAGCAGGCAGTAGCGACGAAACTCGTCAATAAAGAATTTTGCTTCAAAGCCCGCGCCATCCCTAACAACACTCTGCTCAAGATCAACTGTCACTCGATAGTCTCTCTTTTCCCTTGCACGCCGCGCTAATTCTTCCACCTCTTCTTCAGCGAGCGTGACAGGCACGATTCCGTTCTTCATGCAATTGTTCGCAAAGATGTCTGCGAACGACGGCGCGATGATTGCACGAAACCCATAGTCAAGCAGAGACCAGGGCGCGTGCTCGCGCGAAGAGCCGCAGCCGAAGTTTCGCCCAGCCAGAAGAATACTCGCGCCCTCGTATCGCCCCTCGTTCAAAACAAACGACTCATCAGGCTCGCCGTTCGCTCTGTACCGCCAATCGTAGAATAGAAACTCTCCAAAGCCCGTCCGCTCGATGCGCTTTAGAAACTGCTTCGGGATAATCTGGTCCGTATCAATATTAGACCGCATAAGCGGCGCGGGCCTCCCTGTGTGAATGCGAAAAGGAATCATAATCGTGGGTAGTGAATAGTGAATAGTGAATAGTGAAAACAGCTTTCCACTTTTCACTTTTCACTATTCACTTTTCACTGCTCTTTATACTTCCACCCTCGTATATCGCTAAAGTGTCCTGTGATGGCTGCGGCGGCAGCCATAGCAGGGCTTACCAGGTGCGTTCGTCCGCCTCGTCCCTGACGGCCTTCAAAGTTTCTGTTGCTCGTTGAAGCGCAGCGCTCGCCCGCTTCTAAGATATCCGGGTTCATGCCGAGACACATTGAGCAGCCCGGCTCGCGCCACTCAAACCCTGCTTCAAGAAAGATTTTGTGCAGACCTTCGCTTTCAGCCTCGCGTTTGACGGCCTGCGAGCCGGGGACGACCATAGCCCGCACGCGCGAATTTGTTCTGTAACCGCGCGCAACTACGGCTGCCGCTCGCAGGTCTTCAATGCGCGCGTTTGTGCAAGAGCCTATGAAGACGCGATCAATCTCAACATCTTCAATCTGAGTGCCGGGTTTTAGGTTCATGTAAAGCAGAGCGCGCTGCGCCGCTTGACGGTCAGCTTCGGTTTGCGCCTTCGCGGGATCAGGCACGCGACCCGTTACCGGCACGACCATTCCGGGACTTGTGCCCCACGTGACGAAGGGAGCAAGCGCGGAGGCGTCAATCTCAACAACGCGGTCATACTCTGCGCCTTCGTCCGTCCGAAGCGTGCGCCAATACTCGACTGCTTCATCCCAGTTCGCGCCGCGCGGAGCGAAGCGTCTCTCTTTCAGATACTCAAACGTCGTCTCGTCCGGCGCGATCATCCCTGCGCGAGCGCCCGCTTCGATACTCATGTTGCAGAGCGTCATGCGTCCTTCCATAGAGAGCGCACGAACGGCCTCGCCCGTGTATTCGATGACGTGGCCTGTCGCGCCGTCCGTTCCTATCTGGCCTATGATTGCGAGCGCAAGGTCTTTGGCCGTGACACCCGCCGCAAGTGCGCCTTTGACTTTAACCTCAAGCGTGCGCTGCTGCTGCTGCTGAAGACACTGTGTTGCAAGAACGTGCTCGACTTCGCTCGTCCCTATGCCGAAAGCGAGTGCGCCGAACGCGCCGTGCGTAGAGGTGTGGCTGTCGCCGCAGACAATCGTCATGCCCGGCTGCGTCAAAGCTAATTCAGGACCAATGACGTGAACGATTCCCTGCTCCGCCGAGTTGATGTCGTAGAGCTTTATTCCGAACTCGCGGCAGTTGCGACGCAAGGTCTCTATCTGCTGCGCCGCGACCTTATCTGCAATTGGAAGCTTGCGGTCCGTTGTCGGCACGTTGTGGTCAATCGTCGCAACGGTCAAATCAGGCCGACGCACGCCGCGACCAGCCTCACGCAATCCGTCAAAAGCCTGCGGCGAAGTGACCTCATGAATCATATGTAAATCAATATAAAGTAGCGCAGGCTCGCCCGCTTGAGCGCGAACGACGTGTGCATCCCAGAGCTTGTCAAAAAGAGTTCTCATAAAATATTTGCCAGTGGTCCATTGTCAATCGCCAGTTGTTTGCGCTCTTGTTAAGCTGTATGCCTGAAAGATAAACATTCAACTCAAAAGAGCGAACAACTGACAATGGACCACTGACTACTGACATCTTTCTCAGACTGCATGATATGAATGTCGCCGGTCTGCGATTTCTGTTAATGATTCAACGACCAGAGCGCCCATCCCAGAAGTTGAGGAAGAATGGCTCGTAGCTTCGTCCTTCAAATCCTGCGTGCGATGTCCGGCGTAGAGGACTGCGCTTATTGCCTCTTCAATATCATCGGCCTCTTGTTCGAGCTTTGCTGTGTGGCGAAGAAGCATTGCGGCGGACGAGATTGCGCCGAGAGGGTTCGCAAGCCCTCTGCCAGCTATGTCTGGCGCTGAGCCGTGAACAGGCTCGTAAAGGTCAACAGCGCCGCCGATTGATGCAGATGCCAACATGCCCAACGAACCTGCGATTACTGCCGCTTCATCAGAGAGAATGTCGCCGAAGAGATTCTCCGTCAAGACGACATCGAACCTCAGCGGGTTCGTTATCAAGTGCATCGCGCAGGCGTCAACATAAAGGTGTTCGAGCGTGACTGTCGGATAATCCAGCGCAACGCGCGTGACGGTTTCGCGCCAGAGTTGAGAGGTCTCAAGCACGTTTGCCTTATCAACTGAAGTGACTTTGCGACGACGCTTCAGAGCCTCATCGAAAGCTATGCGCGCGACGCGCTCAATCTCCGCAACACTGTAGCGCATGGTGTTGTAAGCCGAAGGGCTGTCGCCTTCATTGCTTCTGCCGCGAGGCTCTCCGAAGTAGATGCCGCCCAGAAGCTCGCGCACGAATAGCACGTCCGTGCCAGCAATAATTTCGGCGCGCAGGGGCGAACAGTTTGCGATTGGCTCATAGCATTTGACGGGTCTGAGGTTCGCGTAACCGCCCAGAGCCTGTCGAATCGACAGGAGTCCGGCTTCGGGTCGCATGTTGGGCGCGAGCGAATCGAACTCTGGCGAGCCTACAGCGCCGAGCAGTACGGCGTCGCTCGCCAAGGCTGCGTCCAGTGTTGTTCGCGGAAGCGGCGTGCCCGTCTCATTTATCGCAACGCCGCCGATTAAATGTTTCCGAAATGAAAAATCGTGCCCGCCAATTTCAGCAACAGCTTCGATGACGCGCACTGCCTGTTCTATAACCTCCGGTCCGATGCCGTCGCCCGGAAGTAGAGTGATGTTCAGTCTCATATTCGCTTACGAATTCTCTCCATAAAGTCATCAGCTAACGATACTCTGTTAGCTGATGGTTATGCTTTCTCGATTCAGTTTTCTTACTCGTTCGCTTACGCTTCAGTCGTAGCAAACTCGATCACAGTGCTCTTTCCCAAATCAAACTGCTCTGTCGCGCGCGACTCAGTTGATAGCAACGAGAGCAGGTCCTGATCGTAGATTCGCTTCTTGCGATCAGCCAAGCGAGTGAAGCGTGTGTATGCGGCGTTCAACTCCGCGCTTGATAAAAAGTGCCCAAGCTCTGCGTAGCGTTGCGCAAGAGCGTGACGACCGGAATGCTTTCCCAGCACAAGGCTGTTGGCTGGAACGCCTACGGATTCCGGCGTCATTATCTCGTAGCACAGAGGATTGCTCAGAACGCCGTGCTGGTGTATGCCAGCTTCGTGCGCGAAGGCGTTGCGGCCAACTATAGCTTTGTTCGGCTGCACGTCAAAGCCTATTATCTCCGTGAGCAACTGGCTCGCGGGATAAAGCTCCCCGGTTTCTATCCCGCACTCGAAAGGCAAACGGTCTGCGCGAACATGAAGCGCCATGACTATCTCTTCAAGCGCAGCGTTGCCCGCGCGCTCGCCTATGCCGTTGATTGTGCACTCGACCTGACGCGCTCCGGCTTCAATGGCAGCGAGGCTATTCGCAACCGCTAGTCCAAGATCGTTATGACAATGCACGCTGATTGTCACAGCTTCGGACCGCACAACGCGCTCGCGCACGCGCTTGATTAACTCTGTGAACTCTGCGGGCGTCGTGTAGCCTACAGTGTCCGGGATGTTGAGCGTTGTCGCGCCCTCAGCGACTGCGACTCCGAGCACTTCGCAGAGATAATCAACATCGCTTCGCGTTGCATCTTCCGCTGAAAACTCCACGTCATCTGTTAAAGAGCGCGCGAGGTGGACGGCGCTTCGCGTCATCTCCAACACTTCGCGTCGCGTCTTCTTGAGCTTGTGTTCGAGATGTATGTCGGAGGTGGCTACGAAAGTATGTATGCGCGGGCGAGCGGCCACTTGTACGGCTTCCCACGCTCTGAGGACATCCGCCTCGGTGGTCCGGCAGAGCGCGGCGATCACAGCCCTTCGGCATTCCTTTGCCACCGCTCTAACAGCCGCGAAGTCGCCTTCGGAAGCTATGGGGAAGCCCGCCTCTATGACATCCGCGCCGAGCGATTCCAGGCGGCGCGCAAGACGAATCTTCTCCTCAAGATTCATGGAGCAGCCCGGTGATTGCTCGCCGTCGCGCAATGTGGTGTCGAAAATTATGATTCGTTCCTTAGACGCCATAAGCCTCCTTCATAAAGCGAGACATCGTAGGAGTTGGCGAATGCTAAGTCAAAGTTAATCTTTTTATAGCCGCATAAATCGAGCTAATGACGGGAGCGAATTACGCCGCGCACTCAGAGTTCAAGCTTTTACTTATCAGAGCAACCTGAAGGTTGAACACCCGGACGAGCGACAATTTTGTAAATCCGAAAAGGATCGAATAACAAAAACGTTGCCGCGAATATTCGAGAGAGGAGTCTGGAGTGATAGGTAAAGATCAACCAAAACAGCTTCGCTTGCCGCTACAAAATTGAATACACGCATCTGGTATAAAGGTTGCTGTAGCTTTTCTGGCTAGTCTGTAACTTCTGCTCCCTTATTTCGAGGCATGGCAACAATCCAGGCAGAGATGCGACCCGTTCAACTCATGCGCAACCACCGTGACAAGGTGTTGGCACACGCCGCCGCGCGCCTTGTCAGGAGCAGACCGCTCTCAGAACCTTTCGATATTTCCGGCCTCTTCAGGACTTTCGTAAAGCTGGAAGATAAGCGGCTAAAGACCTCGCTAAATTTCGGAGCGAGCGCGTGCCAGGTAGCCGCAGCGAGAAGCTTCGTTCTTGATCTTGTTGTCGAGAGCGCTTACTGCGAGGCGCGATTCAAAGAGCAGGTAGTAATCTGGCTCAAAGGCGAATTGGCGCTGAGCGATGTTGAGCGTCACGTTGCGTTGATGCCGGACCGCTACGTGCGCGTTACGCGCCCCGACGCCGCCGCAACACATCTACACCTGATCGAAGAACTCAAGTCGGACATATTAGCTCTTCGCTGGACGCGTCCCGGCAACGCTTCGACCGAACTGACAATCTGCGCGCAAGATAGGCCGGGACTTTTCGCAGACATAGCGGGAACGCTCGCGGCTCACGGAATCGAAATTCTGGCGGCAGAACTCAACACGCGCTATGACGGGATTGCTCTGGACGTTATAACGCTGCGCGAAGCCCCCACGCACCACGCCATAGACGTTCACAGGTATGCCGGAATAGAGGCTTCTCTCTGCAAGGCCATCAATCAAGAGACTGATGTTGCCGCGCTCGTCGAGCGATGGCGCACAAAGAATGCTCCCAGAAAGAGAGTCATTGCGAATCATGCGCGCCGTAGGCGCAGGCTTCCGCACGTAGTCTGCGACAACGACTCATCGCGCTCATCCACGCTCATAGAGATTCAAGCGCCGGACGAGACAGGATTGGCCTTCAAGATTGCGCGCGAGTTGGCCTCGCTTGGACTTAACATCGTCTGCGCCAAGATTGCAACTGAACGTAGCGACGCGCTTGATGTTTTTTACGTTAACGATGAGAAAGGAATGAAACTTCAGGAGACTGTGATGCAAGAGGTTGAAACCGTTCTCACTGAAAAACTTTCATCAAGGGGTAGCGCTTAATCAGCGCACAAAGATCAAAGCTCAATTCGAGGAGATGAATGGATGAAAAAGGTTGAAGCCGTCATCAGGCCGCATCTTCTGGACGCGGTCAGAACTGCTTTGCAGGAAGTGGACGTAATCGGCATGACCATCAGCGAGGTTCAAGGCTACGGACGACAGCGCGGCCACATTGCGCAAACCAGTGCAGAGAAACCTGAAGCGATGTGAACGACAGTGCCTCCTGCGAAATCGAGCGCAGGCACTCGACCTCCAAGCGCGGCGTTCAAAAATCCTCCTTTGCCCCAGACCATGTGCGCCAGCGGGAAATAGATAACAGTCGCCCAAAGAACAGTGAATATGAGCATCACGCTAAATTTCATGCGCTCTGCGAACGCGCCCGTTATCAGCGCAGGCGTGATGATTGCGAACATCAGTTGAAACAGCATGAAGGTCTGCTGCGGAATCGTTCCTGCGTAATCCGCATTCGGCAGGGTGCCGACGCCGCGCAGAAGCGCATGAGTGAAGTTGCCGAAGAACGGTGTGCCTTCCGAGAAAGCTAAGCTGTAGCCGTAGAACGCCCATAGGACTGTAATCACGGCCATCAACACGAAGCTCTGCATCATAGTGCCCAGCACATTCTTCTTTCTGACAAGCCCGCCGTAGAAAAGCGCTAAGCCCGGTCCGGTCATCATCAGTACGAGCGCAGCGCAAACGAGCATCCAGGCGTTGTCGCCGGAAGATTGCGCGCCCGTTGTGGCTGTCTCCAACTTTGACAACCTGTCTTCTACGGATTGGCTGGAGGTTTGTGCGAAGGCAATGGCCGCGCTGCCGATTACACATACGAGCGCGAATGCCGTGCGACTGTGCTTTACGCAAAGGACTCATATACGTTTTTCCTTTTGTATGAAATTTTTGAGGCGAGCATTGACGGATGTTTGTTGACACGAGGTGAAAGCTTCCATGTTTCCGGTCTCACACGCGAGGCGCTTAACAATCCCTATGCCAACTTGCTTCGCAGTTCTGAAAAAATTTAAGAAGCGAAGAATAATCGAGCCGAACACAGCAAACTCTCGTTGATTTTCATCTTGTTCCGCTTGTTTCAAGGCTTGACGATTACGAGGTTTCAAGACATCTTTGTCGCGCATCAAAACTTGAACGACAAAATTGTTGTTGAGTCTTAGCACTTCATCAAAGCACTTATGAAGGATGAATTCACGAAATGGAACTGACGCAGCTCGAATTCTTTACCACAGTCGTAGAAGAGGGCAGCTTCTCAAAAGCCGCCGAGCGTGTTTACCGAACGCAGCCAGCCGTAAGCATAGCGATTCGCCGTCTTGAAGAGGAGATAGGAACAAAACTTTTCGAGCGTTCGCAGAAGACGCCTACGCTCACGGAGGCTGGCGAGCTAGTTTATGATTACGCGAAGCGTATGCTGTCGCTGCGCGATCAGGCGCTGGGCGCGCTCGAAGAGTTGCGCTCTCTTAAACGAGGTCGAGTCCGCATCGGCGCTAACGAGAGCACGTCGCTATATCTACTGCCGCATCTTATTCTGGATTTCAGAAAGCAGCACCCGAACGTTAAGGTAGAAATCTACAGGCACACATCCGAGCAATTGCCGCGCGAGGTGCTGGATAGAAACATAGACTTCGCGCTTCTGGCTTACGAGCCGGAATCAAGTGAGCTTGCATCCTTCCCAATCCTTCGAGACGAGCTTGTGCTGATAATGCACCCCAGCCACAGGCTCGCTAAGCTCGACTCTATAAACATTAAAGAACTCGGCAAGGAATCTTTTCTGGCTCATAACGTCAAAGCCGCCTCGCGCCAACGCGTTATTGAGGCGTTCGCACAGCACCACACGCCGCTCAACATCACGCTTGAGCTTGCGACCATCGAGACCATCAAGCGATTCGTTCAGATGAAGGTTGGTCTGGCTTTTGTTCCACGCATGTGCGTGAGCGAGGAGTTGGAGCGCGGCTCGCTAGTCTCCATTCCAGTTCGCGGCCTGAGCTACCATCGCACACTCTGGGCAACGCACCGCCGACAGATAACCTTCTCTCACGCAGCCGCAGCCTTTCTAAAGGTGCTGCGCCAACACGCAAAGCCGCAGCAGTAATCTCTCGGAGAGACGGGTTCATCTCCAGATAAGGTTTATGCTTTTGACCTGGCTGCGCGATTGCCCCTAAGATGATTCGGTTTTGAAGAATGAACGATGGCGACGCCCGGAACTTCCACAAAGATGACAGCAGAGCAGGCGGAAGCGCGAAAGCTTGCGACCATATTGGAGGTCGGCCAGACGCTCGCCGGAACTTTCAAGCTTAAAGATGCAATGTCGCGCGTCCTTGAAACGTTGGGGCGACATCACAATGCTCTGCGCGGCGTCGTCATGCTGCCGGACCAGGACACGAAAGAATTGCGCGTCGTCGCTTCTCACGGTCTTGATGAAGATGTTGCGCGACGCGCCAGGTATCGCGCCGGAGAAGGCATAACGGGCAGCGTCTTCCAAACAGGCAAGCCCGTCGTAGTTCCTCAAGTCAGCCGCGAGCCTCTCTTTCTGGACCGCCTGGGCGTAAGAAAGAAGACTCTAAAGCAGCAGGAACTCACTTTCATCTGCATCCCCATTCTGGTCAATCGAAAACGACGCGCGGCAATCGAAAGAGAGCGGCCAAGCTGCTCGATACTACGGAACGGATCATCGGCTACAAGGTTAAAAAGTATGAGATTGATTGCGACCGCTTTCGTTAACCAGGAATCTATAAAGAGAGTTTGATTTCTCTGCGCTATCTCTACGGTCCTACGCGTCTCTCTGCGGTGGTGAGTTCATTTCCAATCTGACCCACTACTCATAAATCGCTCCGGTTGACACTCTTTCAAAATCTTGCTTATAGTTGCGTTCATAGTTTGATAAAGATGATGCGTCGAATGTTCTATTGTTATTGCGCCTGTACCTGTTGTCATTCCTTTACGAAGGAGCGGACGGGCTGGACTTCGGCGGGCGCTTCGGACTTGAGAAAAGGTTAGACGCCGCAGAAAGTTTAGAGAGAGCAAGCCAGCCGCGACCCTTCGTAAAAGAGAGGCGCGGCTGAAGTGTTAATGATGCTTTTAGAAGAACCAACTGTGATGGCTGAAAACGATCTGCTGTCGAACATCGGCAGAACTCCGCTCATACGACTGCGTAATGTGACGCGCGAAATGGACTCTCAGGTCGAGCTTTTCGTCAAGGCGGAGCACTTGAATCCGGGCGGGTCTGTGAAAGACCGCGCGGCGCGTGCAATTATTCTTGAAGCCGAGCGAACGGGTGAGCTTCAACCCGGCAAGATTATTCTTGACGCGACGAGCGGCAATACGGGAATAGCTTACGCTATGATAGGCGCTGCGCGTGGCTACCGTGTGACGCTCTGTCTTCCGAAGAACGCGAGCACAGAGCGCAAGCGCATCCTGAAAATATACGGTGCGGAGATTATCGAGACCGATCCGCTCGACGGCACTGACGGCGCTCAGCTTCTTGCGCGTGAGATGTCGGCTCGTGAGCCGCACAAATATTTCTATGCGGACCAGTACAACTCTCATGCTAATTGGCGCGCTCATTACGAAGGGACTGCACCGGAAATCTGGGAGCAGACCGAAGGGCGCATAACGCATTTCCTAGCGGGACTCGGCACATCCGGCACGTTCACAGGCATTGCTCGTCGGCTCAAAGAATATCAGCCTTCAATTCTAACAATCTCTTTGCAGCCCGATTCGCCCATGCACGGGCTTGAGGGCATGAAGCACATGAAGACCGCGATTGTGCCGGGCATTTATGATTCGACGCTGGCTGATGAAAATGTCGAAGTTTCAACAGAAGATGCTCAAGCGATGACGCGACGCCTTGCGCGCGAAGAAGGTCTCTTTGTGGGCGTAAGCTCCGGCGCAAACGTCTTCGCCGCGCTCAGGCTCGCGCACGGACTTCCACGCGGGTCTGTCGTCGTGACAATTCTTTGTGATGGCGGGAGCAGGTATCTGAGCGAACACTTTTGGGAAGAGCGATGATAAGGATAAGGGACGAGCAGCTTGATAAGATCAGGCGTCACGCCGAAGCTGAATACCCGCGCGAGTGTTGCGGGCTTCTGGTTGGTCGCATCGAAGATGACGGTCGCACGCGCGTTGTTGTAGAAACAGTGGAAGTCTCGAACGCCTGGGAATCGGATGACGAGTTAGGCCATAGAATGCTGATTACTCCGCAGGATTACATGCAGCAAGAGCGCCGTTTCAGCAAAGAGGGCTTGGGCGTCGTCGGCAACTATCATTCGCACCCGGATGATCGAGCCGCGCCTTCCAAGTTTGATTTAGAGAACCTTGCGCCCTGGCCCACTATGTCCTACATCGTCGTTTCAGTTAGAGAACGTCGAGCGGTTGACCTGCGCTCTTGGGAGCTTGAGCCTGACAGGTCGCGTTTTAATGAAGAGGAAATCTCGAAAGGAATTTAGAAATCATGGCGGTTACAATCATCATCCCGACTGCGCTCAGACAATATGCAGGTGGAAGTTCTGAGGTTGAAGTTGAAGCTAAAACGACAGGGGAAGCGCTTGAGCGTTTGACTTCTACACATGCGGAATTGCGTAAGCATCTCTACAACGACCAGAACCGTCTGCGCAACTTCGTCAACATCTATCTGAACGACGAAGACATTCGCCACGCGGAAGGCGCGGAGACAAAAGTCAAAGACGGCGACACCATCATGATTGTGCCTTCGATTGCCGGAGGCTCAACCACGATTGAAGAGGCCGCGTCAAAGCCTGCGCTTACGAATGAAGAGATTGCGCGTTACAGTCGTCATCTGATAATGCCGGAGGTCGGCATGGAAGGTCAGCGAAAGTTGAAAGCTGCGAGCGTGCTGATGATAGGCACGGGTGGGCTTGGCGCTCCGCTCGGAATGTATCTGGCGGCGGCTGGCGTCGGGCGACTTGGCATTCTCGATTTCGATGTTGTTGACGAATCCAACTTGCAGCGACAGATCATTCACGGCACGAAGGACGTAGGGCGACCAAAGATCGAATCCGCGCGCGACCGCCTGCACGACATCAACCCGCACATCCGGCTAGACACTTATGAGACACGCCTGACGAGCGAGAACGCGCTCGAACTTTTCCGCGACTACGACATCATCGTTGACGGCACGGACAATTTTCCGACTCGCTATCTTGTAAACGATGCGTGCGTATTGACTGGCAAGCCGAACGTCTATGGCTCAATCTTTCGCTTCGAGGGGCAGGCGTCAGTCTTCTGGGCTGCAAAGGGCGCGTGCTATCGCTGTCTCTATCCAGAGCCTCCGCCGCCAGGGTTAGTTCCCTCTTGCGCTGAAGGCGGTGTGCTCGGTGTTCTGCCCGGAATCGTCGGCGCGATTCAGGCCAACGAAACCATCAAGATCATCCTTGGCGCTGAAGGCATTCTCATTAATCGGCTGCTACTTTTCGATGCGTGGAACATGCGCTGGCGCGAATTGAAGTTGAGACGTGATCCTGCATGTCCCATCTGCGGCGATAACCCTACAATCAAAGAGTTGATTGATTATGAAGAGTTCTGCGGACTCAGACCGCAGCCGCAGGAAGTGAAAGCTTCGGAGGAGTTGGAAGAAACTACGGCGAGCGAATTGAAGCGGCGTCTGGACCGGGGCGATGACATACAGATTATAGACGTGCGCGAGCCGCACGAGTATGAGATAGCGCGCATCCCTGACACGAAGTTGATTCCGCTCGGTCAGGTCGTGAATCGCATAGACGAGATTGACCCTGACCGCGAAACGGTCGTCCATTGCAAGGGCGGCGTGAGAAGCGCGAAGGCGATTGAAGCTTTGAAGCAAGCAGGTTTCAACGGGCGATTGATTAATCTTCGCGGCGGCATCATTGCATGGTCCGATGAGGTTGACCAGAGTGTGCCGAAGTATTAGAGAGGAACTAAAAGTAATCTGAAATTATTCCTGCGGCGCGACGACCTGATTGCGTAGTGTGCCCAATTTCTCCACCGTCACCTCGAACACATCGCCAGCCTTCAAAAGCACTGGCGGCTTGCGAAAGACTCCGACGCCTTCGGGTGTGCCTGTTGCGATCACGTCGCCCGGCTCGAACGTGATGCCCTGCGAGATATAAGAGATTAGATAAGGCACTCTGAAAATCATCTTGCCTGTGTTTGATGACTGCATGACCTCGCCGTTCAAACGTCCTTCAATATTGAGCGAGTGCGCGTCCTCAATCTCGTCGCGTGTTGTGATGAATGGACCGAGCGGCGCGAAAGTGTCAAGACCCTTACCGCGCACCCACTGGCCGTCGCCGAATTGCAGGTCGCGTGCGCTCACGTCATTGATGAGCGTGTACCCGAAAACGTAATCGAGCGCCTCTCTTTCAGAAACGCGCCTGCACCTGCGTCCCATCACGACCGCTAATTCCGCTTCGTAGTCAACCTGCGTGCTGATAGTCGGCAGCACAATCGGAGAACGATGCGCGCTCAAAGAGTTCGGTAGCTTTGTGAAGACGAGCGGCGCTTTAGGCGGTTCTGCGCCTCCTTCGATTGCGTGGTCAACGTAGTTGCGCCCGATTGCCAGAATCTTTTCGGGATAAACTGCCGGAAGAAATTCAACTGAATCAATCTTGAAAGCTACTTGTTCATCTTTCAAGATAAGACCTAGTTTCCGCTCCGCCGTCCCTTCTATCTTGAACTGTGCAAGTTTCATCTCTGCCTTCCGCTCCCTGATATTTAAGAGTCTGCCCGGTATGTGCAATAATCCGACATGCTATCAACTTAATTCGGAGACCACAATGAAAACTAATAAGCTTCGTGTGTCTGTTTCTATCCTTCTGTCTGCTTTAGCCATCTGCCTGATTTTGAACGGCACTCGACAGCCCGGCGCTGTAGCAAATGCCGCGCGTGTCGTTCAAGCAGATGTTTATGACGTGCGCGCGTTCGGAGCTAAGGGTGACGGGAAGACTCTGGACACGCCCGCCATCAATAGCGCGATTGATAAAGCTTCTTCGACTGGCGGTGGCACTGTGCGCTTCCCCGCAGGCACTTATCTTTCAGTCTCCATTCATCTAAAGAGCAACATCACTCTCTATCTCGATCAAGGCGCGACGATTCTTGCTGCCGATCCAAGAGAAGGTTTCAAGTACGATCTGCCTGAGCCAAACCAGTGGGACAAGTATCAGGACTTCGGACATTCACACTGGCACAACAGTCTCATCTGGGGCGAGGGTCTTGAGAACGTTTCCATTCTTGGTCCGGGACGCATCTGGGGCAAAGGCTTGGTCCGCAGCGGCTCGCAATCGCGCACGCAAGAACAGAATGATGCTCTACGCAAGAAGCAACCCAGCAAACAAGATGCGCCCTTCGGCTATCCCAGCCCGGGTGATGCCGTAGAATCTGGCTGGGGCAACAAGGCCATCAGCTTGAAATTCTGCCGCAACGTTACCTTGCGCGACTTCACAATCCTGCACGGCGGACACTTCGCAATCCTCGCCACAGGCGTTGACAACCTCACGATTGATAACTTGAAGATAGACACGAACCGTGACGGCATTGACATAGATGCCTGTCGCAACGTGCGCGTCTCCAATTGCTCTGTCAACTCGCCGTTTGACGACGGCATCTGCCCGAAGAGTTCTTACGCGCTCGGTTTTGCGCGTGCGACAGAGAACGTGACGATCACGAATTGTCTAGTCAGCGGCTACGACGAAGGCACGTTTTTGGACGGCACGTACAAGCGCGAGTACAGGCGCGAGGGCAATAATCCTTTCAGCCCTACGGGGCGAATCAAGTTCGGCACGGAATCAAACGGTGGCTTCAAGAACATAACCATCTCGAACTGCGTCTTCGACTACTCGCGCGGCTTCGCGCTCGAATCCGTTGACGGCGGATTGTTGGAGGATGTCACGATAACCAATATAACCATGCGCGACATAGCCAACTCGCCATTCTTCCTGCGCCTGGGCAGTCGAAATCGTGGTCCGAAAGATTTGACGAAGACGGGCGAACTGAGGCGCGTGGCAATAAGCAACGTCGTAGTCTATAACGCGGACCCGAAATTCTCTTCAATCATCAGCGGCATTCCAGGACACTACATCGAAGACGTGAAGTTGAGCAACATACGGATTTATTATCAGGGCGGAGGAACAAAAGAACAGGCTGGCGTTGAGCCGCCCGAAAAAGAGAATGATTACCCTGAGCCATCGATGTTCGGCGTGCTTCCCGCTTACGGCTTCTTCATACGCCACGCTAAAAATGTTGAGTTGAATAACGTAGAGATCAGTTATCTAAAAGATGATCTTCGCCCGCCCTTCATACTGACGGACGTGAAAGGCGCAGACTTCTTCCGCGTCAAGTCGCAAAGAGCACCTGAAATTTCCACCTTCATGTTGAGAGATGTCGAAGATTTTAACGCCAAAGACTGCAAGCCCGTTCCAGATACGCATCTTGAGCGTGCACAGAAGATGAAGCTTTAATTGCGATCAATGAATACAGATTGGATATTAGCCCGCGCAAGCGGGCGATCAGAATAAAGCCCCGTGCGTAGGCCGTGAGGCCGAGCGCGGGGAACAAGATTGCAATAAAGGTTATCAAGCCCGCGTTAGTGGGCGACAGACAAATAATGACTCCAAGTCTGTCGCCCGCTAACGCGGGCTTGATATTCTTACCTGATACTTTACCCAGCGTTTCGCTGACGCTTCACGCTCTCGCTATATTCTGCTGCCGTCTTCGGCGGCTTAATACCTCGCATAACATCAGTTCTATCAGTTAATCTTCTCCTGTGTTCCCGGCTTGAACTTGAAGAGCGCGACTGATACTGCCAACCTTCGCTCGTCAACGAAATGCATGAAGATGGGAACGACGCGCCCGTCGTAAGCCGCTATACCGCTGTAGTCGCCGAAGAAGACTCTCTCGTTGCAACTGAAAGGCGCTAGATCAATCTTGTGATTGACGAAGGTGCGCCCGCCGTCCGTACTTCGCGCCATCGTAAGTCGCGTCATAGTGCCTTCCGTGTCGCGCCGGTCGTAGAAGACTGTGTTCACAGAACCGTCAACCGGGTCAACTGCCATCCAGGTGAAGAACTGCGCCTTGCCGTTCTTCAAGGGATCGTCGTTGACGCGCACGGGTTGAGTCCAAGTCTCGCCGCCATCGCTCGAAGAGGCCACGAACACGTCCAGATCGCCATTGCGCTCGTCAATCCAGTTCACATAGAGCGTGCCCTTGTGTGGTCCGTTGCTTAAATCAACTCCGGTCACGGGCATTCCGTTCGCGCGATCAAGGCCGGGCATAGGGAAATCCCACCCGCCGGGCATAGGCCCTATCACTTTATCTTTACCGAAGGTCAAACCTCCGTCCGTTGACTTTTTGAAGACCAGACCGAGTGGTCCGGCCCAGACGATATAGATTTCGCCTTTCGGACCGACGGCTGGCACAGCGCCTTCGACCGTGTTGTCGCTATCAAGGCAATCGCCTCCTGTGTCGGAGATGCGAAATGGCATCGCAAAAGTCTTGCCGCCATCGGTCGAGCGCGAGAAGTAGATTTGCGAATGGCACTGCGGGTCGGGACTGCCGTAAACATCAAAGCGCGTCCAAGCGAGATAGACGTTGCCTTTGTATGATGAACCGTTGGCGTTGTCTGTAACGATGCCGGGTTTATCTTCAAAGGGCGTGACGGAGTTAATGTGGTCTATGGCCGGGACGGGATCAGCCCAGGTCAATCCTCCATCTCTCGATGTGCTGACAATGATGCCGCTTTCCGCGCGGCGCGGCCTCTGCACGCGTATGCCGTCGAAAGAGAGGTGCGCATGATAGGCCGTGCCGTTGCTGGCTATAGCCATTGCGTCGTCGCCCTGAACAAAATTCTGCGGGTCTTGAGGTGCAACAGTCTTCCATGTCAGCCCTCCGTCCATCGTCACGTATGTGAAGCTGCCTGCCATTGGCAGCGGCGGTCTGGCTGTCTGAAACGACGCGCCGATGAGGTTGTCCGGGTTCTTAGGATTGATTGCGATTGCAACCTCAGCAGGCTGAATCGCTGTCGGCTCAGTGACTCTAACGACGCGCTGAGCCAGAGTGTAATGCGCAGAGAAAGATAGAAGAATCAGAATAACCGCAAATCTCTTCAAACGAATCATGCTCTTTAGCTTCCTTTTCTTAATTTAGTGAAAAACGCCCGGCCAACTTTACAACAATCACATCCCGATGCCTTTCAGATGATAACGCTCTGTGTCGTAGTAGCGCGCAACGTCCACAGTATTGATCTGTCCGAGTACGGATGAAATATCAACGAGTGACAGGTCACACGCAGGAGCAACGCCTCTTGCCGAAACCATCTTGCCAAACTCGCCGCGAGCTACCGCTTCGGCTGCGCGAGCGCCGAAAAGCAGTCCCATGATGCGATCAACCGGCGAAGGCTCTCCTCCACGCTGCGGGTGGCCGAGCGCAGCAGAGCGCGCATCATAGATCGTCTCGCTCATTATCCTGCGAGCTAAGACTTCGCCTATCCCACCAAGTCGCGCGTGGCCGAAAGCATCATGCCGATCATCCACCGTTATCAACTCTCCATCCTCCGCGTATGCGCCTTCGGCTACGACGATGACTGCGTAGCGTGGATGCTGCGGATCGCGCGGATGAGCTATTGTGTCGCCCAAGCGTTCTCTCAAATGATGAAAGACTTTCTCATAACGGAACGGATGTTCGGGGATGAGAATCAGGTGCGCCTGTCCAGCCACGCCGGACCAGAGCGCAAGATGGCCTGCGTGCCTGCCCATCACTTCAATGACCTGCACCCAGCCGTGCGAGCCTGCCGGAGTGCGCGAGCGTTCCAGAACTTCAGTGATGTTTCTAAGTGCTGTGTCGAACCCAAGCGTGTAATCCGTTCCGGCTAAGTCCTTGTCAATCGTTTTAGGAACGCCAACGACGCGCACGCCCTTCTCTGACAACTTTGCAGCGACACCTAAAGTGTCTTCGCCGCCGCAGACAACCAGAGCATCAAGCTGAAACTTCTCTATGTTCGCTACGACTTCACCTGAGCGGTCCACGCGCTCGCCCTCTTCATTCGTAGTCTTGAACGGATTGGTCCGAGACGAACCTAAGTTTGTCCCGCCGTCACGATCCCAGCGACGAACTATCGCGCGATTGAGCGGCAGCGTTTCCGATAAAGGATTGAGCAGACTTCGCCAGCCATCGTAAAGACCCGTGACTTCAATTCCAAATTCAGACGCGCGATAGACCAGGCCCTTGATGGCCGGATTAAGCCCCGGCGCATCGCCTCCGCCCGTCAACACTCCAATGCGTTTTACCTCTGCCATAAAAACAGACCCCTTGTCAAAATCTATTTCCGAACTGCGCTGCGAAAAAGAATAAATGCCAGACTGCTTCCCTTCCCGTCCAGCCTCAATCATCTTGCTCCAAAGCCTGCTCAATGTCGGCTATGATGTCCGAGACATCTTCTATGCCAACAGAGATTCGCACTAATCCATCAGAGATGCCCAGGCGACGGCGGCGCGCAGGTGCAACGTCCCGGTGAGATGCTGTGGCAGGATGAAGCACGCTCGTGAAAACATCGCCGAGACTCGTAGAGCGCACGCACAATTGAAGCCTGTTCATAAAGCGGAACGCAGCCTCGCGCGTGTCATCCTGAAGTTCTACGGAAACGAGCGCGCCATAAAGAGGCGAGCGGAACACTCGTCGAACTCTTTCCAGAACCTCTGGTCCGGCCAATCCGGGATAATGCACGTGTGAGACGCTTTTGTGCTTTGCAAGATGCTCGGCCAATGCTTGCGCATTTGCGCACTGGCGCTCCATTCTGACTCCCAGCGTTTTTACCCCGCGCAGGATTTCGTGCGCTTCCCACACACCCAGAATGCCGCCCGCCAATTTCATCACGCCTATCAACGTCGGCAAGTCCGCTTCGTCGCGCGCCACGACCACTCCGCCCATCACGTCCGCATGACCGCCAAGATATTTAGTAGCGCTGTGAATTACGAAATCCGCTCCCATTTTGAGCGGCTGGCAAAGATATGGCGAAGCGAATGTGTTATCTATGATGAGACGCGCGCCCGCCTCGCGCGCCAGTTCGACGCAAGCCTCTATGTCGCAAATCTTCAAGAGCGGATTTGAGATTGTCTCCGCGAGCATAACGCGCGGGCGCGTTTCAAGGGCCTTCTCTTTGACGGCGTTGAGGTCTGAAAAGTCAGCGGTTGCGATCTTTATATCAAACGAGCCAAAGACCTTGTATAGAAGGTCTATGGTCGGTCCGTAAATGTCCTGCGATGCGAGAACAGACGCACCCGGCGTGAGTTCGCAGGCGAAGAGTGCCGCATGTAGCGCGGCCATGCCGGTAGAGTAAGCGCAGGCCGCCGTGCCCGCTTCAAATATTTTGACGGCCTCTTCGAGAGCGGCGACCGTAGGGTTGCCGTAGCGCGAGTAGATGTAGCCCTGCTTCTCGCCTGCGAAGACCTGATCGGTCTCCTCCATCGTATCGTAAGAGAAAGTCGCAGAGGCATAGATGGGCGTCGCCGTTGGCTTACCCGCAGGCGTTGGCCTTCTCTCGCCTGCGTGAACAAGCTGCGTCGTCAACTCAAGCTGCTCTTTTTTCGCGCGC
>QHXM01000269.1 GCA_003222945.1 Acidobacteriota bacterium
CGCGAACAAAACGCCGAACAGAGAGCCGGGCGCGCCCTCGCGGCGGTACGTCGGATTGTATTCTGTTCTGAGCGTGCTGTTGTCTGCGCCGCGTATCGTGGCTATCTGTCCTTCCCACTCTTCAGCCGTCACCCTGTCTCCAGGCTTCAGAGATTCGTATAGGCTATGGTCGTTCTCGTGCCACACGGGAATATCCCCATTAAGTTTAGAGTCGGCGGGCATCGTCAGAGAGACGTGATAAGTCCCTCTGCTGCGACTTGAAGTGTAATATCTTCTATCGAAGACGGCCTCCCACTCACGCCGACACCCTGTCTGCTCGGCGCTCGTGCAAACGGGAGCTACTTTGTACTCCGCTTCGCTTCTAACACTCTCGCGCCAGTTGTAGATCATGCTCGGAATAAAGACCAGGCAGGCGAGGCTCATTAAGCCGAAGACGACAGCCAATATCTTCAGGAGACGGATTCCGCTCCGGTATCTGTCCATTGAAACTCACCCCGATCTTGTTCAACCTTCCAATCGAGTCTGCGCTAACGCTTCGCCGCGCGCGCACGCTTGCTGCTCTGTCTTGCGTTCGACTGCTTCGAGTCCTGCTCGATTTGATAGAAAGCCGCGCGTCCGGGATAACGCGCTGCACCGCGAAGGTCTTCTTCGATTCTTAGAAGCTGGTTGTACTTTGCTATGCGGTCCGTGCGAGAGAGCGAGCCTGTTTTGATCTGTCCAGCGTTTGTGGCAACCGCCAGGTCCGCGATGAAGGAGTCTTCTGTTTCGCCTGAGCGATGAGAGATGACGGTTGTCATAGCGTGCGTGCGCGCCAGTTCAATGCAGTCGAGCGTTTCTGTGAGCGTGCCGATCTGGTTGACTTTGATGAGAATGGAATTGGCAACATTGCGCTCGATTCCTTTCTGAAGAAACTCTGTGTTGGTGACGAAGAGGTCGTCGCCGACGAGTTGGATGCTGCGGCCAAGCTCATCCGTTAGAGTCTTCCAGCCGTCCCAATCGTTCTCGGCCATGCCATCTTCTATGGAGATGATTGGATACTGTTCGGTCCAGCCTTTCCAGAACGCGACCATCTCGTCGCTTGAGAGTTTGCGCTTGTCGGATTTCTTGAAGACGTAAGAGCGCCCTTCGTAGAACTCGCTTGCGGCAGGGTCGAGCGCGAGCAAAACGTCCTGGCCCGCTTTGTAGTTTGCCTGCGTGATGGCTTCCAAAATCGTCTCAATCGCCTCTTCATTAGATTTCAAGTTGGGAGCAAAGCCGCCCTCGTCGCCAACGCCTGTCGCATAGCCTCTCTTCTTCAAAACAGATTTAAGCGAGTGAAAAATCTCTGCGCCCATGCGGAGAGCTTCGTGAAACTCGGTCGCGCCGACGGGAGCAATCATGAACTCCTGAAAGTCAACGTTATTGTCTGCGTGCGCGCCGCCGTTCAGTATGTTCATCAGAGGAACGGGCAATGTGCGCGCGTTTGCGCCGCCCAAATATCTGTAGAGCGGAATCTCAAGATAGGTAGCAGCCGCGCGTGCTGTTGCGAGCGAGACTGCGAGGAGCGCGTTTGCGCCAAGCTTCGATTTCGTCTTTGTTCCGTCGAGTGCGATGAGCGCTTCGTCAATCTCAATTTGATCGAGCGCGTCCATGCCTTCGAGTTCACGCGCTATCAAATCATTTACGTTCTCGACAGCTTTCAGAACGCCCTTTCCGCCGTAACGCTTCTTGTCGCCATCGCGCAACTCAACGGCCTCGTGCTCGCCCGTTGATGCGCCGCTGGGAACTGCTGCGCGCCCCGTCTCACCTCCAATCAAGGTTACTTCAGCCTCGACCGTAGGGTTGCCGCGCGAATCCAGAATCTCGCGCGCACTGATCTCTTCAATCAAGCTCATGAGTCATGCTCCTGACAATAAATTTGGTTGATGTCTTTTCCAGACGAACACGCAATAGGCGGCGGCGTTCCACACGCTCTACATGAAAGAGAAGACCGTCGTGTTTGACATCTTCGCCGGGTTCGAGCAGGTGGCCTGCTTCGGTCATAAGAAATCCTGCGATGGTCGTGTAGGCTTCAGATTCAGGCAGAGAGAGTTTCAGACGACGATTGAGATCGCGCACGGCGAGTCCGCCATCCAAAAGATATGTCCCGCCCTCCTCTTCCATAATCTGCTCGTCAACCTCAACGTCGTGCTCGTCCGAGATGTCGCCCACGATCTCTTCCAAAAGGTCTTCGAGCGTGATGATGCCTTCAACGCCGCCGTGCTCGTCAATCACGAATCCAAAATGAGCTTTGGCCTTCTGCATCTGTCTTAAAACATCTTCCAGGCGCGCAGTGTCAACGACGTAGAGAGGCGATTGAAGCACCTGTTCGAGACGAAAAGTTTCGGGGCGAAGAAGGTAAGGCATCACGTCCTTGCTGTGTATGAAGCCGATCATGTCGTCCAATGATTCACGATAGACGGGCAGGCGCGAGTAGCCGTGCTGACGAAACGCTTTGGCAATATCTTCTAAAGAAGAGTCGCTTGAAATGGCTGCCATAGCCGTTCGCGGAATCATAGCCTCGCGCACAAGTGTGTCTGAAAACTCAAAGACGCGATGAATCAAACGACGCTCTTCGGCGCGCAGGTGTCCGCTCTCCTTTGCAACGTCAATCAACTGCCGCAACTCAGCTTCCGTATAGACGGCAGTGTGTTCGAGCGAAGATTTGAGTCCGAAGAGTCGCCCAAGATTAGTTCCTGTCTTATTGAAGACCCAGATGAGCGGTCGAAAAATTCTGGCGAAAAGTTCCAGTGGGCGCGCGACCATAAGAGCTAATCTTTCGGCGCGGTCAAGAGCAAACATCTTCGGCATCAACTCGCCTATGACTATGTGCAGAAAAGTTATAGCCGCGAACGCGATTGTAATTGCAGCGCCGTGCGCCACATGCAAGGCCCATCCTTCAGTCGCAATGCGCGCGGCTACGGGCATCAACAATGCCGCGACCGTCGGTTCACCGATCCATCCGAGAGCGAGTGAAGCGAGTGTCACACCGAGTTGTGTCGCGGAGATGAATATCGTGGGCGAGTCTAACAATCTGAGCGCCGCTTGGGCAGAACTATTTCCTGCTGCTGCGCGCAATTGAAGTCTGTGGCGACGGACGAAACGAGGGCAAACTCCGAGCCTACGAAGAAACTGTTTGCTAAAACCAGAAACAGAACAGCGCCGAGCTTGAGGATAGCTTCCATGAACGTGACAGACTCGTAAGCTGTGGTTTCATTTGTAAGGAGAGTCAGAAAATAACTCGCAGGTTCGTCCATCGGTCAAAGAGATGGGGATATTTCCAGTGCTACAATTTTTCAGAAATTTCAAACGTGAGGAATTATAGCACGCTGGAGGCTGACAGGCATAAAGGAACAATCAGACCGGAACAGGATGGAAATCCTAAATCCTAAATCCGAAATCTAAAATCGTTCTGTCCCTTGTTTAGTGTCCTGCCGCTGCGCCTGCGGCGCGTGCGCGCGCGGGGCGGCGTTCGTGCTTTGTGCAGGCGCGCGAGAGTGCCTGCTCGACGCGCGGTCCGATATTGCATTCTGGCTGGCGGCAGACGGCTGCCAACTCCGATATAACAAGATAGCGCGCTCGCTCAAGCATACGCTGCTCGCGGAATGAGAGCGGCTTGACGTGGCTCAGGAACGTCAAATTCTTGAGTACGTCTGCAACCTCGAAGATATCGCCCGTGCGCATCTTCTCTGAAAAATCTTTGAAGCGATCTTTCCAATCATTAGCGGGGGACGAGAAATCATCAGATAAATTCTTTAATAGCATCTCGCATTCGCCCGATGATATAGGGGTTCTGAGGCCAACTTCTGTGGCGTTGGCAACGGGGACTAGAACCAGGGAATTAGTGGCAGCAAGACGAAGCGTGTAGAAGGGAAGTGAGTCAGTGCCTATCTGCTTCTGTTCTATCTGCTCGATGGTCCCGATTCCGTGGTTAGGGTAAACGACTTTCTGGCCGACTTTGAAGCCCACCATTTCACCTCCATCGAATTACAAAAATCAGACTGCGCCGCACGCGCGGGCGGGTCCTTGGGGTTACCCGTTTGAAATATTGCGACGCGAATCTAAGCGTCGGGTCTCGCTTTAGTTCTAACGAAAGTGTAACAAGGGGTCTTGTGAGGCGTCAAGGAATATGAAGCAAGTGATGAGTACTGAGGACTGAGTACTGAGTAAAAGCCAAGTCTTCACTCAGTACTCAGTCCTCAGTACTCATCACTTCTTTTAGAAATTTAGTCGCAGAGCGAATTGAATCTGGCGGTTCGTGCCGAGTCCGACCGTGCGTTCTATTGTTTGGCGTAGCAGGCCGAAGGTTGAGCCTGCTGCCGATTGTGTGAAGGGCTGGCCCGGTTGGAGCAGGTTTGTTCCAACGCCGAGCGCGTTATTCAGAGTCGAAGATGGGTTGGCGAAGTTCGTAAAGTTGAAGATGTTGAAGACTTCGGTACGAAACTCAATGTTCGTGGTCTCTGTTAGATGAATTCGCTTGTTCAAGATTAGATCGAACTGCTTGAAATTTGGACCACGCAGGGCGTTGCGCGGCAGATTGCCGAATGTATCGGGCGCTGGAATTGCGAACGCGGCGGGGTTCAGAAGGCTGCGGTCGTTGTTCAGATAAGGATTGACTCCAGGAATTAGATCGGGACGACGAACGTTGCGCGAAGCGCCGCCTCCAGGAGAGTTTACGACGGCAGTAAAACCTGCGGGCAATGGATTCGCTGCGTTGATCGTGCCGGGAAGCGCGCGAACTTCACCAGACGTGCAGCCCGCCGATGGATTCATACATTGAATAACGACATCAGGGCGCGTGACCAGAACTTCGATGGGAAGCCCGGAGCGCGCGTTGATGATTCCGCCGACTTCCAAATTGCCGAAAAGCAGATTGCCGACGCGACCCATATCGAACTTCTTGCCCGCGCCTATGGGCAGAATGTAAAGCGCGCTCAGGTTGAAAGTGTGACGAACGTCAAAGTTGTTGTAGCTGCGGTCCGCCTCGAAATTATCCAGTTGAGCAGAGGTGCGCGCTTCGTTCGAGCCTGCCGTGTTGCCGAAAGAGCGCCCCAGCGTGTACTGAGCGTTGAGCGTCAATCCTGTGTTGAAGCGACGCGAGAGCGCCATCTGAAGCGCGTTGTAGCTGTCTGAACCACCGCTTGTCTTGTAGTCAATCTCAGCATAAGGATTGAGCACGTTCGTACCGGAAATCATTGAGAACTCGCGCACGGTTCTGACTCCGGTGATGCGAGCGGTCGTTGGGTCAACCAGATTGACGACGCCCACGCCCGCAGGCAGCGCCGCAGCGTTGCTAGCAATGCTCGTCTGACCAGGAAGGATTTTGTTGGCGACACTGCGAAGGAAGAGATTGCGCCCTTGACTGCCGACGTAAGCGATTGTTCCAACCATCTTGTAGAAGAGTTCCTGCTGCACAGAGAAGCTGTATTGATAAACCTTCTCAGGTATCATGTAGCTCGTAGAGTAGGCGCGCGGTTGGAACGAGCGGTTGTTTGGATTGTTAATGAAGAAGCTGGTCACAGCCGCAGGGTCTAGCGGGAAAGCGAGCGCCGGACCACCAGTAAAAATTGGACTGGAACTGAACGTCGAACTGATGCGGTCGCTCTCAATCGGTTGAATCTGGTCTTCCGTCTGCCCCGGACCATAATAGATGCCGAAGCCGCCGCGAAGCACTGAGCGCCCGCCGCTAAAAAATCCTGAGCCGCTTGGATTCGGAGACCACGTCAATGCTATGCGCGGACCGAAGTTTGTCTTTGAAGATTTGAAAGCATCTCGGGTCGGCGGGCGCAGAGTTCCGTTCGTGATGTCGAAGAGAATCTGTAGATTTCGGGCTTCGCGCAGCGGCGTGTAATACTCGTAGCGCAGTCCATAGTTCAATGTCAGATTGGGCCGAATCTTCCACTCATCCTGAGCGTAGCCGATATAATACTCCTGCTTCGCAAGTCGCTCGCCCGTCGCTCCATTATTGAAGACGCTCGGCGCGCTCACGTCGCCAAGAAACTGTATTGACTGCGGCGCGTTTGCGAGAAAGCCAGCGATGTTCGAGTAGGTATAGGTCGTGCCGCCCTGACGATCAGTGTAGAGACGAATCAGGCGGACTTCAGCACCGAGCTTGTAGTTGTGACTGCCTCGTGTCCAGTTCAGATTGTCAATGAAAGAGAGCGAGTATGGCGTGTAAGGTTGACCGCGCCCGTTTGTTGCGGAGTTTGCCCGGACCAATCCGCCGGGCACTGCTGTGCCAGCAGAAGTTCCCTGACCGGGAAGGCTGAAGTTTGCTGTGTTGCCGGAAATGTTGATGGCGATTGATGAGAGATCAATGCCATTGACTACAGGCGCGACGCCGTTGATGCGAGTGTACGCGCCGTTGTAGCCGATCTTGAATTCGTTTAGGAGGTTAGGCTTCAGGATTGATTGCAGCGCGAGGACGCCGTTTTGCGGGACTGCCTGAACAAGTACGCGGCGACCCGTCACGCCTTCCGGCTGATCGTTCGTTCCCTGATCGCGGAAGAAGCGAAAGTAAATAGAGTGCTTGTTGTTGAACTTGTGATCCAGACGAAAGGCTGCTGAGTTTTCGTTGACCGTCATGTTCGACTGAAGCTGCGCAACGTCGAAGAGGTTGCTGCCCGTGCCCGTCTGAATGATTTCGGCGGAAGGCGCGCGGAAGGCCGGAAGCAAAGGAACGATTGAAGCATTGCAAGGGGTCGTG
>QHXM01000108.1 GCA_003222945.1 Acidobacteriota bacterium
CTGAATGCGCGCGCCTGCAAGATTTGCTTCAGCCGTGCGGTTTCGGAGCGGAATCTGAATTGCGACTCCGCCGACGATGTTACGCGTTTCTAAGGTGAACAGGTTATGCAGATCGCGCGCGAAGCCACCAACTAAATTCGGCGGCACGCCGCTACTAGTTGTAACGGTCGGCACGGTCGCTGGCAGGAGTCCCTGACCGGCACGAAGTATGTTGATTTGATTAAGCAAGAAAGCATTGACGCTGGATTCCGGCAGGCCAGTAATGAGCGGCACATCTGTAGAAGCAATCACAGGCGTTCCAGCTAAGCCCGTTGTGGCGACAGTTGCCTGTAGGTCTATGCGCGGGCGCGTCTGGTTCTTGAAATATTGCAGGTCAATGTTGTTGATGTCGCGGCCCAGACTCAGACGTTTCAGTTCAGGACGATTAGCGCGTGCTTCAGCGAGGGCGTCGTTTAGATTTACGGGACCTGAATTAAAGCTGGGAGAATCCGTAGGCGTAACCTGAGCGGACCACTCGCGCGCCTGTGTGTCTTTCAGGATGAGTTGCTTCAGATTGTTTTCGGCAATAGTAACGGTCTGTGTGGAAGCAAGCACTTCGGACTCACGGCTTGAGAGTTCCGTCTGCACCTCTGCGCGTGCGAGCGGTGCGGCAGCGCCAGCCGAAATCTGAGCCTCCACGCGGCGAAGATTCTCGCGCGCTAAGTTAAGGTTCTCAATCTGGTTCTGCTGGTCACGAAGCGCGAAGACCAAATCCCAGTAGGCCCGCTGCACCTGCGTAATAACGTCAATCGTGCGACGACGAAAGTCTGCGTCGGATTGTTCGAGCCGTTTGCGCTGAATGCGTATCTGACGGCGATTGTTGTCAATCGAGCGGTCGCGCAGGAGCGGCTGCGTGAAAGTCACGCCGAGGCTCGAAGAGTAAACGGGATTGATTTGATTGAAGCGCGAGTTTGTGGTGCGGCGCAGGTTGTTGAAGAATAGCTGGTACGAGCCGCCGCCTACGCTGAAGAATTTGCTGACGTTGTTATTGAAATTGAAATCGGTCGTAGCAACAGTGCCGGATTGTCCAGTGCTTCCGCCGAGCGTGCTCTGCTGTGCTTGAACCAGATTTGAAATCTGCGGGTTGAAGTTCAACGTTGGATCATAAATGCCCTCAAACGCGTGCAGAGTGGTTTCAGCAAGTCGCACGTCTTCGCGCGCTACCTCTATGTCGTTGTTGTTTTCGAGCGCGCGGCGTATCGCTTCGTTAAGCGTGAGCGTCAACGTCTGGTCGCTCGAAACTCCAAGCCTTGTCAAATCTGGAAGGGGCGGCAATGGGCGCGGAGTCGCAGCAGGAAAGTTTGGCTCGCGCGGCTCCTGCAAGACGCCGGGCGTCGTCTCCTGCTGTACTGAAGGCACAACGTCGGAAGGAGTCGGTGTAGTTATCACGCTTGGCGTTTGAGGCGTGCCCGACTGCGGCGTGATGCTTGTGCCCGGAGGCGCTTCCGGCGATGCGACTTGCGATCCCGGCGGCGCCGTAGGGTTCTGTGTGGGGCGCGCCTGCTCTGGAACAGGCTGATTGCGCTCAGTTCCCGGAGGCCGTGTGGCGTCCTGCTGCGTGGGATTCATCGGCGGTGTTGGCGAAGGCGTTGGCGTCTGCGCCATGACCGCTACGGTCGAACATAGAAGTGAAAATAAGATGACTCTAAAACTTAAATGAACAGTTTTCTCTAACATTAAAATGAAGACTCCTTCTAGTCGTAAAAGCGGACTTGCGACCTGGAGCGCGCCTGAATGGCTGCGAAAGACGGCAAGGCTCGAAGGTCACAAGGCTTTTACGTTAAGTTGGTGCAGGCAGTTTCAAGAACAAAGCGGAAGCGCACCCGGTTTATGCGTTGATGAGTTTAGCATGAAGGGCGATACTCTGGCGCGTCCCATGTAATTTCGCTAAGATGCGACGCGACAATTATACAAGTCCCGGTTTTTTTGATAGAGGAACTTCATTCGTCAATCGCACCGAGAGCGAGCGGCCATCGAAGATGGAAACTACTTCTTCGTACTCCTGATAAGTAGATGCTATCCCCAAACACAATCCTTCAGAATCGCTATCGCGTCATACGGCAACTCGGTCGCGGCGGCATAGGGACTGTTTATGAGGCCGTTGACCAGCGCGTAAACGCAGTCGTCGCGTTGAAAGAGACCAATCGGCCCGACGATGACAGGTCGCGCGGTGAGTTTGAACGCGAAGCGGGGCTTCTGGCAAATCTTCAGCATAAGGCGCTGCCGAAGGTGATGGATTATTTCGTTGAGGGCGACGGCGAGTATCTGGTGATGGAGTATGTGCCGGGCTACGACCTGTTGGAATTGCTGACAAAGCGCGGCGGACCATTTCACGTTGATCTGGTGATGAACTGGGCCGACGCAGTTCTCGATGTTTTGGAATATCTGCATAACCGCCAGCCGCCAATCCTTCACCGGGACATCAAGCCTGCGAATCTGAAACTGGCAAACCAGGAAGATTTATATTTGCTCGACTTTGGATTAGCCAAAGGCGCGGCAGGGCAGATGCCGACGATTTTGACTAGCAGAAGCGTGCAAGGTTACAAGCCCGTCTATTCGCCGCTCGAACAGATTCTGGGACAGGGCACAGATCAGCGCAGCGACATCTATTCATTGGGCGCAACCCTCTACCATCTTCTGACCAATGTGCCTCCGGTTGATGCGCCGACGCGCTACAGTGAACTAGAGGATGGGCGGCCAGACTCTTTGCAGCCGGTAATTCATATTAACCCACAAGTCCCAACGAGCATTGCCGCGGTCGTTCATCAAGCGATGTCAATCAGGCGGCGAGATCGTCCAGAAAGCGCAACCGCCATGCGACAGTTGCTTAGCAGGGCGACAGGTGAAGCGAAGCGTGTTGCAGGTTATCAGAGACACGAAGCTGTCTTCGATGTTGCGCGTCAAGCTCAACAGGAGAGCGAGCGTCGCAGGGAAGTTGAGCAGCAGCGATTGGCTGAAGCTGTGACTCGGCAACCTGTTGAAAGTGAGAAGCGCGAGCGTGCTGTTGCGCCCTACCCATTCGCGCAACAGCAAATCTATCAAGCGCCTGCGCGCCTGCGCGCTCCCTTGATAATTACTATCGCTGCGATAGCTGTTGTGGCTGCGATCATCCTTGCAATCGCATTGACGCGGGGCACATCAACTGAAGACAAGGCGATAACCAATACAAATCAAACAGCTTCACAACAACCAACCGGAACGGTTCAACCTGACACGATGCGTGCGCAGTCTTTCATGGACAATCTAAACGGCGTGCCCATAGAGATGGTGCTTGTTCCGGGCTGGATATTCCGTATGGGGTCGCCCGAGAGTGAAGGACCAAACGATGAGCGCCCGCAGCATCAGGTGGCTGTTCCTGCATTCTACATGAGCAAGTATGAAGTGACGCAGGCGCAGTACCGCGCTGTGATGGGCGTAAATCCGAGTGAGTTTCAGGGTGATGATCTTCCGGTCGAGAATGTTTCGTGGAAAGATGCAATGGAGTTTTGTAATCGTGCGTCAAGCATTACAAAACGATCATATCGTTTGCCGACCGAAGCTGAGTGGGAGTATGCCGCGCGCGCAGGCACGACCACCATCTTCGCTTTTGGAAACTCTATCTCGTCGGCGCAGGCAAACTTTGATGGCCGCAACCCTTACGGCGGCGCGCCCGCAGGAGTTTACAGGCAGCAGACAACTCCTGTCGGGAGTTATAAGCCGAATGCCTTCGGCCTATACGACATGCACGGGAACGTCTGGGAGTGGTGTTCAGATACATACCACAACAGTTATATAGGCGCGCCCACAGATGGCTCTGCATGGGTGGAAAGCTCTGGAGACCGTGTGGTGCGTGGCGGCTCATGGCTCAGCAACGGCGGCGGCGTCCGCTCCGCAGTCCGCGACCGGCTTGAGCCTATCGCCCGGCTCTCGTTCGTAGGCTTTCGCGTGGTAACGTCAGCGCGGTGAGCTTTGAAGACTAAGAGTGTGCTAATTGTTGACGGGGGAATAATGTGATAGCGGATTAAGAAGATGAGAGTCGCGCATTTTCAATCCGAAATCCACAATCGGCACTACTCCGCATGTTCGCTTGACACTCCTTGCGCCGCACGCATAATCTTGCCTTTCTCAAAACCTAAAGCGCATTCGTTTCTATTTTTAGCAACGATGATGCTGCCCTCACGGGGCTGGTGTGAGATGTGTTGATAAAGAAGGAGGCAAGAAAGAGAATGGTTGTGAAAGTTGGCATCAACGGTTTCGGACGCATCGGTCGCAACGTCTTTCGCACAAGCTTAGGAGACCCTGACATTGATTTCGTCGCCGTCAACGACATTACGGACACAAAGACGCTTGCTCATCTCTTGAAATACGATTCCGTGCTGGGCAATCTTGAGCACGACATCAAGGCGACAGAGAACGGAATCCGCGTTGATTCGGATGAGTTTCGTGTATTTGCCGAACGCGACCCTGCGGCAATACCATGGGAATCCGTTGGCGCTGAGATTATTATCGAATCAACCGGACGCTTTACTAAAGCCGAAGATGCGCGTAAGCACCTGCGCGGCTCAGTCAAGAAAGTAATCATATCCGCACCGGCTAAGAACGAAGACATAACGATTGTGCTCGGCGTCAACGAAGACTCATACGACCCGCGCGAGCACAACATAATCTCCAATGCCTCCTGCACGACCAACTGCCTTGCGCCCGTAGCGAAAGTGATTCACGAGCATTTTGGAATACGCTCGGCGCAGATGACTACGATTCACTCGTACACGAACGACCAGCAGCTTCTTGATCTCCCGCACAGTGATTTAAGACGCGCACGCGCCGCAGCCATCTCGATGATTCCGACCTCGACCGGCGCAGCCAAAGCCGTAGCGCTCGTGCTGCCCGAACTCAAAGGCAAGTTCGACGGCATCAGCGTTAGAGTCCCAACGCCGAACGTCTCGCTCGTTGACGTTGTGATGGAAGTTGAGCGCGAGACTACGACTGAAGATGTGAACAAAGCTTTGAAGGATGCAGCTAACGAAGAGTTGCGCGGCATTCTTGCTTTTTCAGAAGAGCCGTTAGTCTCCGTTGACTTTCGCAAAAACGATAACTCGTCAATCGTTGACGCCGAATACACAAAGGTCATCGGCGGCAACCTTGTCAAAGTGCTCTCGTGGTACGACAACGAATGGGGCTACTCCTGTCGCGTCCGCGATCTTGTGAAGTTCATCGCACAAAAAGGGCTGTGATGATTTTAGATTTTGGATTTTGGATTGAAAAACAGGCCGCTGCCCTGTTTAGTCCGTCCGCTAATCCAAAATCTAAAATCTAAAATCGCCATGAAGCTTTCCATCAAAGATCTCGATCTAAAAGGCAAGCGCGTCTTTATTCGCGTTGACTTCAACGTGCCGATTAAGAATGGAAAGGTTGAGGACGATACGCGGATACGCGGTGCGCTTCCGACGATTCAGTATGCGATTGAGCAAGGAGGACGAGTTATTCTCGCTTCGCATCTTGGAAGACCGAAGGGTGCGCGTGTTGATAAATACAGCCTGCGGCCTGTTGCGAAGCATTTGTCGGAGTTGCTTGGAAAGCCTGTGGAGTTTGCGGATGATTGCGTTGGCGAAGAAGTGAAAAGAAAGGTTGATGCTCTAAAGAACGGCGACGTGTTGCTGCTTGAGAACCTGCGTTTTCATGCGGAGGAAGAGAAGAACGACGACCGATTTGCAAAGCAGTTGGCTTCTCTTTGCGATGTTTACGTCAACGATGCTTTTGGCGCTGCGCACCGAGCGCACGCTTCGACTGTGGGCATAACGAAGTTTGTTGAGAAGGCTGCTGCGGGACTCCTGATGCAGAAGGAGCTTGATTACCTGAGCCGCGTTATAACAAATCCTGAGCATCCTTTCGTTGCGATTCTCGGCGGCGCGAAAGTCTCTGACAAGATCGCTGTCATAAACGCTCTGATTGATCGCCGCGTTGATAAACTTCTAATCGGCGGCGCGATGGCCTACACTTTCTTCAAGGCCGAAGGCTTCACGGTCGGTAAATCACTTGTCGAAGATGACAAGCTTGAGACAGCGCGCGAGATAAAACGTCGCGCTGAAGAAGCTGGCGTGGAGTTGCTCCTTCCGACGGATCATCAAGTTGTTGACAGCTTCGACCCGCTACACAGCCGCAAGACCATTCCGATTGAGTTCACGAATGTTGGATTGGTCGGTCTGGACATAGGAACAGAAACGGTCGCTCGGTTCAGCAACGCATTGAAAGGCGCGAAGACCGTAATCTGGAATGGTCCGATGGGCGTATTTGAAGAGAAGCCTTTTGACGAAGGGACGGTTGCGATTGCGCGTGCTGTTGCAGATGCAGCGGACAACGGCGCAACTGTAATCGTAGGCGGCGGAGATTCCGTCGCAGCCATTACGCAAGCTGGCGTCGCGGACCGCATCACGCACATATCAACGGGCGGCGGCGCGACTTTGGAATTCCTCGCTGGCGACGAACTGCCGGGCGTTGCAGCCTTGAATAATAAGAGCTAAGAAAAAACTTTTATTAATTAAATCGGTGAGAGTATCGAAGAAGATTATCCTTTATGTTCAACGCGGGAGTTTTGACATTTCGGGAGTTTGCGATGCGTGAGCCGCTGCCTCTGGCTACGATTCAAGAGACGATGCTTGAATTCTTGCGTGGTCGTGATGATGTCGCTGTGTTCGGTGCGCAAGCCGTTAATGCTTACGTTGATGAGCCGCGCATGACGCAGGATATTGACTTGCTCTCGTTAAATGCCAGAGAGCTTGCCGAAGAGTTGCGCGAACTGCTGAGCCAGAAGTTTCATATTGCTGTTCGAGTGCGGGAAGTCGGACAAGGTAAAGGTTTCCGTCTTTATCAGGTGCAGAAAAAGGGGAATCGCCACTTGGCTGATGTGAGACCTGTTACGCATTTACCTGAAACGCGAACAATCGAAGGGATTAAAGTTCTATCGCCCGTCGAACTCATTGCCAGCAAAGTTATCTCCTATCACGCTCGTCGTGGAAAGCCCAAGTCCGGCACAGATTGGCGTGACCTGGCAGTTCTGCTTTTAACTTTTCCTGAGTTAAAGAATGAAGAAAGCGAAGTAACAGAGATTTTGAAAAGTTCTGGCGCAGGCGAAACTCATTTGCAAGTATGGCGAGAACTCATCGCGCAAGAGTTTAAGATTGAAGAAGCGGATGAGGATTTAGATTTCTAATTTCAAAATGCGTAAACATGTAATCGCCGGAAATTGGAAGATGTATAAGACGGTCTCGGAGTCTGTAGAGACCGCATTGGCCTTGAAGCCTCTGGTTGCTAATGCCAATCACTGCGAGGTTGTGATTGCTCCGGTCTTCACGGCTATAAAGACTGTCGCGGACAGGCTCGAAGGCTCTAACATCGCGGTCGCGGGCCAGGACTGCGCGCCGGAGATTGAGCAGGGCGCGTTCACGGGCGAAGTCTCAGCAGAGATGTTGAAGGATGCTGGTGCGTCTTATGTCATCATAGGCCACTCTGAGCGTAGGCAATATTATTTTGAGTCGGACCTGTTCGTAAGACGTAAGACGCAGGCCGCGATTCTAGCAGGGTTGACGGCAATCGTTTGCGTTGGCGAAACGATTGCCGAGCGCGATCAGGGCAACGCGGAGCGGGTCGTGAGCGGGCAGTTAGAGGGTGGGCTTAGCGGGTTGACAGCCTCTGACCTCGACCGTATCATCGTAGCTTACGAGCCTGTCTGGGCTATCGGCACAGGACGCACAGCGACGCCGGACGAAGCGCAGGAGATGCACGCTTTTATCCGGCGCGTTTTCGCGCAAAGACACTCGGAAAGCGCGGCTGAAAGTTTGCGTATTCTATACGGCGGTTCTGTTAAGCCAGACAATATCGCTGGCCTGATGACGAAGGCGGATATTGACGGCGCGCTCGTAGGCGGAGCAAGTCTAAAGGCTGAGAGCTTCGCCGGGATTGTTAATTACAATAGATAAGTTTGGAGTGGTTCTCAAGTTGATAACTATTTTATACATACTTTTCATAGCATCGTCCGTAGTGCTCATCGTAGCCATACTATTGCAACCGGGTAAGGCTGACGCGGGCGCGCTCTTTTCAAGCGCAGTCTCAAGCACGGCTTTTGGTCCGCGCGGCACACAGAGCGTCCTGGCTAAGATTACTATTGTCGCGGCGGCTCTCTTCATGCTGATTGCGCTCGTGCTCTCAATGCCCTGGGTTACGGGTCAACGCTCTGTGTTGCAGACTGTCGGTGAAGAGCCGACCGCTTCGCCGCAGGCTTCACCGGCAGCGTCGCCTGCCGCTTCACCTGCCGCATCGCCGTCAGCGCAGAATGATGCGACGACAGGAGCCGCTACGCAGAATAATAACGCGCCCATAGAGACGAAAGCTCCAACGTCGCCTGCGAACACAGCAGGAGGCGGAGGAGCGCAGCCAGCGCCGAGTAAATAAAAGGCGCTTGCAGGAAAGAGAAAAATAGTTATTTGACTGAGCAGCTTTATGGGGGGATGTGGCGGAATTGGTATACGCGCACGGTTGAGGGCCGTGTGGGGCAACCCTTGAGAGTTCGAGTCTCTCCATCCCCACCAAAATTATTATCGGGTAATCGCATCAACAAGCGCTTACCCGATTTTTATTGTTGCGTCTCGCAATCGCTCCTGGATCAGAAAATCAACGTAGATCGCTCGCCGCTGATTCGGTTCTTACATAGAATCTGTTACTCTAAGCATTCGATGAAAGCTATGGAGAGCAAGCCAGACTCCTCAGCGGCTTGTCTTGACTGTTACAGAACTTCCGCTAAATCAAAGGAGCATTGATGAAGACAGTCCGCGCTCCTCTTCAAACTAAGAACAACCGTTTCGCGCCATTGCTTCCCGCGCTCGCTCTGCTAGTTCTGCTGAACAGCAGCGCAGCAGCGCAGTCGACCGACGCAGAATACCCGACGCCTGTTCGCTCAAACGAGATAAGCGGGACAATCACGCCGAGAGATGTTGGCGACCCGCGCCTGACCAGATATTTTTATTCTTTCACGGGCACGCCCGGCGATCTTATCGTCACGGTTGAGAGCCGCAACCTTGAAGGCGATGTTGATGTCTTTACGGCAGGGACGCTTCGCCCGCTCGGTAAAGTCAGCATGTACGCGGGTGTTTCTACATCAGGCGGCGCGAAGACAATCTACTTGAGAACACGCGAATCTCTAATGCTACGCATTGAGGCCCGCACGCCTAACGACAACGAGGGTAGCTTTCGTGTTCGCTTCGACGGAACGTTCGAGCCTATCAGCCGCGACATACCGGACCCTGAGCCTGTAGTCCCGACAGTTTCCTCCGCCAGTAAAGGAAGAAGAGTCACAGCAACAGGCGCTCGAATAGAAGAGCCGGAGCCGCAGCCTACCGTCGCAGAGACAAAGCCTGAAACAACGACCCCCGCAACGGCAACTCCGACAACCGAGACACCTCAGCCTCCTGGGACTACTTCGTCAACAACCGAAGTCACAAAGTCTCAGCCGCCAAAACCAGCAACGACGCGAAGACGACCGGGCGCGGCGCGGACCACACGCACAAGACCTACGACTTCAAGGAGAAGAACAACGCCAGCGCCTAAAGAGACTAAGCCCGCACCCACTGAAACTGCCTCCACGCCAACCCTGAAACCTGCTGAGCCTGCTCCTTCCGGTCCGCGTCTTATCATAGAGACTAAAGACGGGATAAGGATAGAGCGCTACATGACGACCGTCAGGCGCGTGATGGTTGATGGCAGCGAAATCATCGTCATAATGAAAAACGGCAAGGTCGAGAAGCAGCCAATGGCAAACGTCCAGCGAATGGCAATCGAGCCTTGAAGAGATAAAACGGAAGACCAAAATCAGAGTTCTATTTGGGGGAAGAATGGGAGAAAATATCTGTCGAAGACTTGAAGGGCGGCACGCGCTCGTCACGGGCGCAAACAGCGGCATAGGCCGCGCGATTGCTATTCGTCTGGCTCAGGAAGGCGCATCGGTCGCAATCAACTATGTAACGCATCCTGAAGCCGCAGACGCGGTCGTGAAAGAGATTGTTGACACAGGCGCGAAAGCAATCGCTGTTCAGGCAGACGTTTCGAACGAGCAGCAGGTTGATGCAATGATCGAGCAAGTTGTAAAGGAACTCGGCGGCCTGGACATAATGGTCAACAACGCGGGTTTTGAAACTCAGCATTCCTTTCTTGAGATGCCTGCCGACGCTTGGCGCAAAGTTCTGGACGTTGATCTGACGGGCGCATTCCTCTGTGCACAGCGAGCCGCGCGCGTGATGGTAAACTCTGGCACAGGCGGGGCAATCGTTAACATCACGTCCGTGCATCAGGTGATTCCGTGGGGAGGATTCGCGCACTACTGCGCGTCGAAGGCAGGGCTTGACATGCTCACCAAGACGGCTGCGCTTGAGCTTGCGGATCAGAAAGTGAGAGTCAACGCGGTCGCGCCCGGTGCGATAAAGACTCCCATCAACCAGAACGTCTGGAGCAATCCAGAAACACTCAATGACCTTCTCAGAAAAATTCCCACAGAGCGCATGGGCGAAACAGATGAGGTTGCTAAAGCGGTAGCCTTCCTCTCTTCAGACGAAGCGAGCTACATCACGGGCGCAGTCTTATTCGTTGACGGCGGCATGACGCTCTACCCGGAATTCAGGCACGGAGGGTGAGAAAAGCAGGGATGAGGGCGGAGGGATGAGGGATGAATGAAAAGAAAGATTGACCGCTCTGCTTTTACTTCATCCCTCATCCCTTTTATTTCCCCGCCCGCTCGGACGCTGGCTCTTCTGACCAATCGGTTCTACTTTCCAGCCTTATGCGAGCGCATGGCTTGGACAGTCAACGCTTGCCGCCGCGCCACCTTTCAGTTAAAAAGGTATCCGTAAGCCGCATAGCTTATCCACCCGAACACAAAGTTTTGCTCTGATGACTAAAAAGCGAAGCACGCTCGGCTCTTCAAAAAAGACTCAAACGCACAGGCGCGCAAATGCGGCTGAGGTCTATCCTTTCACGGCCATCGTAGGCCAGGAGGAGATGAAGTTGGCTCTGCTTCTAAACGTGATAGACCCGAAGATTGGCGGCGTGCTAATTATGGGCCATCGTGGGACCGGAAAATCAACAGCCGTGCGCGCTCTGGCAGACCTCCTGCCCGCGATTGCGCGCGTGCGCGATTGCCTGTACGGTTGCGACCCCTTGGATGAAGCGAATCTTTGCGGCGATTGTCTTGCGCGACTTGATGAAAAGGGAAAACTGATACGCGAACTTGCGCCTGTGCCCGTAGTTGATCTGCCTCTGGGCGCGACCGAAGATCGCGTGTGCGGGACTATCAACATCGAGCGCGCGTTGAAAGAGGGCGTCAAGACCTTTGAGCCTGGACTTCTGGCGCGAGCCAACCGAGGCTTTCTATACATAGACGAAGTCAATCTTTTAGAAGACCACTTGATTGATCTACTGCTGGACGTTGCCGTCACGGGCCGCAACATCGTAGAGCGCGAGGGCGTCTCAATCGAGCACCCCGCGCGCTTCGTTCTCGTCGGCTCAGGCAATCCAGAAGAAGGGGAACTTCGTCCGCAACTTCTTGACCGCTTCGGCCTACAGGTTGAAGTCAGGACGGTTGCGGATTTGGACGAGCGCGTTGAGATTGTCGAGCGGCGTGAAGCGTTCGAGCGCGACGCAGAGCGTTTTCGTTCAAGCGTTCAGACGGGGCAGGAGAGCCTGCGTCGCCGCTTATTGCGCGCGCGAAAAAGTTTGCACGCAGTCAAACTCGCGCGCTCTACTTTACGCCGCATTGCAGAACTCTGCCAGCAACTCAGCGTTGACGGACACCGTGGAGAGTTAATCATAGCTCGCGCCGCACGCGCTCTTGCTGCATTTGAAGGTCGCAGGGAGGTCTCGGACGAAGATGTGCGTCGGGTGGCTGCAATGGCCTTGCGTCATCGGCTGCGCCGCGAACCGCTCGAACGAGAATCGGGCGGACAACGCATAGAGCAACGGCTAGATAAACTTTTTCCTCAAGACGAAAAATTTGAAGCGACAGCGCAGGCGAAAGGTGAATGCGAACCGGATAGACCTGCGGCATCCTCGTCGCATGGTAATAACTTTGAGAGCGGCGGCGCAAACAAGAGATTCGCTGAAGATGGTGCAGGAGACGCAGGCGAAAGCAAATCGCCTATTCCACTTGACGCGAGTTTACCTGACGATAGCTTCGACTCCATTCCGCGTGCGCGGGCAAAGCAAGCCATCGCTTCACACTCTGCTCGTCGCTCTGCGAACGCGAACAGAAGTTCATACAACGCGCGGCGCGGTCGCTATGTGCGTGCGACTTCTATAAAGACAGCGGAAGCGAGAATCGCTCTCGATGCAACTGTGCGAGCAACAGTAGGCAGTAGGCAGTTAGCAGTTGACGGTGAAAAACGGTCGGTTCTTAGTAGTGATAAATTTAAGAATAAAAAACGACATAATTACTCAACTCAAAAACTGCCAACTGCCTACTGCCTACTGCCTACTGATCTTCGCTACAAAAGATTCAAGCGCAAGACAGGAACGCTCTTCATCTTCGCCATTGATACATCGGGCAGCATGGCTTTGAATAGAATCGCGCAGGCGAAGGGCGCGCTCGTTCGCTTGCTTCAAGAGTCTTACGTCAAACGCGACCGCGTTGCGATTGTAAGTTTTCGTGGACAAGATGCGGAACTACTCTTGCCGCCAAGCGGAAGCATCGCGCGAGCCAGAAGATTGTTGGATGAATTGAGCATAGGCGGCGCAACTCCGCTCGCAGCCGGACTCGCAAACGTGCTTCTTGTCGCCGCACGCGCAAAAAGTCAGGGCACAGAGCGCATCGCTCTACTTCTCTTCACGGATGGCAGAGCGAACGTTCCGCTTCATATGAATGGAAAGTTAGACGACCGCGCGCGACGACTCCTGATTGAAGAAGAGTTGAAAGCTTTGGCCGCGTCATTTCAGAAGTCGCGCGTGGCAGTCTTCGTCGTTGACACGCAGAACCGTTTTACATCAGGGGGTGAAGCGGTGAAACTGGCGGACGCTTTGGGCGCGAGTTACGTTTACCTGGGAGCGCAGGCAAGGATGCCTGCGCTCCCAGCATCAGCAATATTGTGAGCGAGAAAAGCCAGACAAATGAGGCGCTGCAATCGGCTTCGGCGCGCGACCGTCGCGTGCTTGAGCTTTGCGAGCAGGTCCTGGAGATAGAGCAGCGGCTTATCCCTACCGGTCTGCATGTCTTCGGGCGCGTGGCTGAAGAGGCCGCAAACGTTGACATGCTGCGCATGGTCGCTTCTTTCGACAGGCCGGAATCGGGCGCGCGTGCGTTGCCTGATCTTGTTGCGGAAGGTCTGGGGTTTGGCCCTTACGCGCAATTGCTGGAAGCGAGCAAGCAAAGCGTGTTGCGTTTGAAGGAGCGTGAGCGCGTTGACGAGGTTGTTCAGGCGGCGATAGAACTTTTCGTTAATGCGAGAGAAGAAGCATCGTGCACCTGGCTTGAAGAGACTGCGCGTGTGAAAAGGGAAGAGTCGCGTCCAATCTTTTCACTTCTATCAAAGATTCTTGAGCAGCTTTCCGAGAATCAGGAGCTTGAAAGTCTCTCTCGCGCTCTTCGCGGCGAGTACATTGAGTCTGGTCCGGGCGCGGACATAGTGCAGAACCCCGAAATCCTTCCGACGGGAAGAAACACGCACGCCGTCAATCCTTACACAGTCCCTTCAGAGATCGCTTACGCGCGAGCGGAAGGCACGGTAAATCGTCTGCTCGAACGTCATCTGCGAGAGCACGGACGCTATCCGAATGCTATGGCGCTGGTCCTGTGGGGCTTGGATAACATCAAGACGCAGGGCGAGGGCGTTGCGCAGGCTCTGTGGCTGCTGGGCGTGCGCCCCTCACGTGATGCAATGAACCGCGCGACCAATATTGAAGTAATCCCGCTTGAAAGATTGCGCCGCCCGCGCATTGATGTCGTGATGACTGTTTCTGGAATCTTCCGAGACCTGTTTGGCGCGACGATGAATCTTCTGGACAAGGCTGTCCGCGCAGTCGCTTTGTTGGATGAACCTTTAGAGATGAACTATGTGCGCCGCAATATAGAAGAGCAGATGAGGGCGGACGCGTGCGCGTTTGACGAAGCGGCATTGCGTGTCTTCTCAAACGCGCCGGGCAATTACGGAACGAACGTCAACTTCATGGTGATGGATTCTCAGTGGGAGCAGGACTCCGCGCTCGGCGATCTGTTCGTCACGCGCAAGTGCTTCGCTTACGGGCGCGATGCGAAAGGAAACGCGGTCGAGGGACGCGAAGCGCGCCGCGCGATGGAACGCGCACTCACGCGGGTAGAAGCTGCATACCAGAACATAGACACGTTCGAGATAGGCATCACGGACGTGGATCATTATTTTGAATACCTGGGAGGCATATCGAAGGCAGTTGAAAAACGTGCGCGCGTTCGTCCGGCTATCTACCTTTCCGATTCACTCTCAGCCGATCACAAAATACGCTCGCTCGAAGAGACCGTGCGCCTTGAGACTCGCGCCAAAACCTTGAACCCGAAATGGTATGAAGGGATGCTCAAGCACGGATTTCGCGGAGTAGCTGAAATCGAAAACCACATCAGCAACACCTTCGGCTGGTCCGCAACGGCAGATGCTGTTGAGGATTGGGTCTATACGGAAGTCGCAAAGACCTTCGTGCTCGACGAAGAGATGCTTGATCGCTTGAGAAACCTAAACCCGCACTCTGCGCGCTCGCTCGTCGGAAGGTTATTGGAAGCGCAGGGGCGCGGATTCTGGAAAGCAGATGCAAATGTGCTTGAGAAGTTGCGAGAGATTTTCGCCGGTCTGGAAGATCAGCTTGAAGGTATTGTCTGACGGCCAACCGCTATGATTCGCGCTGGAGATAAGATCGGGCCGTACACGCTCGTTCGCAGGCTTGGACGCGGGACGTTTGGCGTCGTGTGGCTGGCTGAGAAGCGTACTACGCTCGCTGCCACGAAGGTCGCTCTGAAGTTGCCGAACGACGACGACATAGACCTAGAAGCCGTCAAGCGTGAAGCAGCGGTGTGGGTCGAGGCGAGCGGCCATCCGAACGTGCTGCCTATTATCGATGCGGATATTTACGATGAGCAGGTCGTAATTGTCAGCGAGTTTGCGCCGGATGGTTCGCTTGCGGATTGGTTAAAAGAGCATGGCGGCAAAGCGCCGACGCTTGAAGCGGCGGTTGAGATAACTTTGGGTATCCTGGACGGGCTAGCGCATCTGCACGCGCGGCGC
>QHXM01000109.1 GCA_003222945.1 Acidobacteriota bacterium
GATGTAGTAGCGCGTCTTGCGCTGCTGCTTGTCCACGAGGTCTATTATGTAGAGGTCTATATTCTGCTGCTTATCTTTTCCGGCGAGCGTGATGGTCGAGCCGTTCTCCTTGTAACGAAGTAGCGCGTCGAGGCCATGCCACAACTGTGACAGAAAATTCGTGGTGGCTTCGGAGCGCGGCGTGAACATTGAGCCGTTCAGCAATCCCCACGTTTTACCTTCGCCATAGACGAGTGAGTATTCGAGATTGGGCGTCTTCTGATCCAATCGAATCTTATCTTTGTCCACACTCTCGCCGCGTATGAAGCGGCGCTCGTAAGTGCTATCCTCGGTATGCCCGTCGTTCAGTATGCTGGTCATTCGCCCTCGCTCCCAGCCGTTTCGCCGGACCTGCTGAAGTCCCGGACGCGAGCCGTAAATAGCAATGGTCGTCTCAACGATCTGCTCCGCAGTTAAATTGTTAGGGTCAACTTTTTGTTGCGGAGTCGGCTTAGGCGTTGGAGTTGGCTTAGGCGCAGTTGCAACACCTTTTGTCTGCTGGCCCGAAGGGTTTTGAGCGCTCGTAGGTCTTGAAAAAACCAAAGCCAAACTGATGAGCGCGAACATGAGGGCGAAGTTTATGATGGGTCGCGGCACTTGAAAAACTGTCTCCTTACGAGTAAATCAGGAATTTCGGAAACGGCTGCTTATTCGGGGAAAGCTAAGTCCGTCCGTTTGAATAATTCTAACACAGCCGCCAGTAAAAGTATGTTGCCCGTTTGCTTATTCCAGCAAATGTTATGGATGATAAAAGGGCGTGCGCGGATGCCCGCCGCAGATTGACAACTGCCCTGGCAGGCTTGTAGAGTGCACGGTTTTCAACCTATATGACCAAGCGAACAATAGCAGGCCGCCTTTGAATTACGATTGAGAATCGCCTGCCTATTGCGCTTTTTGAAAGGAACTTGCAGTTATGAAGAAAGTAGGAATTCTAGTTGGCCGCGAGCAGACATTTCCAGAGGCACTCATACGCAACATCAACGAACGAGGCCAGGGCGAGACGGTCGCAGAATATATAAAATTGGGCGGCGTTCGCTTCGATCAGGGGCGCGAGTACGATCTAATCATTGACCGTATCTCGCACGAAGTCCCCTTCTACCGCGCGTCTCTGAAACGCGCTGCTTTGGAAGGAACGTTTATCATCAACAACCCCTTCTGGTGGTCCGCCGATGATAAGTTCTTCAACTACTCGCTCGCAGCAAAGCTCGGCGTTGCCATTCCTAAAACGGTTCTGCTCCCTCAAAAAGATTACATCAAAGGCATCACGAGCGAGAGCCTGCGCAATCTGGAATTCCCTCTTGATTGGGAAGGCATCATTGACTACATCGGCTTGCCAGCGATTATGAAACCCTTTGACGGCGGAGGCTGGAAAAATGTCTCGCGCGTCAACTCGCTCGAAGAACTCTGGTTCGAGTACGACCAGACAGGAACGCTCTGCATGACCTTGCAGGAATTCATCCAATTCGACCAGTTCGTTCGCTGCTACTGCATAGGGCAGGAAGAGGTAATGATTATGCCTTATGATCCGACGAAGCCTTATCTGTCTGGCGAGCAGTACATAAATGATCCAAACTATCTTTCGGCTGAACTGGCCGACCGAATCACGAACGACGTGAGGACGCTCTGCCGCGCGCTCGGCTACGACATCAACACTGTAGAGTTTGCGATTAAGGACGGCGTGCCCTTCGCGATTGACTTTATGAATCCTGCGCCGGATGCTGAGCTTGTATCAGTCGGCGAGTTCTATCACAACTGGGTGACGAATGCTGTGACCGCTCTTGTCTTCAAGCGACTTGAAGCGAAGCGAGAGCAGCCGCGCTATCGCTGGGATTCATTTCTCAATCCTGAAACCGGCAATCAACCTCTACAACGCGCAGCCGCAGCCGCAGCAGGCTCAAGCGAGAGCACAACGCCCGTGCGCGAGGTAGGCTCAAGCATTGTCTCCGGCATTGGCGACATTGTGACGGACGCCGCTTCCGCAGTCTCGGAGATAGCCGAATCCGTCATCACTCAAAAACCCAAGACCACCAGAGGCGCGAAGAAAGAGGGCGAAACGACTACGCGCAAGACCGCAACGAAAAGAGCGCCGCGCGCGAAGAAGACAACGCCGGAGGCGTAAGGAAAAAGGTAAAAGGTAAAAGGCAAACGTGAAGAAGGGCAAGCCTCTTCTCTTCCTTTTGCCTTTTACCTTTTACCTTATTCTGTGGTTCTTACTTTTCGTCTCGGCGCTAAGAGCCTTGTGATGAGAGCGACGCTGAGCCATGCTATGAGCGAGGAGGTGGCGAGCGCCCAGCCAATGTTTTCGAGCGCTTGATCTAACGATGGTCCGATGAGCGCTAGCAGAACGCTTGCGAGCGTCATGCGCGCCGCAAGTCGCTTTGCGCGCTGTAGATTCTGCAACCAGTTTATACGTCTTAACTCCGCCGCCAGATAATCGTCGTCGTTATTTAGACGCGCATAATAGTCTGACTCGCGCCGCGCATATCGCGTCAACGCTTCGTCAGGAGCGATGCGCGCGGCAGCATCGTAGTGATGAACGACGTGCGCAAGCTTTCCGTTTCTGAGCGCTATCTCCGCAAGTCCTATCTCTGCTCGGAAGGCGCGCGAGTTCAGTTCAAGCGCGCGACGGAATGCGCTAGCGGCCTGTGTAAGCTCACCGTACTCGTAAAAGCTCTCGCCTATGCGCGAGAGCAGCGCGGCATCGTCGCTTGCCCTGAGAATTGCTAAACGAAGACAAGCGCGCGAGCGCCTCATCATGCGTGCATCGCGCGTCGCGCCAGCTTGCGAGCGAAGAAAGCGCGCAAACTCGTAGATCAGCCAGCCGTCGCGCTCGATGAATTTGAACGCGCGGCGAAATGCTTCTGCCGCCTCGCGCAGACGCCCCTGCGCGCGCAGTTCATTGGCTGCTAAGCGAAGCAGTCGTCCGCGCTCTACATCAATTGCGGAAGGCCCTGTCCACTCAGGTCGTTTTTGGCGAGCATCCTTTTTCCCGTTGCTCTCAAATTCGTTCTTAGCTTCTTCGAGCACTTCGGGCGGAGCGATCCTCAGCATCTCAAGATTGACGCGGAGCGTGCGCGCGTCCGTCAGGTAGTCGCGCATCTCGCTCGAACGCGCGTCCACCTTGTCGTAGCCCAGAAGCGGTAAGAGCGTGCGGATCATCCTGCGATATGAGTCGCCGCCGGAAGCGAAGATGAAGCTTCGGCCTTTGCCCGACACTTCGCTTCGATAGCGATAACGCACGCGCCCGTTGCGGCGAAGTGTTCTGACCGCGCTCGTCTCAACCCGCTCTATCTCTTCGATGCTCAGACTAAGAGAATTTCCTTTGATGAATCTGATTAGAAGAGGAATCAGACCTTTGCGGGCGAGAGTTTGGCCGTCAAAATTGATGCGGTCCGTGAAGGCAAGAATGGGTGTGACTATCCATGCCAGAGCGATTGCGATAAGAGATGCTGCGTCATACTCTGCGCGAAGTAGTAGCGTTGCGGCGAAGGTCTGTATGCAGACGGCTGCCAGATAGCCGCCGGGCGAGACCCGCACGCTTGCAAGTCGCGCACGCGTCGCTGGAGGAACGATACGCTCTTTCGCTGCGTCAACTACAGCGCTCGGTATTTCCGGCTGGTCCGCTCTCACTTCTTCTCTTCCATCTCAGCATCGCAATCAACCGTCACGTTAAGCGAGAATGTGCCGCGTTGCGACCTTCCAGGCTCAGTGTAGCGTAAGTCCGCGAATTCTACGAGCAGTCCGCTCAAACAATCTCCTTCGACGCTCTCGGCAGGAAAACGCGCGAAGTCCAGAAAGACGCCCGCCCGCTCATCTTTAGCTGCGCGCTCAACCGCTTCGGCCTCTTGCTCGCGCGGCTTTTCAAATCTGAACGCTGTACTCAACGAATCTTCATCGCTTCCAAGCAAAGAAATATAGAAGCGATAAGTCGAGCGGTCCGTGTCCGCTACGCACTGCCATCTGAAAGGGTCTGCGAGCACGGGCATCGCTGCGATTCGTCCAAGCTTTTCATTATTGTGCAAGGCCAAGTTCTCCGCGACTGCTTCAGCCCTCGAGAGCGCAGCGCGGTGCGCGAGCGCAAGCCCACCCCAGTAAACTATGACTAGAGCAAGCGCGACGAGCGCAATCTTGTTTCCATAATGAGAGACAAGCCGCGTCTTCCAGCCTGTAAAGATAAGCGCGAGTGTTGCTGCAATCCATAGAACGCGGAAAACGTTTGGATACGTCACGCCTGCGTTTTCGAGCGGAAAGAGAAAGACAAGCACAGTTAAAAGGAGCGCGAGCGCTGCCCAGAAAATCTTCTGCCACGTTCGCTTCGATGTGAGAAGAAAGCTTGCGCCTCCGACCGTCAACCAAATCCAGGGGTCTGCGATGAAACAAAGATCGCCGTAGTACCACCGCCCGCTCCAGGGCAGAAGCGGTCGCACGCCGTAGTTGTTCGTCCAATCCATCAGAAGATGGCTCGCGCTCAGGATAAGCGAAGCCAGAAGAAGGCCAAGAAATTTGACGCGCCGCTGCCGTTTGCGAATCTTCGCATACAGAAAATCGCCTGCGTAAAAGAGGACCGGAATCAGAAGCGCGAGCGCGAGCGTGCCTACAATTGAATGAGTGATACCGCGATGATTGTGTAGATAAAACCACCTGCCGCCGAGCGTCGCAAGAATATCTATGTCCGGCGCATTAGAAGCCAGCACGCAAACAGCCGTCGCCATCGGAGACCAACGCTCCATTCCAGCCTTCGCAGCAGCAAGTCCGACCAGCGAGTGCGTCAGGTTGTCCATCAGATCAATTGCGGAATGCGGATTGCGGATTTAAGAAGACGGAAGCGTTCTTCTTTCTCAATCCGCATTCCGCCGGTCCGTTATCCGCAATCGAATTATTGTACTGCGAAATTTTCAGGCAAAGGTGGAGGCGAGAGTTGGGCGAAGCGTGCCGGGTCGAGTTTCTCCAACTCGTCTGCGGCCTTGCGCGAGGCGGCGGATTCGGGGAGAGGTTTGCCGTTCTTGTCCTTAGCCTTGCGCGAATTCTCGATTATGTTGAAAAGAAGGTCTGTGGCCTCCTGCTTTTTGTTCGGCATCTTTTCATAAACGAGCGCGAGGCTAAGATTGGCAGTATCGGGCGTGATGATAGTGCTGTTCTGCTTGGCAAGGTCGCTGTAGAGCGCAGCCGCATCGTCGAACTTTCCTGCTGCTTCTTTGGCCTGAGCGAGCGCGAACTTCGAGAGCGCCGCAACGTCTTGATTACTGCTCTTGGTTAGCGCGTCCAACCCGGCCATCCCCTTTTCACGGTCCAGCACGAGTTGATTTGTGGCTGCGAAGTAGCGCGCCATCTCGCCCGTAGGGCCTCCGTAGCTTGCAGCTACTTTCTGAAACTCTTCGAGCGCTTTTTGTGCGCGCTCTTTTTCAGTGCGAAAGCTTTGTTCCGTAGAGCCGGGAATCGGTGTAGCCATGACGGGAGCTTGCATAGTCTTTATAGCGTGACCTAGGGCAAGGCTCGCCTCGTCCGTCTTCTTTCCACGCCATGCCATTACGCCCCACGCAGCGAGTCCAATCAGGATGAGCGCAGCTATAGCGTAGAGAATCGTGCGTCCCTTGCCCTCAAGCTTGTGCGCGGCACGATCAACATAGTTCATTGTCGTATCGCGGAACTTGTCGTGCTTGAGTTCGCGCGCACGCTTCTTTTTATACTTTGCCACTTCTCTTCCTCTCGCAAGAACGCACAGTCAACAGCGTTCATTTCAGGGTGATTAATGCGAAAGAGACACTCTAGCGGTCGCCTCTTTCGCTTGTCAAGCAAGGCACTTGAGAAGGAGTTTGACCGATAGAATGGAGCGTGCTACGCTCGCGCTTAAGACGCGGAAATTAACCACAGAGGACACAGAGGGCACAGAGGAGAACATTAGAAATCTGAAATAGCAGATTGGACATTTCTAATTTAGAAACCGAGTTTTCTTATCTCTATAAATCCTCTGTGTCCTCTGCGGTTAATTTGACGCTTTGAAATTATCTTGGAACAAAGCCTGTTTTATTGGAGTCTAATGTTTCGACTGTCCGGGAAGCGACAGTGCGCTTCAAGTGAGCTTCCCGCCGCTGGGGGACGCTTAGTGTGAGCTACGGAGAGCCAATCGCCCTCCGGGGGCAAGAGTTGGAGCAGGTTGCTTCGGCACCCTCCGACGCTGTGCGCTCGGCAGTCGAAGAGCAGTTCATTGAAAGATTACGAGCAGGCGAGTCGGCTGCATTCGACCGTTTGATAGAGGAGCGTTCGGGCGAAGTCTATGCCCTGCTCTATCGTTTGACGGAGGATACGGAAGAGGCCAGGGATTTGACGCAGGAGACTTTTCTGCGTGTCTTCCAGAGCATTAAACGCTTTCGCGGCGATGCGGATTTGAAGACATGGATTTACCGCATAGCCATCAATCAGGCGCGCAACCGCTGGCGCTGGTGGCGAAGACGTAGGCGAGACGCTACTCTTTCTCTGGAAGAGCAGCGCGACGAGCACGAGCATCCGCTCGGTCTTCGTCTTCGGTCAAACGCCGCAAGCCCGGAGCAGGAGACGCTCGCTCACGAACGCGAAGCGGTATTGCAGCGAGCGCTTGGCACACTTGGCCGCGCTTATCGTGAGACTGTAATCTTGCGCGACGTTGAAGGCATGAGCTACGAAGAGATCGCAGCCACGCTCGAAATCAGCATAGGCACTGTGAAATCCAGACTAGCACGCGGACGCATGGAGTTGCGCCGCAAACTTAAAAGCTCTTTGTAATTTCGGATTGCGGATTTCGTATTGCGGATTGAAGAAAGATGTCTTTCCGCAATCCGAAATCCGCAATCCACAATCGAATGGCTGCCCCGCCCCGGCTTCACAAAACTCGGTGCCAATGGGTCTAAGTGACGAAGACGGTCCAGGGTTAGGGTGAAGCCACTGAAAACTCTTTTGAGAGTGTGAGCATTTGAAAACGCGGCCAGCAACACCCGTTTGATAGCTCGCACACAGAGAGTAGAAGTGAAGCCGCAAGCCCGCAAACTTGACCGCAAGCGTTGCTTCCCTTTTACGGAAGGGAGCAGCCGGGGTCGGCCAGCCATTCGATGAAAGGTAGGGGTCGGGTATCGGGTGTCAGATGTCGATAAGTCGGCTTTAACTGACACCCGACACCCAGCACCCATTTTTATGTCTTGTCACGAGACACAACAATCGCTTTCGCTCTACGTTGACGATCAGCTTGCGCTGCCCGTTCGCGCTGCGTGCGGCGAGCATTTAAGAGAATGCCCGGTTTGTCGAGCGGAGTTGGAGGAGTTGCGAACTCTTCGTCGCGGGCTTGCCGCTCTTACTGCGCCTGCGCCGCCAGCAGGTCTTGCGGCCTCCATCAGCGAGGCACTTTTTATCGAAGCCTCTGCGAGAGAGCGTCAACCCTCGCTGCCGCTTAGCGTTCAACTCGTGCGCTGGCTCAAGCCTCGCATCTTGCCGTACACAGTGGGCTGTATCGCTTCCCTCTTTCTCTTCAGCGTCATGTTCAATGCGCTTCGCCCACACTTGCAGGCGCTAACGGAAGCGGCGCTTGCAGCGCGCGAGTATGAAGAGTCCGTCAGAATTATTTACGTCGGCGGCTACGGACCAGACATCAACAAGCCGGTCACGGCTGAGGCTTACGCGGCGCAGCGCTCTCCATTTAATGAAGAGTCTCCCAGCCTCAACCCTCGTGGCGCTCTGGCTGCGCTCACTCACTTGCACACGAACGATCACGAAGGCGATGACGACATGGTCGTCGTCACGGATGTCTTCGGCAATGGCCGAGCATCTCTCGCAGACATTGTTCAGCCGCCGCGCGACCGCCGTATGCTGGATGAATTTCAGAAGGCTCTCAGAGAGAACGCTGCCTTCGTCCCTGCCTCTTACGACCGCCGACCAGAAACCATGCGGGTTGTCTTCGTAGTGCAGAAGGTCGCTGTGCCTGAGCGAAACTTCTAAAGCCTAAACACGAAAAGCCTTCAAAAGATGTGACATTCAGGGCAGCGTTGCATTGATTATCCTCTTCGTTTAGTAATTCAGGGACACAAGTTGAATCTCTACTATCCGGGAAAACGTGTGATCAGGTTCTGCGCCTCCGCTTCGCGCCCCATAGGCACAGGCACGCGGACGCTCTTTTCATACCGGGTAGGGATTGCAGTCCCACCGACATTTTGAGCGCCCCATTGCTGGTACTTGAAGAGCAAGGCGTTAGGATTTCCCTGCTCATAAGAGACACTCTTCAGGCGTATGCCCGCAGCGTTCCAGGGATAGTAACGATCATTTAGAAGCAAGCCTGTAGGAGAGATGTAAGCCTCGCCCGTCGTTCGCGCTTTCAGGTTTCGCATCTCGGCATTGCTAAACCACCACACGAACAACATTATTCCCCCAAAGATGACTAGGCTGATAAGCAGTACTATCGCCCCTCCGCCACTGCGTGCCGCCAAAAGAGCGCGAACTATGATGAACAAAAATACTAAGCCGAGAATACAGAGCACAGCGAGGTTGCCCGATCTATTGCGCGCCGTTTCCGACTGTACGAACTGACTCCATTCCTGCGGCGAGTAGGTCCAGTGCGCCAGAAGATTCCCGCCCGTGAACATTCCATCGCCATTGCCAGCCTGCTTGAACATCTCGTCAATAGTCGCTGCCTGCTTGCCGTAACTGAATAAGCCTATGATTCCGAAGAGCAGGCCGCACCCGCCGAAGACGGCTGCTAATATGGCGACAGGATTAGCTGCGTGATGGCTAACCACCATTATCAAAAAGAGAAGCAGGAAAGCGCACGCGACTATTAGAGTGACCTTGGATATTTGCGTCCACTTGCGCATAGGATTGTGTGGCATCGCTCGCGGCATCGTCGGCACTTGCGAAAGGGGCTGAACGTAAGATGGTTGATTGTAAGGCAGCGCATTGCTCATCTGCGGAGCGGAAACATTTACCCTTTGTGGCTGTGGCTGATAAGCGGGAAAGCTGCTAATTAGTTGTGTTCCATCCTGGGGACAAAAGCCGGGCGCATTATCTGCATAGGTTCGCTGGCGCGAGGGACAGGTTTTCACTTTTTTACTCCTTGATCTTCTGTATAGCTCTCTATCTTAGAATGTGAAATCCGCGCAGAATCTGTAGTACGCCAAGCAGCAGGAAAACAATTGCCGTGATAATCTGCCACGCAGCCAGCTTTCGTTTACCTGCTGCCGGTTGGGAGAATTGACCGGGCACTCGATAAGGCGCTTGCGGAGTTTGCGTGCTCTGCGCGTAGGGCGCGGCGTAGCCCGGTTGATTCATTTGAGGCTGAGGCGTAAGTGGCTGAAAGGGTTGCTGTAATTGAGGGCTAAGGGCTTGCTTAGGGCTTCCGCAGTTAGCGCAGAAGGGCGCATCATTCGGAATTGCGTAACCGCATCTTTGACAGTTTACGTTCGACTCGACGACGGCTGTTAAGGGCGTGCCATCCTGCGGACAAAAGCTCGGCGCGTCATCTGGATAGATATGTTTGCATGTTGGACAGTTTTTCATTAGTTAGATTCTCACTTCAAGTTGGAATTAGATTTTAACCGCTAAGGCAGCCAGGCAGGAGTTACACAAAGAGATGCGGACTCGTTGCGAGGCGAGCTTAGAAATATCTCTGGACAGGAGTCTATATACTAAAGGTGATATGCAAAGGCAAGTCTTTAATCAGTAGTGGGTCAGTTTGAAATATGAGAAGAGATATTCAACGAATTATTCACCGCAGAGGCGCAGAGAGCGCAGAGATTACGCAGAGAAGCATAATACTCTGCGCCCGCTCTGCGCTCTCTGCGCCTCTGCGGTGAATCTCTTCTCAAGCCGAACCACAACCTACCGCCTCTTGTTCTTGACGCTCTACGCGCGGGCGTGCTAGTTTGCCGTTTCAATCAAGTTTTATCCTAAATTCCTGTCTTGTAGCCGAGAGGTGTCCAGAGGAGGCACGCTTTGTCCGCAGCGCCCGCTCTCAAACAGACTTCGCTTAACGCTGTGCATCGCCAGATGGGCGGGCGCATGGTTGATTTCGGCGGGTGGGATATGCCCGTTCAATACCCTGCCGGAACTGTCGAAGAACACCTTCGCACGCGTAACCACGCAGGGCTTTTCGATGTCTCGCACATGGGCGAGATTGATGTTCGCGGGAGCGATGCGATTCCCTTCGTCAATCGACTGGTTTCAAATGATGTGACGAAACTCGTTGACGGGCAGGCGCAGTATTCCGCTCTGACAACACCCGAAGGGACTGTTGTGGACGATCTGATGGTCTATCGCTTCGCAGAAGATCACCTGCTGCTGGTCGTGAATGCCGGAACAACTGAGAAGGATTGGGAGTGGATTAAGTCTCATCATAAAGGTGAGAATGTAGAGTTGAAAAATGTGAGCGCAGATTATTGTCAGATTGCACTGCAAGGCCCAGATGCTCTAAGCATTCTTCAGACGCTCACTTCAACTCCGCTCGAAGAGATTAAGTATTATCACTTCCGCGAGGGCGAAGTTGACGGTGTTCCTTCCATAATCTCTCGCACAGGCTATACGGGCGAGGACGGCTTTGAGGTTTACGCTGCATCGGAAAAAGCGGAGCAACTGTGGAACAAGATTCTCGAAGCAGGAAATTATGGTAAGTCCGAAGGCGTACTGCCCTGCGGCCTCGCCGCGCGCAATACTCTTAGGCTTGAAGCAGGCATGGCTCTTTACGGCCACGAGATTAACGAGACCACGACGCTGCTGGAAGCAAACCTAGGCTGGATTTGCAAACTGAATAAAGGCGACTTCATAGGGCGCGACTCTCTGGCGAAGCAGAAAGAGGAAGGCATACGTCGGCGTCTCATCGGGTTCGAGATGACAGAGCGCGGCATTGCGCGCGACGATCAGGACGTTCTGATTAACGGCACGCCGGTTGGTCGTGTAACTTCCGGCAGCCCCGCGCCATACTTGAAGAAGAACATTGGCATGGCCTACATTCCCACGGAGTTCGCAAACGAAGGCCAGCAGATTCAGATAGACGTTCGTGGCCGCGCCGTCGGCGCTTCAATAGTTAAGACGCCTTTTTATAAACGGGAGAAGAAGTGATGAGTACTGAGGACTGAGTAGAAACCTTCTTCACTCAGTCCTCAGTACTCATTCAGAGGAGAATCAATGGCAAACGTTCCAGAGGATTTACATTACAGCAAGGACCACGAGTGGATCAGGGTCGAGGGCGACGTTGGCACAATCGGCATCACGGATTTCGCGCAGAACTCTCTGGGCGACGTTGTCTATGTCGAACTGCCGAAGGTCGGCGAAAAGTTTGAGGCCCACGAATCGTTCGGCTCCGTCGAATCTGTAAAGGCCGTCTCGGAGATTTTCACACCCGTCGGCGGCGAGATCGTTGAGGTGAACGAATCCTTGCAGGACGAACCTGAGAAGGTCAACACAGACCCATACGGCGACGCTTGGATGATTCGCATCCGCATGAGCAACCCCGGCGAAGTTGACAGCCTGCTCAACGCCGCCGAATACGAAGATTTCACGAAAGGCGAGGAGGAATGAAAAGTGAATAGTGAATAGTGAAAAGTTAGAAACCGTATTCACTATTCACTATTCACTTTTCACTAATAATTTGCGCTATATACCAAACTCGCCAGAAGAGAGAGCGGAGATGCTCCGCAGCGTCGGCTTAAATTCGGCGGAAGAACTGTTCGACTCCATCCCGGCTGACCTTAGATTCAACGGGCCGTTAAATACGCCAGCCGCACTTTCTGAGATTGAGCTTCTGGCTGGCTTTGAAGAGATGGCCGCTCGCAACCGGGCGGCGCGCCGTCCAAGCTTTCTGGGCGCTGGAGCATATTCTCACTACTCTCCGACCATAGTTGACCATCTGATTTCGCGCTCGGAATTTTTCACAGCCTACACGCCCTATCAACCTGAGATTTCTCAAGGCACGCTTCAGGCTATCTTCGAGTTTCAAACCCTTGTCTGCCAGTTGACAGGCATGGACGTTGCGAACGCTTCTATGTACGACGGTTCGACCGCGCTAGCAGAAGCCGTATTGATGGCCGAGCGCATCACGCGCCGCAAGAAGATCGTAACCTCTGCCGCTATTCATCCTGAATACATGGAAGTCGTCAACACTTACGTTCAGCATTACGGCATTGAGTTGGAGCGCATTGATTATGATGCGAAGACAGGATTGATCTCTGACGAAGGCTTGAATGCGCTTGATGACAAAACAGCCGCGCTCGTCGTTCAATCTCCGAACTTTTTCGGTTGCATAGAAGATGTCTGCGCTCTGGCCGAACGAGCGCACGCAGCGGGCGCTCTTATTATTGTAGCCGTAACTGAAAGCATCTCGCTCGGCCTGCTTCGCTCGCCCGGCGCGTGCGGAGCAGACATTGTCGTTGCCGAAGGACAATCTTTCGGCGTGCCCCTCTCGTTCGGCGGACCATTTGTCGGTCTCTTTGCGACGCGCGACAAATACGCTCGGCAGATTCCAGGTCGTTTAGTAGGTGAGGCTTACGACAAGCAGGGACGGCGCGGCTTCGTCCTGACACTTGCAACGCGCGAGCAGCACATACGGCGCGAGAAGGCTACGTCAAACATCTGCACGAACGAAGGCTTGATTGCTCTCGCCGCGACAATTTACATGGAGACTATGGGGCGCGCGGGGCTTCAGGAGGTAGCCTTACAATGCGCTCAAAAGGCTGCTTACGCGGCGCGGCGAATCTCCGGCTTGGAAGGCTTCTCGCTTCCCTTCTCCGCACCGCGCTTCAATGAGTTTGTAGTCCGCGCGCCGTTGGATGCGAAAAAGCTCCTGTCTCATTTGGCAGATGAAAAGAACATCACAGGCGGGCTTGCGCTCTCTCGCTACTACAAAGACAGCCCGAACGATCTTCTGGTCTGCGTGACGGAGACGAATTCGCGACAGGAGATTGACGCGCTCGTGGAAGGCTTGGAGCAATTATCAAATGCTTGATTAACGAAATCGCCTATGGACTATCCACCTGAAGCAGTTGAAGAAGCGCGGCGGAATCCTAACGGCTATGTTTATAAGATTGAGGGCAAATACGGCCCTGATGAATTCGTTCCGATTGAAGCGATTGTAGGCTGGTGGAAAGTAGATAGTAGCGGAAATATTACTGGGGAGTTTACCTCGAATTCAAAACACAAACTAGGGTTTAGAAAAACAGAAACATCCTGAGCATGTAAAGCCATAATGAACTCAACTAATATCACCAAAGCTGCTCCGCACATCACACAGAACGAAGCCCTGATCTTCGAGCGCTCGCAAAACGGGCGAAAGGGTTATCGTCTGCCGCCGCTAGACGTTGATGAAACGCCATTGGATGAAATCGTTCCTTCAAATCTTCGTCGTGACGATGACCTTGAGGGCTTGCCGGAAGTGAGCGAGGTTGATGTTGTGCGCCATTTTACGCGCATCTCAACGTGGAACTATTCGATTGATCTTGGCATGTACCCGCTAGGCTCTTGCACAATGAAGTACAACTCGCGGCTGAACGAAAGGGTCGCGCGCATCGCGGGCTTCGCAAATCTTCACCCGCTCACGCCGGAAGAGGATGCGCAGGGTGCACTGCAACTAATATACGAATTGCAGGAGAGCCTTTCGGAGATTACTGGACTTGCAGGCATATCGCTTCAACCCGCTGCGGGCGCTCACGGCGAGATGACAGGCGTTATGATTATTCGCGCCTTCATTGACGCGCGCGATGGAGAGGTCGCGTCAGCGAATCGCCGCGTCATGCTTATACCTGATTCCGCGCACGGCACTAATCCTGCTTCGGCGCATCTATCGGGCTTTACAGTAAAAACGATTCGCTCGACCGCAGAAGGCTTAACAGACCTTGAGCACTTGCGGGAGCTTTGCTCAACGGGCGATGTTGCAGGCTTGATGCTGACGAATCCGAACACGCTCGGACTGTTTGAAAAGAACATCAAAGAAATATGCAAGATTGTTCACGATGCGGGCGGGCTTGTTTACATGGACGGCGCGAACATGAACGCGCTCGTAGGGGTTGCGCGCCCCGGCGACATGGGCGTTGATGTCATTCACCTGAACCTGCACAAAACTTTTTCGACACCGCATGGCGGAGGTGGTCCGGGCTGCGGTCCATGCTGCTGCACAAAAGAGCTTGAGCCTTTCCTTCCAGTCCCGCGCGTAGTCCTTGACGGAGAGAAGTTTCGTCTTGACTTCGACTGCCCGCAATCAATCGGTCGCGTCAAAGCCTTCTTCGGAAACTTCGGCATGATGGTTCGCGCACTCGCTTACATTCAAACGCACGGACCGGATGGTTTGCGCGAAGCGACGGAAGCGGCAGTTCTGAACGCGCGCTACGTTGCGCGCGGCTTGGTCTCGGATTACGACAAGCCGTTTGATGCCCCGCCCATGCATGAAGTCGTCTTCACGGACAAGCGGCAATCCAGAAAGGGCGTTCACACTCTGGACATAGCAAAGCGTCTGATTGATTACGGCTTTCACCCTATGACGATCTATTTCCCGCTCATCGTTCAGGGCGCTATGCTGATTGAGCCAACGGAATCTGTTGGTCGTCAGGAACTGGATCAATTCATCGAAGCGATGCATTCAATCGCGCGTGAGGCTGTCGAAGACCCTGAAACTGTCATTAACGCTCCGCACACAACACGCATAGGTCGCCTTGATGAAGCCGCAGCCGCGCGACGCCCTGTTCTTTGCTGGAAACCGAAGGAAGCAGCGAGCGCAGCATAGGAAGGCAAAAGGGAAAAGCGAACCTTTCATACTCACTTTTACCCTTTACCTTTTGCCTTCTTCAGTTTCTTTGCTCGCGCCTTGAATCTTATTGTAATATGGCTTGTGAGGGGCGACCGGTTCGACGAGACTGCTAAAGTATGAGCGCGGTCTTGCACGGTCGCCTGATTAGTGCCCGGAAGTTTCTGTTTTTTGTAGGCGCGCGAAGAGTTGTAATGGCAAGCAGTTTAGTAATTCATATAGCGGCAGGCGAAGATAAGCACACAGAGGTTCTTTCGCAAGACCGGATACGCATTGGCGCAGGCGAGGATTGCGATCTAAGATTGCGCGCCTCTTCACTTCCAACTGATTTAAGCGCGAGCGCCGTTGTCCTGGAACTCGCGCGCACGAACGGCCACTACCGCGTCAAGGATTTCGATCAGAACCTGAACCTCACACATAACGGCAAGCCGCTCTCTCTAAACGCAAAGATAAAGGACGGCGACGAAGTGCGCTGCGAGCCTGGGCTTCTAGCGCTCTCCTTCTTCCCCGTGCGCAATCTCCCAACTGTCATCGCACGCCAACAGACTCAGGTCGCTCCTTTTATAGAAACGGCTGCGATGGAGTCTGCTGCAACTGCGCGGCGCGACGACGCGAAAGTTTTCCTGCGAGAGTTTACGCG